>NZ_NGFN01000126.1 GCF_002148965.1 Streptomyces swartbergensis | reverse complement strand
GCCCACGGGGCCGGCGACCAGTCCCGCGGCACCGCCCGGTGCCGTGGTCGAACCCCCGCCCCCCGACCCATCGGTGGCCGAGGCCCCCTGATGCGGCGGCGCCCTGACCGGTCACCCGGCCGCTCACCGAGGTCGCCCGGCCCGCGGCGGACGCGAGCACCCCTGTCGCCGCGGCACCGCTTCCGTATCGTCGTTCCCCTCGTCCTGCTGGCTTTCGTCGCCTCGGTCCTCCTGGTCGAGGGGTACACCACCAGGGGCTTCGCCGGTGACCAGGAAGGGCGCAGCGGACGACCGGCCACCGGCGTGCCCCGCAGGATCGCCGACGGCGGCCCGGTCGTCGACACCACCAACGATCACCTGCGGACGTATCGCACACCGGACAAGACCGTCGTCCTGACCTTCGACGACGGCCCCGACCCCACCTGGACGCCCCGTATACGGGCCGTTCTCGACCACCACCGCACGCCCGGCACCTTCTTCGTCACCGGGCAACAGACCAGCCGGCACCCGGGAGTCCTGCGCAGTGTGGTCCGCTCCGGACACGAGATCGGCGTCCACACCTTCTCCCACCGGGACCTGACCACCCAGTCCGCGAGCGCCGTCGACCGTGAGCTGGCGCTGACCCAACTCGCCCTCGCAGGGGCCGCGGGCATCAACACGTCACTGATGCGGATGCCCTACTCCTCGACCCCTTCCGCCCTCGACGCCAGGGCGTGGTCCGTGGCCCAGCGCCTGGGCGAGAAGGGCTACGTCCTGGCGTTCATAGACCAGGACACCAACGACTGGCGGCGGCCGGGCGCCCGGGCGATCGCCGACGCCGCCACACCGAGCGCGGCGGGCAGGGGTGCGGTCGTCCTCCTGCACGACGCGGGAGGGGACAGATCACAGACTGTCGAAGCCCTCAAGACCCTGATCCCCCGGCTGAAGGCACAGGGCTATCGGTTCACCACCCTCGCCGATCTCGTCGGCACCGAGAGTTTCACGAGCCCCGTCGACACGGCGGACCGGTGGAGTGGCCGCATCTTCGTGGCCGCTGTGACCGTTTCGGGGGCAGCGGTGTCGGCCGTCAGCGTGCTGCTGCTCGTGGTCGGTTCGCTCGTCCTCGCACGCTGTGTGCTCCTGCTCGTCCTGGCCCGTCACCACGCCCGCCGTCAACGGCGCCCCTACAGCGGCCGGCCCGTCACCCAGCCCGTCAGCGTCGTCATACCCGCCTACAACGAGGAGCTGTGCATCGCCAAGACGCTCCGCTCCCTCGCTGCGAGCGACCACCCCGTCGAGATCATCGTCGTGGACGACGGATCCACTGACGGCACCGCCGACATCGCGCAGTCACTCGCCCTCGCGAACGTCACCGTCATCCGCCGGCCCAACGGCGGTAAGCCCTCCGCCCTCAACACCGGCGTCCTGCGGGCCTCCCACGACCTCATCGTCATGCTGGACGCCGACACCGTCTTCGCCCCCTCGACCGTCGGCCGCCTCGTCCAGCCGTTCGCGGACCCCCGCGTCGGCGCCGTCGCGGGCAACGCCAAGGTCGGCAACCGCCGGCGGCTGCTCGGCCGGTGGCAGCACATCGAGTACGTCATGGGCTTCAACCTCGACCGCCGCATGTACGACCTGCTGCGCTGCTTGCCCACCATTCCCGGTGCCGTGGGGGCATTCCGCGCCGAGGCCCTGCGGGACGCCGGAATGATGAGTGCCGACACCCTCGCCGAGGACACCGACATCACCATGGCCCTGCACCGGGCCGGGTGGGAGGTCCGCTACGCGTCGGAGGCACTCGCCTGGACCGAGGCGCCGTCCTCGTTGCGGGAACTGTGGCGCCAGCGCTACCGGTGGAGCTACGGCACGATGCAGGCCACGTGGAAGCACCGTCATGCGCTGCTGGAGCGTGGCCCCGCGGGCCACTTCGGCCGCCTCGGTCTGCCCTTGCTGGCCGTCTTCCAGATCTTCACCCCCTTGCTCGCCCCGCTGATCGACATACTGGCCCTCTACGGTTTGGTGTTCGGGAACCCGCGCACCACTGTGCTGGCCTGGAGCGGTGTGCTGGCGGTGCAGGCCGTCTGCGCCGTGTACGCCTTCCATCTCGACGGCGAGAGGCTCCGGCCCCTGTGGGCGCTTCCTCTCCAGCAGGTGGTCTACCGCCAGGTGATGTATCTGGTCCTCGCCCAGGCCTGCCTGACCGCGATCAACGGCTACCGACTGCCCTGGCAGCGGCTCAAACGCAGTGGAGACGTGATGCTGCCTCCCCAGCCCTCCACGCGCCGGACGTGAGCGAGCCTCGGCGGCGTGCGGCGCCGAGGCAGGTTCTCTACGCCGGATGGCTCATCCGGTTCACCGAGGCCCCTGACGCGTGCTGACGTGGCCCTTTCCCACGCCCGCCTGCCCGAGCCTCCTCGGGGAATCACACAATCGGGTTGAATTGTTCGGTTGAGGGGCCGTCAGCCTTCCTCCCGGGCGCTTTCCCGCTCAAGGTGTGATCATGAAAACTCCGCGATTGCACCGTATGCCCCGATCCCTCGCGCACTCGGCTGGTGCGGCTGTCATCGTCCTCGCAGCAGCCCTGACCTCCGCCGCACCCGTAGCGGCCCACTCCGCTCCGCCGCCGGACCGCGGCAATGGCCAGAGTTCCTCATGCTACACGTCCCGCAATGAGCGGCAGGGGGTCGAAGGGCTCGTCTGGACTGTCCTGTTCGGGCCCCAGAACACCACGACGGAGACCCGGTGCGACGGCGAGGCGGCGGAGGGAGGGCAGGACCGGAGCACAGGCCTCCTCCCGCCCCTCTCGGGCTCCTGACCTGCCAGGGGCGCTTGGGTTTCCGGGCGCCCCTCTCGTCGCGTCCTGCGCTCCTCTTGCGTTGTTCGCGGTAGTCCAACTGCCCCCAATTTCAGGGGGTTTGCGCGCACCGAATGACTCGATTCGGTCAAGTCTTGGTCGAATACATACGTGCATGGCGTGCTCTTCCGAAACGATGCGGCACGGACCGTGTGACACGCGGTCCTGACCCCCCTCACCGTTCTGAGAGAGCTCCATGAGAAGAAGCGCAGCCGTCCTGTGCGGCGCGACTGTCGTCCTGGCCGGGACACTCACCGCCGTCCCCGCCAGCGCCAGCGCGTCGCACTCCGCGAACACCGCCGCCGCCAAGGTCACTTGGAAGAAGTGCGGCACGGAGGACTACCCGACGCTCCAGTGCGCGTCGGTGAAGGTGCCGCTCGACTACGCGAAGCCGCAGGGGAAGAAGATCACGCTGGCGCTGTCCCGCGTGCCGCACACCGCGAAGACGTACCAGGGCCCGCTGCTGGTCAACCCCGGCGGCCCCGGCGGCAGCGGCCTGACGCTGGCCGGTTTCGTCGCGTCCTCCCTGCCCAAGGAGGTCGCCGCCCAGTACGACGTCGTCGGCTTCGACCCGCGCGGCGTGGGCAAGAGCCAGCCCGCCCTGGACTGCAAGCCGGGCTACTTCAACCCGGTGCGTCCCGACTCCGTCCCCAGCACCCCGGCGATCGAGAAGGCCAACCTCGACCGCGCCAAGTCCTTCGCCCAGGCCTGCGGCAAGAAGTACGCCGACGTCCTGCCGTACATCAACACGGTCAGCGCCGTGAAGGACATGGACTCGATCCGCAAGGCCCTCGGCGCCAAGAAGATCAACTACTTCGGCTACTCGTACGGCACCTACCTCGGCGCGGTCTACGCCAAGCTGTTCCCCGAGCGGGTGCGGCGCCTGGTGCTGGACTCGATCGTCGACCCGACCGGGGTCTGGTACGACGCCAACATCAAGCAGGACTACGCCTTCGACAAGCGCCACAAGGCGCTGATGGCGTGGATCGCCAAGTACAACTCCACGTACAAGCTCGGCACCGACCCGGCGAAGGTCGAGGCCAAGTGGTACGCCATGCGGGCGGCCGTGGCCAAGAAGCCCGCGGGCGGCAAGGTGGGCGCCTCCGAACTGGAGGACATCTTCATACCCGGCGGCTACAACAACGCCTACTGGCCCACCCTCGCCCAGACGTTCGCGGCGTACGTCAACAAGCACGACACCGCCGCGCTGGTCAAGGCGTACGACAACATCGCCGCCATCGACGCCTCCGGCGACAACGGCTACAGCGTCTACGCCTCGGTGCAGTGCCGTGACGCGTCCTGGCCGCGCGACTGGAAGCAGTGGCGCAAGGACAACTGGGCCGTGTACGAGAAGGCGCCGTTCATGGCCTGGAACAACGCCTGGTACAACGCCCCGTGCGCGTTCTGGCCGACGAAGTCGCTCAAGCCGGTGAACGTCGCCAACGCCAAGCTCCCGCCGGTGCTGCTGTTCCAGGCGACGGACGACGCGGCCACCCCGTACCAGGGCGGTGTCACCATGCACCGGCTGCTGAAGGGCTCCAGCCTGGTGGTGGAGCAGGGCGGCGGCAACCACGGCATCACGCTGAGCGGCAACGCCTGCCTCGACAAGCACCTGGCGACGTACCTCACCAGCGGCAAGGTGCCGCACGGCAGCGGCGTGGCCGACGCGGTCTGCAAGAAGCTGCCCGACCCGAAGCCGCAGGCCTCGGCGCAGAAGACGCCGAGCACGCCCCAGCCGGCCGTCGCCACGGTCGGCGACACCCTGCGCGGGATCCTGGGGTCCGTGGTCTGAGCATGCCTGCGTGAGCATCGTCTGACGTGACATGAGGGGCGCCCGGTACCTGCCGGGCGCCCCTTGCGTGGTCACGAGTGACCGCTGCCTCCGTACGAGGCGATCAGACGCGCCAGATGCCGTCCCGCCGCCTCCAGCGGGGTCTCGCTGCGGGCGACCTGGGACGCCAGTTCGGCCCCCTCCAGCGTGGCGATCACCGTGTGGGCCAGATCCTCAGCGTCCGCTTCGGCGAACCTCGCGGCGACCAGCTTCGCGGCGACCACGGCCCGCCAGCGGGCGAACGCCTCGGCCGCCGCCCGCTGGATGCCGGGGGCGCTGCCCGCCGTGCCGACGACGGTGGAGGTGACCGGGCAGCCGTCGAGCCAGTCGGACTCGCGCAGGCCCTCGGCGAGGGAGGCGGTGAGCGCGACGAGGGCCTTGGCCGGGTCCGGCTCCGCGTCGAGCGACTCGCGCAGCAGCTCGGTGAACTCCTCGTCGCCGAGCCGCACGGCGGCCGTGCCGAGCTCCTGCTTGCCGCCGGGGAAGAAGTGGTAGACCGAGCCGAGCGTCGCCCCGGCCTCGCGGGAGATCTGCTTGATACCGGTGCCCTCGTAGCCCTGGCGCTGCATCAGGCGGGATGCCGTACGGACGATCCGCTCGCGGGTGCCGGCGGTCTCGAGGTCGTGCGGGGCCTTGGTCTTCACGCCGCCACTCTACCGAGCTAGAGCGATCGCTCTAGTCACGTGCTAGGTTCCTCTCTGGATAGAGCGTTCGTTCTAGTCGCCGTTCAGTGATCCCCGGGGAGATTTCTGTGAGTCCGTCCGCTGTGAGTCCGTCTGCTGCCGCGCACCCGTCGTCCGGCGCCTCGTCCGTCACCGTCATCGGTCTCGGCCCCATGGGCCGCGCGATGGCCGGTGCCTACCTGGACGCCGGCTACGACGTCACCGTCTGGAACCGCACGGCGAGCCGCGCCGACGAGCTGGTGGCCACGGGCGCGGTGCGCGCCGCCGGCGTCGAGGAGGCGCTGGCGGCGAACGAGGTGGTCGTGCTGAGCCTCACCGACTACGCCGCGATGTACGCCATCCTGGAGCCCGCCGCTCCGGCACTGGCGGGCCGCGTCCTGGTCAACCTCAGCTCGGACACCCCGGAGCGGGCCCGCGAGGGGGCGGCCTGGGCGGTCGAGCACGGGGCGCGTCACCTCACCGGCGGAGTCCAGACACCGCCGTCCGGCATCGGCTCGCCGGAGTTCGACACCTTCTACAGCGGCCCCCGGGACCTCTTCGAGCAGTACGAGCACGTTCTGCAGGTCATCACGGGCACCGACTACCGCGGCGAGGACCCGGGCCTGGCCGCGCTCTACTACCAGCTCCAGATGGACCTCTTCTGGACCACCCTGACCGCCTGGCTGCACACGCTGGCGCTGGCGGACGCGAACGGCATCAGCGCCTCGGAGATCACGCCGTACGCGGCGCGGACGCTGGGCGGGATGGACCAGTTCCTCGACTTCTACACGCCGCGGATCGAGGCGGGGCGGCACTCGGGCGACGTCGAGCGGATCTCGATGGCCGTGGCGAGCATGGAGCACGTCGTGCACACGGCGCGGGACGCGGGCGTGGACCCGGCGCTGCCCGCCGCGGTGCTGGAGGCGTTCCGGCGCGCCTCGGCGGAAGGTTACGCGGAGGACAGCCTGACCCGGCTGTTCGAGGTGTTCGTCAGGGGCGCGGGCGCCTGAGTACGAGCGAGGGCGCCCCGCACGAGCGGGGCACCCTCGGTCACGTACGCGAGAGAGGTCAGAGCTTCTCGATCACGTAGTCGACGCACTTCGTGAGCGCCTCGACGTCCGCCGGGTCGATCGCCGGGAACATCGCGACGCGCAGCTGGTTGCGGCCGAGCTTGCGGTAGGGCTCGGTGTCGACGATGCCGTTGGCGCGCAGGACCTTGGCGACGGCGGCGGCGTCGACCTCGTCCGTGAAGTCGATCGTGCCGATGACCTGGGAGCGCTTGGCCGGGTCGGTGACGAACGGGTTCGCGAACTTGACGTCCTCGGCCCAGCCGTACAGCGTCCGCGCGGACGTGGCGGTGCGGCGGACCGACCAGTCCAGGCCGCCCTGGCCGTTGATCCACTCCAGCTGCTCGTTGAGGAGGAACAGCGTGGCGAGGGCCGGGGTGTTGTACGTCTGGTTCTTGCGGGAGTTGTCGATCGCCGTCGGGAGCGAGAAGAACTCCGGGACGTGGCGGCCGCTCGCGTGGATCCGCTCCGCGCGCTCGATCGCGGCCGGGGAGAAGACGCCGATCCACAGGCCGCCGTCGGAGGCGAAGGACTTCTGCGGGGCGAAGTAGTAGACGTCCGTCTCGGCGATGTCGACGGGGAGACCGCCGGCGCCCGAGGTGGCGTCCACGAGGACCAGGGCGCCCTCGTCGGCGCCGGCCACCCGCTTGATCGGCATGGCGACACCGGTCGAGGTCTCGTTGTGGGTGAAGGCGTAGACGTCCACGCCCGCCTCGGCGACCGGCTCGGGGTGCGTGCCGGGGTCGGAGGAGATGACGTCCGGCTCGGCCAGCCAGGGCGCGAGCTTGGCGGCCTTGGCGAACTTGGAGGAGAACTCGCCGAAGCTGAGGTGCTGCGACTTGTTCTCGATCAGGCCGTGCGTCGCGATGTCCCAGAACGCGGTGGAGCCGCCGTTGCCGAGGATCACCTCGTAACCGTCGGGGAGCTGGAACAGCTCGCGGATGCCCTCACGTACCTTGCCGACCAGGTTCTTGACGGGAGCCTGGCGGTGGGAGGTGCCCATGAGGGACGTGCCGGTGGCGGCGAGGGCGTCCAGCGCCTCCGTCCGCACCTTGGAGGGACCCGCGCCGAAACGTCCGTCCGCGGGCTTGATGTCAGAGGGAATCCGGATCTCAGCCACGGAGGGGAGCGTAGCCGTTTACCGAAACGCGGGCGAAACGTCGTCCGTCGGGTGAGACGGTGTTGAGTGGAGGCATGAGCGGAGGCATGTCCAAACTTGAGATGGAGTTGCGGGCGGCCGTCCGGGGCGAGGTCGGGTTCGATGTCACCTCCCGGGCGCTGGTCACCATGGACGCGTCGAACTACCGGAGGGTCCCTCGTGGGGTCGTCGCGCCCGTGGACGCCGAGGACGTGGCCGCCGTACTGGCCGTCTGCCGGGAGCACGGCGTGCCCGTCGTCGCCCGCGGCGGGGGCACGTCCATCGCGGGGCAGGCCACCGGCACCGGTGTCGTCCTGGACTTCACCCGCTACATGAACCGGCTGGTCGCTCTGGATCCCGAGGCGCGTACGGCCGTAGTGCAGCCGGGGCTGGTGCTCGACCGGCTCCAGGAGGCGGCGGCTGCGCACGGGCTGCGGTTCGGGCCGGATCCGTCCACGCACAGCCGCTGCACGCTCGGCGGCATGATCGGCAACAACTCCTGTGGCTCGCACTCCGTGGCGTGGGGGACGACCGCGGACAGCGTGCGCGAGCTGGACGTGGTCACCGCGCGCGGGCGGCGGCTGCGGCTCGGGCCGGACTGGGCCGGCGCGCCGGACGGCCTGCGGGAGCTCGTGGACGGCGATCTGGCCCGGTTGCGCACGGGCTTCCCCGAGCTGCCCCGCCGCATCTCCGGGTACGCGCTGGACGCCCTGCTGCCCGAGAAGGGCGCCGACGTGGCCCGCTCCTTCTGCGGTTCGGAGGGCACGCTGGGCGTGCTGACCGAGGCCACCGTACGACTGGTCGAGGCACCACGCGCGCGTGCGCTGGCCGTGCTGGGCTACGCCGACGAGAGCGCGGCGGCGGAGGCGGCGGCCGGGCTGCTGCCGCTGCGCCCGCTGACGGTGGAGGGCATGGCGGCGGACCTGGTGCCGTCCGCGGCCGCGCKGCCGCGGGGCAGGGCCTGGCTGTTCGTGGAGACCGGCGGGGAGTCGGCAGCCGAGGCACGCGCGCGTGCGGAGGCGATCGTGCGGGTGGCCGATGTCCTGGACGCCCTGGTGGTGACCGATCCGGCGGGGCAGCGCGTGCTGTGGCGGATCCGGGAGGACGCGAGCGGTACGGCGACCCGGATGCCGGACGGGAGGGAAGCGTGGCCGGGGTGGGAGGACTGCGCGGTGCCGCCAGTCCGGCTCGGGGCGTATCTGCGGGACTTCCGCGCGCTGCTCGGCGCGCATGGCCTGCGCGGCACGCCGTACGGGCACTTCGGGGACGGCTGCATCCACGTCCGCATCGACTTCGACCTGCTGACGGAGCCCGGCATCGCCCGTTTCCGGCGCTTCTCGGAGGAGCTCGCGGAGCTGGTGGTGGCGCACGGCGGGTCGTTGTCCGGGGAGCACGGGGACGGGCAGGCGCGGGCGGAGCTGCTGCCGAAGATGTACGGGCAGGAGATGGTGGGCCTGTTCGAGCGGGTGAAAGGGGTGTGGGATCCCGACGACCTCCTCAACCCCGGCATGCTGGTCCGCCCCGCGCCCCTCGACGCCGGCCTGCGCTTCTCCGTCCTCCCCCGTGAGCCCGTCGACGTCGCCTTCGGCTACTCCTCCGACGGCGGTGACTTCTCGGCGGCGGTGCGGCGCTGCGTGGGCGTCGCCAAGTGCCGTACGACGTCGGTGTCCGGCTCCGCCGTCATGTGCCCGTCCTTCCGGGCGACCGGCGCGGAGGAGCACTCCACGCGCGGGCGTGCGCGGCTGCTGCACGAGATGCTCGCGGGTGAGGTGGTGACCGACGGCTGGCGCTCCACGGAGGTGCGGGACGCGCTGGACCTGTGCCTGTCCTGCAAGGGCTGCCGGTCGGACTGCCCGGTGGAGGTCGACATGGCCACGTACAAGGCGGAGTTCCTCCACCACCACTACGCCGGCCGGCGCCGCCCGGCCGCGCACTACGCGATGGGCCGGCTGCCGGCGTGGCTCCGGGCGGTGACCCGTACGCGCACGGCGCCGCTGGTCAACGCCCTCGCCCGGGTGCGCCCCTTCGCCCGGGCGGCGAAACGGCTGGGCGGGATCGCCCCCGAGCGGGAGATCCCGCGGGTGGCGACACGGACGTTCAGCCGGTGGTGGGAGCGGCGGCGGGGCGAGGTCGCTGTTGCCGGGCGCGGCCGTCTCGTCGTGTTGTGGCCCGACACCTTCACCGAGTACCTCTCGCCGGCCGTCGGGCAGGCCGCCGTGCGCGTGCTGGAGGCGGCCGGGCTGCGGGTGGCGCTGCCGCCGACCGTGCATCTGGCGAAACCGCCGGTGGGCGACGGCAGGACGGTCGCGCTCGACCCGCTGTCCCTGCTGCGGGGCCGGGGGCGTGTCTGCTGCGGGCTGACGTACGTGTCGACGGGGCAGCTGGACCGCGCCCGAGCGGTCATGCGCCGCACGCTCGACCTGATGGAACCGGTGCTGGAGACCGACGCCCCGGTCGTGGTCCTGGAGCCGAGCTGCGCGGCGGCGCTCCGCACGGACGTCCCCGAGCTGCTGCACGACGACCCGCGCGCGGCCCGCCTCGCCGCCAAGGTCCTCACCTTCGCGGAGACGCTGGAACGCCACGCCCCCGACTGGACACCGCCGCGCGTGGACCGCCCGGTGGCCGGCCAGACCCACTGCCACCAGCACGCGGTGCTGGGCGACGCCGCCGACCGCCGGCTGCGTCAAGCCGCTCTGCTCTCCGGCGAACTGAGCGGCGGCTGCTGCGGTCTCGCGGGAAACTTCGGCTTCGAGAAGGGCCACTACGAGGTGTCCACGGCCTGCGCCGAGGAACAGCTCCTGCCGTCGGTGCGGGACGCCCCGGACGGCACGGTGGTCCTGGCGGACGGCTTCTCCTGCCGTACGCAGCTGGAGCAGCTGGCGGGCGTGCGGGGGAGGCACCTGGCGGAGGTGCTGGCTGCGGCACTGGAGGAAGGAGCGGGCAATGACACGGGGGTCGAGCGGTGAACCGGGGCGAGTGGCCGTGCTGTCCGACATCCACGGCGTCCTCCCCGCCCTGGAGGCCGTCCTCGCCGAGCCGGACGTCGCCGCCGCCGAGCGCGTCGTGCTCACCGGCGACATCGCGGCCGGCCCGCACCCGGGGGAGGTCATCGAACTGCTGCGGGCGCAGGGCGACCGTGTGCTGTGGGTCGCGGGGAACGCCGACCGCCGACCGCGAGCTGGTCGAGATCGCCAGGGGCGAGCGGGACCGTCTCCCCGACGCGATCACCCCGTACGCGGCCCGCCGGCTGACTGCCGAGCAGGTCGACTTCCTCGACTCCCTGCCCACGTCCCTGACCCTCACCGTCCCCGGCCACGGCAAGGTCCTCTTCTGCCACGCCACACCCCGCGACGACGAGGAGATCGTCCTGGTCGACTCCCGCCCGGCCCGCTGGACGGAGGTGTTCACCGGCCTGGACGACGACATCCGCACGGTGGTGTGCGGCCACACCCACATGCCCTACACCCGTCTGGCCCACGGCCGCCTGGTGGTCAACCCGGGCAGCGTCGGCATGCCGTACGGCCGCCCCGGCGCGCACTGGTGCCTGCTGGGCCCGGGCACCGATCTGCGCGTCACGCCGTACGACATCCCCACGGCGACCGCGCGGCTGATCGCCGAGTGCGCGTACGCGGACATCGCAGCCTGGGCCGACTACCACCTGAACGCCCGCGCGAGCGACGTGGACGCGCTTGAGGCGTTCGGGCCACGGGACGGGCGGACCCGAGTGTCTGAGCGGGGGGAGGGGCGGGGCCGCTCCTAGAGTCACGGCACCAGCCACTCGAAGGAGCCCGCGCATGAGCGTCCGCGTCCAGCCGATCACCCGTGACGAGCATCTGGCGTTCGTCGCGGCCCGCCCCTCCGCCAGCCACACGCAGCTCCCGTCCTGGGGCGAGGTGAAGCCCGACTGGCAGGCGGAGAGCCTCGGCTGGTTCGACGCGACCGGGCAGCTCGTCGGCGCCGGACTGGTGCTGCTGCGCCCGCTGCCCGGGCCGAAGCTGCCCGGGCTGCCCCGGTACCTGGCGTATCTGCCCGAGGGCCCGCTCATCGACTGGCACGAGCCCGGCCTCGAACGCCTGCTGGAGCCGATGGTCGCCCACCTCGGGCGACGGGGCGCCTTCGCGGTGCGGATGGGCCCGCCGGTCGTGGTGCGCCGGTGGAGCGCCGAGGCGGTCAAGGCGGCGATCGCGGACCCGGCCGCCCGGCGGCTGCGCGACGTGCGGGCGACGTCGTTCGAACCGCGTGCCGGCCAGGTCGCGGACACCCTGCGCCGCATGGGCTGGCGGCAGACCGAACCCGGCGGCGGGGACGGCTTCGCCGCGGGACAGCCCCGGTACGTCTTCCAGGTGCCGTTCGCCGGACGGTCGCTGGACGACATCCGCGGCGGTCTGAACCAGCAGTGGCGGCGCAACATCACCAAGGCGGAGAAGGCCGGCGTGAAGGTCGTACGCGGCGGCCACGAGGATCTGCCGGCCTTCCACGAGCTGTACTGCGAGACCGCCGAACGGGACCGCTTCATCCCGCGCCCGCTGCCCTACTTCCAGCGCATGTGGAGCGCCCTCACGGCCGAGCACCCGGACCGGATGCGGCTCTACCTCGCGTACCACGACGGCGAGGTGCTGGCCGCCGCGACGATGCTGACCGTCGGTGACCACGTCTGGTACTCCTACGGCGCCTCCACCAGCCGGCGGCGCGAGGTCCAGCCGAGCAGCGCCGTGCAGTGGCGCATGATGTGCGACGCCCATGAACTGGGCGCCGCCGTCTACGACCTGCGCGGCATCACCGACACCCTGGAGGAGTCCAGCCACCTGCTCGGCCTGCTCCGGTTCAAGGTGGGCACCGGCGGCGAGGCCGTCGAGTACCTCGGGGAGTGGGACTTCCCGCTCAACCGGCTGCTGTACAAGGCGCTGAACCTGTACCTCGCCCGCCGCTGAGAGCCCGCATTCCGAGACAGTGGCATAAGCGGTTTACGCGCCTGACCGAGTCCATTACTCTGGACTGAACGGTACACCGTGATGCACGCGAACGTGCATGACGGTGTACGTACGCAGCCCGAGTACGCCGCCGAGCCGAGCACAGGACCGCCCGTGACCACTCCCGACAGCGTCACCACGCCCCAGCCCGCGACGACAGCCGCTGCCGCCGCACCGGCCGCCGGGCCGGGCCGGCTGCGCTCCCTCGGGCCGGTCGGCCTGGTGCTCGCGGGCGGGATCTCCGTGCAGTTCGGCGGTGCGCTGGCCGTGATGCTGATGCCGAGGACGGGCGCCCTCGGGGTGGTGGCGCTGCGGCTGCTCGTGGCGGCGGTCGTCCTGCTGCTGGTCTGCCGCCCGCGGCTGCGCGGACACTCGCGCGCCGACTGGGGCACGGTGGTCGTCTTCGGCATCACCATGGCCGCCATGAACGGCCTCTTCTACCAGTCCGTCGCCCGCATCCCGTTGGGCCCCGCGGTCACCCTGGAGGTCCTCGGCCCGCTCGCCCTCTCCGTCCTGGCGTCCCGCCGCGCGATCAACGTCGTCTGGGCGGCCCTCGCCCTCGCCGGCGTCTTCCTCCTCGGCGGGGGAGGCTTCAGCGGCCTCGACCCCACGGGAGTCGCCTTCGCCCTGGGCGCCGGCGCCATGTGGGCGGCCTACATCATCTTCAGCGCCCGTACGGGCCGCCGGTTCCCGCAGGCGGACGGCCTGGCACTGGCGATGGCGGTGGGGGCGGTGCTGTTCCTGCCGCTGGGCATCGCCGAGTCGGGCACGAAGCTGGTCGACCCGGTGACGCTGGGCCTGGGCGCGGCGGTGGCCCTGCTCTCCTCGGTCCTGCCCTACACCCTCGAACTGCTCGCCCTGCGCCGCCTGCCCGCCGCCGCCTTCGCGATCCTCATGAGCCTGGAACCGGCCATCGCCGCGACGGCCGGCTTCCTCCTCCTCGACCAGGCCCTCACCGCCCTGCAGGCCGCCGCGATCGCCCTCGTCATCGCGGCGAGCATGGGGGCGGTACGGACCCAGGTCGGCGGCGGCGGCCGAGGCCGCGGCCGCCGGAAGACGGCGGCGCTGGAGAGTACGGGGCTGGAGGGCTAGAGCGACCGGGACGCGTTCACTGCGGGCTGTTCACTGCGGCTGGTATGCGCGCGCGACGCGAAATCCCACGTCGTCGATCCGGAACGTCGGATGACTACGCCGCCGGACAGAAGCACGGCAACTCCAGTGCTCGTCCGCCCAGCCACCGCCCCGCAACACTCGGTAGGTGCCGTAGACCTCGGCGTCATAGACGTCCCAGCACCACTCCCAGACATTGCCCAGCATGTCGTGGAGACCCCACGCGTTGGCCCGCTTGCCGCCCACGGGACGGATCCGCTCCTGCGAGTTGCCGCGATACCAGGCGATCTCATCGAGCGGCCCGTACCGCGGCCCACCGCTGCCGGCCCGGCAGGCATGCTCCCACTCGGCCTCGCTCGGCAGCCGGTACCCGTCACCGGAGCCGTCCAGGTCGACCGACTCGGACTCACCGCACAGGCGATACACCGGCGTCAGCCCTTCCGCCCGGGACAGCGCGTTACAGAACCGCACGGCGTCCCACCACGACACGCCCTCGACGGGCAGCCGCTCACCGTGAGCGGCACTCGGCCGCTCACCGGTGACCTGGGCGTACCAGGCCTGAGTGACCGGGAACGCCGACATCCGGAAGGGCGCGACCTCGACGGCCCAACTCCGCTGCGTCCGCCGGTCCGACAGCGTCACCCGCCCTGGCGGGACGGCCACCATCGCGTTCCCCATGTTCACGCCACCCCCTGTCGCGCCACCCTATGCCCCGGTCCGAGCGCTGCTCGCGAAATTTCCGCGTGGGCAGCCGAGTTGACCTGGTCATGACTCAAGGTCCCGCACCCCGCCCGCTGTCCGACGAAGCCCTCTCCGACCTGCTCGGCAAGCAGCAGTTCGGCACCCTCGCCACCGTCAAGCGCAACGGTCGGCCCCATCTGACCACCATGGTCTACGCCTGGGACCCCGAGGCCCGGATCGTGCGGTTCTCGACGACGGCCGACCGCGTCAAGGTCAGGCAGCTGCGGCACAATCCGCGCGCGGCGCTGCATGTGCAGGGCGGCGACGTGTGGTCGTTCGCCGTCGCCGAGGGCGAGGCGGAGGTTTCCGAGGTCACGACGGTTCCCGGGGACGAGGTCGGGCGGGAGCTGCTCGGGATCATCCCGGAGGCGGCCAGGCCGGAGGACGAAGGCGCGTTCCTGGAGCAGTTGGTGGCCGAGCGGCGGGTGGTCGTCCGGTTGCACGTGGACCGGCTGTACGGGACGGCGCTCGACATCGACGGCTGAGGTCTGCGGGGAGACCGGGCTTGAGTCTCCCGTAGGGGGAGGCGCGAAGGTGCAGGCATGGACGGCGACACGCTCTTCACGATCGGGGCCCTGGCCCGGCGGACCGGGCTGACGGTCAAGACCATTCGGTTCTACTCCGACACCGGAATCGTGCCGCCGACGGACCGCAGCCCGGCCGGCTACCGTCTCTACGACATCGGCGCACTGGCGCGTCTGGAGCTGGTGCGCACCCTGCGTGACCTGGGGCTCGACCTTGCTGTCATCCGGCAGATGCTGGACCGGGAGGTCTCGGTGCCCGAGATCGCGGCCGCACACGCCGACGCCCTGGACGTGCAGATCCGCACCCTCCGACTGCGGCGCGCGGTGCTGCGAGCGGTGGCCGAACGAGGCTCCACTGCCGAGGAAATGGACCTCATGCACAAGCTTGCCAAGCTCTCCGACGACGAACGCCGACGCCGCATCACCGATGTCATCGAAGACACCTTCGGCGGGTTCGACGCCAACCCCGACTTCGTCGACATGATCCGCTCGGCCATGCCCGAACTGCCGGACGACCCCGAACCCCGTCAGGTCGACGCCTGGGTGGAACTCGCCGAACTCACCGAGGACCCCGACTTCCGCTCAGCCCTGCGCCGCATGGCCGAGTACCAGGCAGCCGAGCGCGCCCAGGGCGACGTCACCGGCCTGCACCACGACCTCACCGAGACCGTCCGCGACAGCGTCGGCCGCGCACTCGATGCCGGCATCGCTCCGGCCTCGGCCGCGGCCGCACCCGTCGTCGACGCCCTCACCGCCCGTTACGCGCAAACCTTCAGCCGCGCCGACGACACAGACTTGCGCCACTGGCTGCTGACACGCCTGGAGATCGCCGGCGACCCCCGCGCGGAGCGCTACTGGCACCTGCTGGCCGTCATCAACGGATGGCCCGTCCCGCCCAGCCTGGCACCGGTGTTCACCTGGCTCACAGACGCCCTGCGCGCTCACACTCCGCAACAGTCCCGCGTGCGGTAGTCAGGCAGGCGGCCAGCTCCGCAGGGCCATCTCGGCCACCCGCGGGAGGTCCTCGCGGGTGGCGCCGCCGGCGGCTTGGACGGCGATGCCGTCGGCCACGGTCATGAGGTAGTGGGCGAGCAGCTCGGGATTCCTCGTTTTTCATGCAAGCACGCTTGATTGTTTCTTGCCCCGCTGCCATGCTCCACAGCACGCCGCACCACCCAGCACTGCCCCGCACCACCCCGCATCATCCCCGCACACCGCCGTGCCCCGAGGGGAGCGCCCGTGTCCGATCCGACGACGTCCGTGATCGACGACCTGCGCGAGGAGAGCGAGGAACTCGACCGCGTCGTCGCCGGGTTGAGTACGGCTCGCTGGGCGCTCGCCACGCCCGCCCCCGGCTGGACCGTCGCCCACCAGATCGCCCACCTCGCCTGGACGGACCGTTCGGCCCTGCTCGCCGTCACCGACGCCGACGGCTTTCGCGCCCTGGTCGAGAAGGCCCTCGCCGCACCGTCCTCCTTCGTCGACGAGGGCGCCGAGGAGGACGCCGGACTCCCGCCCAGCGAACTGCTCGCGCGGTGGCGCGACGGCCGTACGGCGCTGGAGCAGGCGCTGCGGGCCGCCCCACCCAAGGCCCGCTTCCCCTGGTACGGCCCACCCATGTCGGCCGCCTCCATGGCGACGGCCCGCCTCATGGAGACCTGGGCGCATGGGCAGGATGTGGCCGACGCCCTGGGTGTGGTGCGCCCACCCACCGACCGGCTCCGGCATGTGGCCCGGCTCGGGGTGCGGACCCGGGACTTCGCCTACCGTGTGCACGGACTGACTCCGCCGGCCGATCCCTTCCGCGTCGAACTCCGAGCCCCGTCCGGCGACTTGTGGACGTACGGGCCCGAGGACGCCCCGCAACGCGTCACCGGGCCCGCCCCCGACTTCTGCCTCCTGGTCACCCAGCGCGCCCACCGCGCCGACCTCGCCCTGCGCGCCGACGGCCCCGACGCCGACCGCTGGCTGGACATCGCCCAGGCCTTCGCGGGCCCGCCCGGCACCGGCCGCCCCCCGAGAGGGGCCGGACAGTGACCCTCCGCATCGGCAACGCCTCGGGCTTCTACGGCGACCGCTTCGATGCCATGCGCGAGATGCTCACCGGCGGTGACCTGGACGTCCTCACGGGCGACTACCTCGCCGAGCTGACGATGCTCATCCTGGGGCGCGACCGGCTGAAGGACCCGGCCGCCGGATACGCCCGTACCTTTCTGCGGCAGTTGGAGGACTGCCTGGGGATCGCCCACGAGCAGGGCGTGAAGATCGTCACCAACGCCGGCGGGCTCAACCCGGCCGGACTCGCCGACGCCGTAAGGATGTTGGTCGACCGGCTCGGCATCCCCGTGCGCGTCGCACATGTCGAGGGCGACGACCTCACCGCCGCCCACCCCCACAGCCTCGCAGCCCACGCCTACCTCGGCGGCTTCGGGATCGCGGCCTGTCTGCGGGCGGGCGCCGACATCGTCGTCACCGGGCGGGTGACGGACGCTGCACTCGTCACCGGCCCGGCCGCCGCCCACTTCGGGTGGAGGGAAACGGACCACGACCGGCTCGCGGGGGCCGTCGTCGCCGGGCATGTGCTGGAGTGCGGGGCGCAGGCCACCGGCGGCAACTACGCCTTCTTCCGGGACGGCGACGTCCGCCGGCCCGGCTTCCCGCTCGCCGAGATCCATGAGGACGGCAGCTGCGTCATCACCAAGCACCCCGGCACCGGCGGCTTCGTCGACGTCGGCACGGTCACCGCCCAGTTGCTGTACGAGACGACCGGCGCCCGGTACGCCGGCCCGGACGTCACCGCCCGGCTCGACACCGTGCGGCTCGGCCAGGAGGGGCCCGACCGGGTGCGGATCGAGGGCGTGCGCGGTCAGGCGCCGCCGCCCACCCTCAAGGTCGGGCTCAACAGGCTCGGCGGCTTCCGCAACGAGGTCGTCTTCGTGCTCACCGGCCTCGACATCGAGGCCAAGGCCGCCCTGGTACGGGAGCAGATGGAACCGGCCCTGGGCAAGGCCGCCGACGTGCGCTGGGAGCTGGTCCGCACCGACCGGCCCGACGCCCCGACCGAGGAGACGGCGAGCGCGCTGCTGCGGCTCGTCGTACGGGACCCCGACCAGGAGGTCGTCGGGCGGGCCCTGAGCGGGGCGGYCGTGGAGCTGGCGCTCGCCAGTTACCCCGGCTTCCATGTGCTGGCGCCACCCGGAAAGGGCTCGCCCTATGGGGTTTTCGAGGATGTGTACGTCCCCCAGGGTGCGGTCGACCATGTGGCCGTCCTCCATGACGGGCGCCGGGTCCCCGTGCCGCCGGCCCACGACACCGCCGTACTCGACGAGGAGCCCGAACGTCCCCTGCTCGAACGTCCCCTGCCCGAACCGCCCCTGCCGGAGCCGCTGCCGCCCGGCCCCGCACGGCACGCCCCTCTCGGCCTCGTCGCGGGTGCCCGCAGCGGTGACAAGGGCGGCAACGCCAACGTCGGTGTGTGGGCCCGCACGGACGACGCCTGGCGGTGGCTCGCGCACGAGCTGACGGCCGAGCGGTTCCGGGAGCTGATCCCCGAGAGCCGGCCGCTGAACGTCACCCGGCACGTCCTGCCCAATCTCCGCGCCCTCAACTTCGTCGTCGAGGGCATCCTCGGCGCGGGCGTCGCCGACCGGCACCGCTTCGACCCGCAGGCCAAGGCCCTCGGCGAATGGCTGCGCTCCCGCCACCTGGACATACCGGAGGCCCTGCTGTGACCGTCCTGACCTCCGCGCTCGACCCGAGCGGCCCCGACCACCGGGCCAACCGCGAGGCCATGCTCGCCAAACTCGCCGAACTCGACGCCGAGCACGCCAAGGCCCTCGCGGGCGGCGGCGAGAAGTACGTCGAGCGGCACCGGCGGCGCGGCAAACTCCTCGCCCGCGAACGGATCGAGCTGCTCCTCGACCCCGACACGCCCTTCCTGGAGCTGTCCCCGCTGGCCGCCTGGGGCAGCGACCACACCGTCGGCGCCTCCCTCGTCACCGGCATCGGTGTCGTCGAGGGCGTGGAGTGCCTGATCACCGCCAACGACCCGACCGTGCGCGGGGGAGCGAGCAACCCCTGGTCGCTGAAGAAGGCCCTGCGCGCGAACGACATCGCCCTCGCCAACCGGCTGCCCTGCATCAGCCTGGTGGAGTCCGGGGGCGCAGACCTGCCGTCGCAGAAGGAGATCTTCATCCCCGGGGGCGCCATCTTCCGCGACCTCACCCGGCTCTCGGCGGCCGGGATCCCGACCGTCGCCGTCGTCTTCGGCAACTCGACGGCCGGGGGCGCCTACATCCCCGGCATGTCCGACCACGTGATCATGGTCAAGGAGCGGGCCAAGGTGTTCCTCGGCGGTCCGCCGCTGGTGAAGATGGCCACGGGGGAGGAGAGCGACGACGAGTCCCTGGGCGGCGCCGAGATGCACGCGCGCGTGTCGGGCCTCGCCGACCACTTCGCCGTCGACGAGCACGACGCCCTCCGGCAAGCCCGGCGCGTGGTCGCCCGCCTCAACCACCGCAAGGCGTACGGCGATCCTGACCCGGCCATCCCCCCGAAGTATGACGAGGAGGAGCTCCTGGGGCTCGTGCCCGGCGACCTCAAAACCCCCTTCGACCCGCGCGAGGTCATCGCCCGCATCGTCGACGCCTCCGACTTCGACGAGTTCAAGCCGCTGTACGGCACGAGCCTGACCACCGGCTGGGCCACCCTGCACGGCTATCCCGTCGGCATCCTGGCGAACGCCCGAGGGGTCCTCTTCAGCGCGGAGTCCCAGAAGGCCGCCCAGTTCATCCAGCTCGCCAACCAGCGCGACATCCCGCTGCTCTTCCTGCACAACACCACCGGCTACATGGTCGGCAAGGAGTACGAGCAGGGCGGCATCATCAAACACGGCGCGATGATGATCAACGCGGTCAGCAACAGCCGCGTCCCGCACCTCTCCGTCCTCATGGGCGCCTCCTACGGCGCCGGCCACTACGGCATGTGCGGCAGGGCCTACGACCCGCGCTTCCTCTTCGCCTGGCCCAGCGCCAAGTCGGCCGTGATGGGCCCGCAGCAGCTCGCGGGCGTGCTGTCGATCGTCGCCCGCCAGTCGGCCGCCGCGAAGGGACAGCCGTACGACGAGGAGGCGGATGCCGCTCTGCGCGCCATGGTGGAGCAGCAGATCGAGTCCGAGTCGCTGCCGATGTTCCTGTCCGGGCGGCTGTACGACGACGGCGTCATCGACCCGCGCGACACCCGCACCGTCCTCGGCCTGTGCCTGTCCGCCATCCACACCGCCCCCTACGAGGGCGCGCGCGGCGGCTTCGGCGTCTTCCGGATGTGAGGGAACAGATGATCTCCACCCTGCTGGTCGCCAACCGGGGCGAGATAGCCTGCCGCGTCTTCCGCACCTGCCGCGAGCTGGGCATCCGCACGGTCGCCGTGCACTCGGACGCCGACGAGAACGCCCTCCACGCGCGCGTGGCCGACACGGGCGTACGACTTCCGGGGGCCGCGCCCGCCGACACCTACCTGCGCGGCGACCTGATCGTGAAGGCCGCCGTCGCGTCCGGCGCGGACGCCGTGCACCCCGGCTACGGCTTCCTCTCCGAGAACGCCGACTTCGCCCGGGTCGTCCTGGACGCGGGCCTGGTCTGGATCGGCCCGCCCCCGGACGCCATCGAGGCGATGGCGTCCAAGACCCGCGCCAAGCGGCTCATGGGACTGAAGCCCCTCACCGACGTCACCGAGACCGACCTCCCGGTCCTGGTGAAGGCGGCGTCGGGCGGCGGGGGCCGGGGCATGCGCGTCGTACGGCACCTGGCGGCCCTGGACGCCGAACTCGCCGCCGCACGCGCCGAAGCGGCGAGTGCCTTCGGCGACGGCGAGGTCTTCGTCGAGCCGTACGTGGAGAACGGCCGCCACGTCGAGGTGCAGATCCTCGCCGACACCCACGGCACGATCTGGCCGCTCGGCACCCGCGACTGCTCCCTCCAGCGCCGCCACCAGAAGGTCGTCGAGGAGGCCCCCGCACCCGGACTCTCCGAGGAACTCCAGGAGGAGATGAGCGCCCTCGCCGTACGGGCCGCCCGAGCCGTCGACTACGTGGGCGCCGGCACGGTCGAGTTCCTCGTCGCCGACGGCAGGGCCCACTTCCTGGAGATGAACACCCGCCTCCAGGTCGAACACCCCGTGACAGAGGCCGTGTTCGGCCTCGACCTGGTCGCCGAACAGATCCGCATCGCCGAGGGCCACCCTCTCGACAGCACCCCGCCACGCGCGCGTGGTCACGCCGTGGAGGCCCGCCTCTACGCCGAGGACCCGTCCCGCGACTGGTCCCCCCAGACCGGCCGCCTGCACCGCCTGTCCGTACCGGAAGGCATCCGCCTCGACACCGGCTACACCGACGGCGACGACATCGGCGTCCACTACGACCCCATGATCGCCAAGGCCGTGGCGCACGCCCCCACGCGCACGGAGGCCGTCCGCAAGCTCGCCTCCGCCCTGGAACGGGCCGTGATCCACGGCCCCGTCACCAACCGCGACCTCCTGGTCCGCTCCCTGCGCCACCCGGAGTTCACCGCCGCCCGCATGGACACCGGCTTCTACGACCGCCACCTGCCGGACCTGACGGAGCCGTCCCCCGACCCGTACGCCCCCTTGGCGGCCGCCCTCGCCGACGCCCACGGCCGCTCCCGCTTCGGCGGCTGGCGCAACGTCCCCTCACAGCCGCAGACCAAGCGCTACGCGATGGCGGGGCAGGAACACGAGGTCCACTACCGGCACACGCGCACAGGCCTGGAGGCGGACGGCGTACGGGTGGTACGCGCCGACACGCACCTCGTGGTCCTCGAAGTGGGCAGTGTGCGGCGCACGTTCGAGGTGGCGGCCTACGGCGACCGGATCCACGTGAACAACACCGCCCTGACGGCGTTGCCCCGCTTCCCCGCCCCGACGACCGAGCAC
>NZ_NGFN01000125.1 GCF_002148965.1 Streptomyces swartbergensis | reverse complement strand
GTTTTGCTGTCGCGTATGTGGACGGCGGTGGGGTGGGTGGCTACTTCGAGGCACTGGCCGCCCTCGCTGCCGCTGTAGCTGGACTTGCGCCAGAGGTATGCGACTTCGAGGCACTCGCCGCCCTCGCTGCCGCTGTAGCTCGACTTGAACCACTCAAGTGCGGTGCCGCTCATGCTTCTCCCAGAAGACGGTCCAACAGGTCCCTCGTGTCTTCGGTGTTGAGGGCCTGCGTCCGCAGCATCGCATACTTCTGGGTGAGGATCCCCACCCCATCGGGGTCGGCAATCAGCTGGCTTCCACGCTGCGTCTCCATGTACGCGAGCCGCTGGTGCTCGGGGGTTTCCAGGAGAACGAAGGGGCCGTCGAGCCCGGCGTGTGAGGTGCGGCCGAGGGGCAGAACCTGGAGCGTGATCCCAGGCACGCCCGCATACTCGCGCAACTTCTGCAACTGCTCGACGTAGACCTCCAGGCCGCCCAAGCGATCCCGTAGTACTGCCTCCCAGATGACGAAACTCGTGGTGGGCGGCACCTTGCGGTGCAGGATGTGCTGGCGCTCCATGCGCGTCGCGACGAGCTGCTCGATGTGGTCCTCGTCATAGACAGGTACGCGACTGCGGAAGACCGCCCGTGCGTAGCCCTCTGTCTGAAGCTGCCCGGGTACGGCCAAGCTGTCGTACACGGAAATCGCGATTGCCTCCCGCTCCCGATCCAGATACTCCTCCGCCCACAGCGGTACGAGATCCACCTCCGGCATCTCCGACAACGCAGCCACCAACGCCCCCTTCGTATCCAGGAGTTGGTCCAACTGCTCCGCGAGATCCATCTTCAGCGGACGTCTGCCCTGCTCGATGGACGCGATCTGCTGCTCCCCGACGACGAAGATCTCCCCGAGGGACTTCTGCGTATACCCGGCCGCCTCCCGGAAGAGGGCGAGCAACGCACCCACCATCCTCATCGCCGAGGCGTTCCTGCGTGACCGTCGTGACCGTGTCGTGGTGCTCATGGCGGCGAACTCCCCACCCGCGCGCGTACTTGCACTGTCGCGCGCACGTACAACTTGGCTGTACGAGTGCGCGCTCTGTTCCATGATGGACACGGAGTGTGACTGTCGTCCCGTGAATGACGAAACTCCCCTCCTGTTCCAACCTCCGTCCCCGCGCGAGCGGTTCTACCGCCGGGAGCGCCAGTCCGTTCCGGCCGCACGCGCGTTCGCGCGCGACGCGCTCATGGACTGGGGCGGGCACGGGCGCGCGGAGGACGTGCTGCTCTGCGTGAGCGAACTGGCGACGAACGCTCTGGTGCACGGCGTGCCGCCCGGCCGTGGATTCCTGCTGAGGCTGATGCCGTACGGCGAGGACGGCGGCGTACGGGTCGAGGTGCACGACAGCGGTGACGGCGTGCCGGTGTCGCCGCGGCAGGACGTCCGGGAGCCCTGCGAAGGCGGTCGGGGCCTGTTGCTGGTGTCGGAGCTGGCGGACAAGTGGGGCGTGGGGACGAGGCGTCCCGGCAAGATCGTCTGGTGCGAGTTCGTGCCCTGAGACGGCCGTCTTCGACCAGCCCGCGACGCTGCCGGAGTTCACCTCCGCGTCCCAGATGGGACCAGCTCGATCGAGGACGTGGATCCCTGAGCCTCGATCCACCGCCGTGGCGATGAGTTTGGGCGGCGGATCGGGTCTGCCCTGGCATGACTCGAATCATCGCCGACATCTCGGTCTCTCTCGACGGCTTCGTCACCGGGCCCGACCCCGGCCCGGACAACGGTCTGGGCACCGGCGGGGAGGCCCTGCACACGTGGGCGTTCTCCGACGACCCCGACGACCGCCGGGTCCTGCGCGAGGCGACCGCCCGCTCGGGCGCCGTCGTCCTCGGCCGCCACCTCTTCGACGTGGTCGACGGACCGGGCGGCTGGGACGACAAGACCGGCTACGGCGCCGGCGAGGTCGGCAAGCCCGCGTTCGTCGTCGTGACGGGCTCGCCGCCGGAGTCGGTGCGGACAGCCGACCTCGACTGGACGTTCGTCACCACCGGTCTGCCCGACGCCGTCACCGCCGCGCGCGAGCGAGCCGAGGCGGCGTCGTCGGACAGCGGCAAGGACCTCGACGTCGTCCTCATGGGCGGCGGCGCCACGATCGGCTCGGCGCTCGACGCCGGGCTGGTCGACGTGCTGTCGCTGCACCTCGCGCCGGTCGTGCTGGGCGGCGGGACACCACTGTTCACCGGCGGAGCGCCGCGCACGCTGGTGCAGCGGAGCGTGATCTCGACATCGACCGCGACGCACCTGACCTACGACGTCTGCCGGTGATCCGATGACCACTGTCAACGTCAATGAGATCGCCTTGGGCAWCGAGTCGTTCGGTGACGACGAGGCGCCGCTCGTCCTGCTCGCGGGCGGGACGACGATGCTTTCCTGGCCCGACGCGCTCTGCGAGCGCCTCGCCGCCGGCGGGCGCCGTGTCGTGCGTTACGACCTGCGCGACAGCGGAGAGTCGACGACGAGGGACCCGGCGGCGCCCGCCTACACCCTGCGCGACCTCGCCGCCGACGCGGCGGCCCTTGCTGACGCGCTCGGCGGGGGGCCTGCGCACCTCGCGGGGACCGGCGTCGGCGGGATGGTCGCCCAGGTGGCCGTGCTCGACCATCCGGGCGCGTTCTCGGCGCTCACCCTGGTCGGCACCCGCGCGGTTGCCCCTGGCCCGCCCGACGATGACCTCCCCGACCATGACCAGGCGACGATGAGCCGGCTGTTCGCGCGTCCGATGCCCGACTGGACCGACCGCGAGGCGGTCGCGGAGTTCGCCGCGGCCGGCGCGGAGATCCTCGGCGACGACCCCGTCACCGCGCGCGCGATCGCCGCACGCATCTGGGACCGCACGCCCGGCACCGCACCCCCGGTCCAGATGGCCAACCAGATGGGCATGGTCTTTTCCCGGCTCGACTGCGAACCCCGCTGGCGCGAGCGCCTGTCCGGGATCCAGGTCCCCTCGCTCGTCGTCCACGGCCGCCACAACCGGTTCTTTCCCGTCGGCAACGGCGAGGCGATCGCGCGCGAGATCCCCGGGGCACGGCTGCTCGTCCTTGACGACGCCGCCACCGCGATCCCCGATGCGGCGGTCGGCGAGGTCACCGAGGCGATGCTCACGCTCGGATAGAGGACGGCGGGGGGCCGCGCGGGTCCGGCCTCCAGCAGCAGTGGATGTCGGAGGCCCGATCCGGTCGCGTGCCCGCGATCGGCACGATTCCACTCCGAGGTTGTCTGCTACCGACGTTGGTGGGGCGCAGGCGGCCCCACGGAGTCGCGTACGACGACGTGCGTACCGAGGAGCAGGTGTTCGTCCGGGGCGCCCGGCGTGTGTTCGAGGGCCGTGCGGACGGCGAGGCGGCCGAGTTCCTCGTAGGGGACGTGGACCGTCGTCAGGGCGGGGTGCAGGTCACGGGCGAAGGGAATGTCGTCGTAGCCGGCGAGGGAGACGTCGCCGGGGACGGTCAGGCCCGCCTCGTGCAGGGCGGTGAGGGCGCCCGCCGCGACCATGTCGGTGGCGGCCACGACGGCCGTGAAGTCGAGGTCGTCCTTGAGCGCTTGCTGCATGAGGCGGTGGCCCGCGTCGCGGGTGAAGTCGCCGTGCAGGAGGAGGGCGGGGTCGGGGGTCAGGCCCCGGGCCCGGTGGGCGGCGAGGTAGCCGCGTTCGCGGCCCAGGGCCGTGGTGTGGTCCGTCCGGCCGCCGAGGAACAGCACCCGGCGGTGGCCCTGGGCGAGGACGTGGGCGACCAGGGTGTAGGCGCCGCCCTCGTTGTCGTACTCGATGACGGTCACCGGGGCGCCGGGGTCCAGTGGCGGTCTGCCGCAGAGGACCAGGCGGGAACCGGCCGAGGCGAGGGAGTCGGCCATGCGGTGGGTGCGTTCGCGGTACTCGGGGGTGTCGGCGGTGCCGCCGACCAGGATCACGGCGGCGGCGCGCTGGGCGCGCATCATCTCGACGAACTCCAGCTCGTGCCGGACGTCGCCCTCCGTGCTGCACACCAGGCAGAGGTGGCCGAGGCGGGTCGCCTCCCGTTCGACGCCGTGGGCCATGTGCGCGAACGACGGGCCGGTGATGTCCTCCAGCACGAACGCCAGCGTGGGCGTGCCGACGCCCGCGATCGCCTTCGCCCGCGCGTCCGCCACGTAGTCCAGGTCACGGACGGCCCGCATGACGCGCCCGCGCGTCGCCGCGCTCACCGGGTACACGCCGCCGAGCACCCGGGACACCGTCGACGCCGAGACCCCCGCGCGGGCCGCCACGTCCCGGATGGTGCTGCGGCTCGCGTCCCCGCTCTTCCTCGTCATGACTGCCTCGTCTCTCCGGGCGCCGGTCCGCACCCACCCCTCGGGAACTGCGGCAACAGCATGGCAACCGGTTCCCTGGACGGAGGCTAGCAGCGGGGAGGGGAGGGGAGGAGGGTTGCGCGCGGACTGGTGGCGCGGTGGTGAAGCGGACGGGCGATCCGGTGGTGAGCACGTACGCCCCTATGCCGCTCCTATGCCGCCCCCAGCGTCCCCGCGATGCCCGAGATCGCCTCCGGCCCCACCCGGCAGCAGCCGCCGATCAGGCGGGCGCCGGACTGCTGCCAGCCCTTCACCTGGTCGGCGGTGAAGGTGGAGCGGCCGGTCCAGGAGCGGGCGTCGGCGTCCCAGGTCTCGCCGCTGTTGGGGTAGACGACGACCGGCTTGCCGGTGACCCGGGCCGCGGTCGCGGCGGCGGTGTCCGCGTCCTCGGGCGCGCAGCAGTTCACGCCGACCGCGATCACCTCGTCCGCGTCGGCGGCCAGCGCGAAGGCCTCCTCCAGCGGCTGCCCGGCGCGCGTGCGGCCACCGGCGACGGAGTACGTCAGCCAGGCCGGCACCCCCAGCCCGCGCACCGCGCGCAGCAGGGCGGTGGCCTCGTCGGCGTCGGGGACCGTCTCCAGTGCGAGGACGTCGGGGCGGGCGGCGGCCAGCACCTCCAGGCGGGGGCGGTGGAAGCGCTCCAGTTCGTCGACCGTGAGGCCGTAGCGCCCCCGGTACTCGGAGCCGTCCGCGAGCATCGCCCCGTAGGGGCCGGCCGAGGCCGCCACCCACAGGGGGCGGGAGACGTGTGCGAGCCGGGCCGCGTCACGCGCCAACTCGACGCTGAGGGCCATGAGTTCGGCCGCCCGGTCGTGGTCGATCCCGCGCTTGGCGAAGCCCTCGAACGTGGCCTGGTAGCTGGCCGTGATCGCCACGTCCGCGCCCGCCCGGAAGTAGGCGAGATGCGCCTCGGTGATCGCCTCCGGCTGTTCCGCGAGCAGCCGCGCCGACCACAGCTCGTCGCTCAGGTCGTGCCCGGCCGACTCGAGCTGGTTGGACATGCCGCCGTCGAGGACGACCGTCCCGGCGGCGAGGGCTTCGGCGAGGGTGAGGGTGCTGGTCATATCGACGACCGTAGTCGAGACCGGGCGGCGGACCCCAGCCGATTGTGTCCAGTGCATGAACAGGTCGCCCAGCATGTGGGACAGCGGGTTACGATCACGGCCCTCCCCCCTCTCCGCTCGTCAGGAACGCCCATGACCGTCCCCAGCCCCGCCGAGGCCGCCGAACCCGTCGAGCCGGCCCCGGCACCCGYTCCCCGCCGCACCTTCGGCCTCGCCGCCGCCACGGCCCTCGTCATGGGCAACATCATCGGCGGCGGCATCTTCGCCCTGCCCGCCACCGTCGCCCCCTACGGCACGGTCAGCCTGCTCGCGTTCGTCGTGCTCTCGGTCGGCGCGGTCGCCCTCGCTCTGCTCTTCGGCAGGCTGGCGCGGCGCAGCCCGGTCACGGGCGGGCTGTACGTCTACCCGCGCGACGCGTTCGGCGAGTTCGCCGGGTTCCTGTCGGCCTGGTCGTACTGGACGATGTGCTGGGTCAGCATCGCCGCCCTGGCCGTCGCGGTCGTCGGCTACGTCGACGTCCTGATACCCCTGCACGGCAACCACGCGCTCCAGGCCGCTGTCGCCATGGCCGCTCTCTGGCTGCCCGCCGCGGCGAACTTCGCGGGCACGCGGTGGGTCGGCACGGTGCAGGTCGTCTCCACGGTCCTGAAGTTCGTACCGCTGCTCCTGCTGGCCACCGTCGGCTTGTTCTTCATCGACACGGACAACTTCGGCCCGTTCAACGCCTCCGGGCAGAGCGTCTCCGGCGCGCTGGCCGCCACCGCCGCACTGCTGCTGTACAGCTTCCTCGGGGTGGAGTCGGCGGCGGTCAGCGCGGGCGAGGTCCGCGACCCCGGGCGCACCGTCGCCCGGGCGAGCGTCCAGGGCACGCTGGCCTCGGCCCTGGTCTACATCCTCGGCACGGTCGCCGTCTTCGGCCTCGTCCCGCACAGCCGGCTCGTCGACTCCGGCGCCCCGTTCGCCGACGCGGTGAACGCCCTCACCGGCAGCTCCTGGGGCGGCACGGTCATCGCCCTGGTCGCCGTCGTCTCGATCACCGGCTGCCTCAACGGCTGGATCCTCATGGCCGCGCAGATGCCGTACGCCGCCGCCCGCGACGGTCTCTTCCCCGCACCCTTCGCCCGCGTCGGCAAGGGCGGCGTCCCCGGCTTCGGCGTCTGGGCCTGCGCGATCCTCGGCACGCTCCTCATCGCCCTCAACTACACGGCGGGCCCGGACACCACCTTCCGCGTCCTCGTCCTGATCACCACGTTCACCGGCTGCGTCCCGTACCTGCTGTCGGCCGCCGCCCAGCTGTACTGGCTGGTCCGCGGCACCCGCGATCGCGTCCGCCCCGCGGGCCTGGTCCGCGACCTGATCGTCGCCGTCCTCTCCTTCGGCTTCTCGTTCTGGCTGATCGCGGGCGCCGGGTACGCGGCCGTCTACCAGGGGGTGCTGTTCCTGTTCGCCGGGATTCCGGTGTACGTGTGGCTGCGGGGGCGGCGGGAGGCGGCCGCCTAACTGGTTCTAACAACAGCTGTTTGATCATGTGACTGTAGGCTCGGTCGCTCGTTGATGTGGGCATGGGGAAGCGTCAGACGCGGCCGTGGATCGTGTCGGACGAACTATGGTCGCTCATCGAGCCGTTGCTGCCCGAGCCACCGCCGAAGCAGGTCGAGGGCCGACCGCGGGTGCCCGACCGGCAGGCCTTGTGCGGCATCCTGTTCGTGCTCCACGCCGGCATCCAGTCGGGAGTACCTGCCCCAGGAGCTCGGGTTCGGCTCTGGCATGACCTGCCGGCGGCGCCTGGCGGCCTGGAACGAGGCCGGCGTCTGGGACCAGCTGCACCAGTTGCTGCTGAACAAGCTGCGCTCGAAGAACCAGCTCGACTGGTCGCGGGCGGTGATCGACTCCTCCCACGTCCGGGCCGCCCGCAAGGGCCCAAAAGCGGACCCAGCCCGGTCGACCGCGCTCGCCCGGGCAGCAAGCACCACATCATCAGCGACGGCCAAGGGATCCCGCTCGCGGTGTCTTTGACCGGCTGAAACCGCAACGACGTCACCCAGCTGCTGCCCCTGCTGGACAAGATCCCGGCCGTGGCGGGAGTCGTCGGCCGCCTGCGTCGACGTCCTGACATGCTTTTTGCGGACCGCGGCTACGACCACGACAAGTACCGCCGCCTCCTGCGGCAGCGCGGAATCCGACCCGCCATCGCCGAGCGGGGACAACCACACGGCACCGGCCTGGGCACTTTCCGCTGGATCGTCGAGCGAACCATCTCCTGGCTGCACGGCTTCCGCCGCCTGCGCATCCGCTGGGAACGACGCGACGACATCCACGAAGCCTTCCTCGGACTCGCCGTCTGCCTGATCACCCACCGACACGTCCAGAGGCTTTGTTAGGGCCACTAAACGCAATGGCGTTGCACTCGGCGGGACACCACCATGTCAGCCGCGGGCTTCTTCCAGCAGACCTGCCGCATGTGCGGTCCGCTGGTACAACACGTAGCGCCCGTCTCTGACCTTGGTGACGAGGCGTGCGCGGTGCAGTGCACTGAGGTGGTAGGAGACGGTGCCCGGTGTGCATCCGATCCGGGCGGCGAGTTCCGTGGTGGACCGGGGGGTTTCGAGGTCCGCCAGCAAGGCCGCTCGGGCGTTGCCGACCACTTGCGCGATCCTTCCGGACCTGCGACCCCTGCCGGCTCCGATCCGCTGGGCGGGGTAGTAGAGGACGAACTGCCCGGGGGTGTCGACCTGGATGATGACGTTGGGCCAGTTGAGCACGCCGGGGGCGAGGACCAGGTCCCGGCCGGTGGCATCTATTTCGCCATCCCACGACTTAGCGAGGGTGACCGCGTCGCCTGCCCAATCCATGTCGGGGTGAAGTGCTCCGAGCGCCCGGCCGACGCCATGGGTGGCGATGGCCGTCGCGCGGTGGGCGATGTCCTGATCGATGATCGAGCGTAGTTCGGGCCAGCCCTCGGAAAGGGCATCCCGCCAGAACCGGGCGAGACCGTTGGCGAGATGTCGCTGCATCCGCCCCGACTCGGCGATCCGGCGGGTGGTGGCCAGCAGCGGCCTGTTCCAGTGGGTCCGGGTGTAGGTGAAAACCTGGGTTTCGAGGTCGTCCTGCGCTGCGGCCTCGATCTGCGCGATCTGCTCGTCGAGCAGGTCACGACGCTGCGCGTCCGTCCCTGGCTGAGGGGTGAGCAGGTCAGGTGTGTAGGTGTCGCCGTTTTGCGGCAACAGGTCCGCGAGCAGAGCAACGTCCGGATGGGCAAGTGACGCGCGGGCGAGTGGTCCGGGATCTCCGAACACCGGGTGCCGTCCCGACGCGGCAGTGAGTCTTAACCACGCCATGGACTCCGACGCGGGGGAGGGGGCCAACCGCGTCCTGGCCATGGTGTCGGCGTCTACACGCAGAGTGAGCACCGCCCCGACGGTAGCAGTCGTTGCGATGGATTTGAACTGGCTCGAATGCTTTCCGGCGCGAGGTCCACGCGTGGTTGAGTCGTGGTGCCGAACAACGGCAGCAACGTTCACTGCCCGATCTGAGGCGGTCGCCTCCGCACGACGTGAGGTTGTGCATCCGTTACCCGAAGAACCTGGGAGTGGTTGTCATGGTGGGATTGAAGGACACCTCGAAGGTGAAGAGCCGCACGAGGACGGTCGGCGCGGCCGGCATGCGAGTTACGCGAACGGGCGCAGGTTCGATAGTCGCCATCACTGCCGTTCTCGGACTGAGTCTGGCAACCGCCGGCCCCGCCGCAGCCACGGATGCCGGCACCTGGCGTGCTTACGGCAACACGAATCCGATTACCTCCAGCCCCGCCACGTGGAAGTGTGCCGGCAGCAAGACGGTCGCCACCTCTGTGCTCGCGCAGGTCTGTGCGATCAGGTCGTCAAGCGGGGGCAGCGTGCAGGCGGCAGTGATCGTGCGCAACAACCGATCCAGCCTCTACAGTGCGACAGCGAACATGGACCTGTATACCGCCGCCCCTGCCACTTACCTGGGGGATTGGGCGTGCGCGTCATCGGGGGTTGGGGCGAACTCGTGGTCAGTATGCTTCGGGAAAACCCTCAGCAAGCCCAGCTCGGTGAAGGTGAACTCGGCAGGGCTCCTCAACAATGTTGACCTCGGCCAGTCACCAAACGTCTGAACCGGAGCCCATCGGGTGGCGTGAATCCTGCGCGTTGTGCTCGGTCACCCGCTCCTGAACCTCACGGTGCACGGGGATGAGGTCGGCGGCGATCCGGGCCGCGATGTCCGCCGGGTCTTGGCTCATGGCGACTCGGATGCTGTCGCGCTCACCCCTGCGGAACGGGCAGTCATTGGCGGGGAACTGGCCTCGGATGTACAGGTGTGTCGCATAAGGCCGTGGTCATGCGGCTAGACATCGGTCTGTGAGTCCAGGTCGCGTTCGGCCACCAGGCAGGCGGTAGCGGGCGCTCTGTTCCTCGTACTCGGCGAGAAGCTGGGGCAACGGGATGTCGACCGCCGTCCGCATCTCGGGGTCGGGATCGTCGTCGGTCGCCGCCGTGAGTGGCCCCTCGGGCTCCTCACCGAGAAACATCACCTCGATCCAGTGATGCTCCACCCACCGCAGGTGGCTGATCAGCCCGCACATCGTCATCAACGGCGAACCCGGGAGCGGTGCCTTGCGGGCATCTTCCTCGGACACGCCCACACACTTGGCTCGCGCCGTGTCGCGGGCGTAATCCAGGAAGGTGGCCAGCTGCGTACGTTCGTCTCACGTGGGGGGCGTATCGGTTCGTTCTGTCATCGCGGGTGAGGTTCCCATACCTCGGAGGCGGTGTCGCGTGATTTAGCCCGGTCGTGGGGACGGCCATGATGGACGAGGAAAGAGGCGGGACCCGACCTGTCCCGGCCGTGCCCCGCATGCGTGTTTAGGCTGGTGGCCACCGCATAAGGAGATGCACCGTGCCCGTCCGCCGCAGCTTCCTGTTCGTGACCGATCTCGCCTACCAGGCCCGGGGGCGGCGCTACTGCGACGAGGACATCTTCCTGACCTCCCGGCTGCGCGACACCTTCGACCTCGCCCTGTGCCACCCCCTGGACGCTGCGGCACTGATGGACGCCTTCGACGCGGTCGTGGTCCGCAACAGCGGCCCCGTACTGAGCTACCGGAAGGCGTACGACGCCTTCCGGGAGAAGGCAGCCGCACAGGGCACCCGGGTCTACAACCCGCTGTCCGGGCGCGGCGACATGGCCGGCAAGCAGTACCTGCTGGATCTGACGACTGCCGGGCACCCGGTCATCCCCACCATCGAGCGGCCCCAGGACCTGCACCTGCTGCCCGAGGCGGGGACTTACGCGGTCAAGCCGAAGGCCGGAGCGGACTCCATCGGCCTGACCTTCGTGCCCCGGGACCAGCTCAGCGGCCTCCCCTACGGCGACATCCTGGTCCAGCCACGCGTCGACTTCCGCTACGAGGTGTCCTTCTACTACATCGACGACGCCTTCCAGTACGCCCTCTACGCCCCCGACCCCGACCGGCGCTGGGTCCTTGAGCCCTACGAGCCCACCGACGCGGATCTCGCCTTTGCCCACCGCTTCATCGACTGGAACACCCTCGACCACGGCATCCAGCGCGTGGACGCCTGCCGCACCGGAGAAGGTGAACTGCTACTGGTCGAGCTGGAGGACCTCAACCCCTACCTGTCCCTCGACCTGGTCTCGGACCGGACCCGCGACGACTTCGTGACCGGCATGACGGCCTCCCTCCAACGGTTCCTGGACTCTGGCAGCCTCTAGTCCTCCCACAACAGGAACGAGTTGTCGTCACCGGGACGCCGGTAACCGTCGAGGTACCGGCCGGTCTCCAGCGCGTCGGCGGTGTGGTGCAGCAGCGCGGGCAGGGAGGCCCACATGGGGTGGGAGGACAGGTGCGAGGCGCCCAGCTTGTCGTGCTCGTGGATGCGCTCGTGCGGCCGGGAGACGTCCAGGTGCAGCACACCGCCCGCGCCGTCGGAGGCGAAGGGGATCCACTCCGGGGCGTAGGCGGGGGGAGACCCGTCACCCCAGACCTTCCTCTTGGTCCGCCAGGCGGTCACGACCTCGTCGGTGCTGAGGATCCGGTGGACGGGTGGAAGGCAGAAGCTGCCGCTGCCGTTGTGGCCCAGCAACAGGAGGGCGTGGTCGGGGTGGAGGCCCGTGCCGAGCTGTTCCTCGACCCGGGCGATGTCCGCCGCGGTGGCTGGGGGAGCCAGCTCCCGGGCGCTCCCGCGTTCCTCGAGCCAGCGCTCCACGCGCTGCCACGACTCGCCGAGCGGAGCGGGTTCCATGTGTCCTCCTGCCGGTCCCGGAAGGACCTCACCGTAAGCTGACGGGATGCCTGAAGTCGCCGTGGCGGAAGCCGAGTTTTGCGAGATCTTCGATTCCGCAGCCCCCGGAGGGACGACCCTCGTACCTCTCACGCACAACCCGTTGAACGGCGTCACCGCGGGCGTGTGGCGCGTCACGGGCGGCGGCCGGTCGGCCGTCCTGAAGGTACTGACGCGGACGAAGGAGACCAGCGTCACGTGGGCCGCCTCCAACGACCCCCGGCACTGGAACTTCTGGCGCCGGGAGGCGTACGTCTACCAGTCGGGGCTCGCCCAGGTCTGGCGGCGGCACGGCATCCGCGCGCCCCGGCTGCTGGCCTGCGTCGAACGCCCCGACGGGGACCTGGCGTTGTGGCTGGAGGACGTGCCGGGCGAACCGGCGACGGCCTGGCCGCTCGCCCGGCACGTCGAGCACGCGCACCGGCTCGGGGCCGCGCAGGGCGCGGTGGTGGCCGGGGAGGACCGGCCGTGGCTGTCGCAGCGCTTCCTGCGCGACTACACGGCCGGCAAGACGACGGGCCAGGACCTGCTGGACGATGACGAGGCCTGGCGACACCCCCTGGTCCGGGAGCACTTCCCGGCGGGCCTGCGCGAGGACATGGTCCGCCTCCACCACGACCGCGAGTGGTTCCTCACGGTCATGGAGTCCCTGCCGCGAGCCTTCTGCCATCTCGACCAGTGGCCGGCCAACGTCCGCTCCGACGGCCGCGACAGTGTCGTGTTCGACTGGGCGTTCGCCGGGGACGGCGCGCTCGGCGAGGACCTCGGCAACTACCTGCCCGACTCCGTCTTCGACCTGTTCGTCCCCGCCGCCGACCTCCCCGGCCTGGCCAAGGCGGCGTACGACGCCTACCTCCACGGCCTGCGCGAGAGCGGCTGGCGCGGCGACGAACGGCTCGTACGGCTCGCCGTGTGCGCCTCCGCCGTGAAGTACGACTGGCTCACCGCACTGATGCTCGCCCGGGCGGACGACGAGCAGCCGGCCTACGGCGGCCAGGGCTCGGTCTCCGCCGGACTCCGCCACCGCGAACGCGGGCTGACCCTCGCCTTCCTCGCCGACTGGGCGGCCGAGGCCCGGCTGCTGGCTCCCCAGCTCGGTTTCCCGGAGGCGCCGAGCGGCCGCTGACGGCGGATGTGCGAGGCTCACCGCAGGGAGAAGGGATAGAGCATGGCCCGCGTCGTCGAGTTGTGGTACTACCCCGTCAAGGGATGCGCCGGGACATCGGCGACCGAGGCACCGCTGACCCCCGCCGGACTGGCGCACGACCGCAGCTTCATGGTCGTCAGCGAGGAAGGCGTGTACCGGACCCAGCGCCGGCATCCCGGGCTGGCCGTCATCCGGCCGGCCATCACCGCCGACGGCGAACGCCTCACGCTCAGCGCGCCACGGACCGAGGCCCTGCACCTGCGCGTGGACACCTCCGGCGCCCGGCGGAAGGTGGACCTGTTCGGGACCGCCTATCAGGGCATCGACCAGGGCGACACGGCAGCCGACTGGCTCTCGGAGGTGCTGCGCGCCCGGAGCCGGCTCGTGCGCGTACCGCAGGAACACGACCGGGTGACCGACGGTCTGACACCGGGCACGTCCGGCTACGCCGACAGCTGCGCCCTGCACGTCGTCTCACGCGCCACCCTCGACCTCCTCAACCGGAAACTGACCGAACGAGGCACAGCCCCGCTGCCCATGAACCGCTTCCGCCCCAACATCGTGATCGACGGCTGGGACGGACATGACGGCGACGGCGGGGACGAACTCGACGGCTGGGCCGAACCGCACACCGAGGACCGCGCCCGCCGCATCCGCATCGGCGACACCGAACTGGGCTACGCCAAGCTCGCCATCCGGTGCGCCGTCACCCTGGTCGAGCAGGAATCCGGGGCCAAGGCGGGCCCCGAACCCCTGCGCACCCTCGCCGGCTACCGGCGGGCGTCCGAGGGCGGCATCGCCTTCGGCGCCAAGTTCGCCGTGCTGCGGCCCGGCAGTGTGTCCGTCGGCGACGACGTGGTCGTCACGTCGTGGGGCGAGTCCGAGCTGTGAGCCTCACTGCCGCGCGCGGGCCGCGTGCCGGCCGGCGCGTCGACGGCCCCGGCCGCGTCGCGTCACCATGGGTACGGCGAGGCTGACGACGAGGGCCAGCCCGAGTGCGTACGGCCACCAGCCGAAGCCGACGTCCTCCGACGCGCCGGCGCTCCGGGGCGCCACGGCACCGGACGCGGACGCCTCGGGTGCTGTCGGCGAGGGACTCGGGGCGGTTGCGGCGGTCAGGGCGACGTCGTTCCCGTCTCCCGCCCGGTAGTCGATGCGGTAGGTGGTGTCGCCGAGCTTCAGGCGGGCGCCCTGCCGCAGCCCCTTGAACGTTCCCGAGATCCTGCCGTCGCCCCTGTGGTCGAGGACGGTGACCTCACGAGCCGGCCGGCCCCGGCCTCCGAGGGCCGAGACGTCGAGGTCCCCGGCCAGCCGTACCGTCCCCGTCACTTTCAGCGGCCTGCCGCGCAGGACCAGGGTGCCCTTGGAGCTTTGCGTGTAGGAGCCGTTCACGGCGAGGCCGGTCGTCACGGCGCCTTCGTTCGTCACCGCGCCTCTGACCGTGCCACTGCCCGTCAGCGTGGTCGCGACGCGCAGTCCCGCCGGGCCCGTGTCCAGCCGTGCCCCGGCCGCCGTGAGGCGTATCGCCCTGCTGCGAGTGAGCGTGGCGCCCTTGCGCAGCGCGAGCGTGCCCCTTGAGACGGTGGTCGTCCCGGTGTACGTCACCGCGCTACCCGTCAGTGTCGTCGTGGCGGCTCCCGACTGGGTGAGCGAGCCGCTGCCGCCGATGCGGGAGAGGGTGAGAGGCCGGTTCGTGTTGCGCAGGACGAGTGAGCCGTCGTTGACGACCTTGTAGTGGGCGCCTGCCGTGTAGAGCCCGCCGTCCCCGCCCCGCTTCCCGCTGCCCAGCCGGAGTACCGCGCCCTTCTCGACCGTCGTCGAGCCGTCGTAGTACTGGACGGCCGCGAACGTCACGTCGTTGCCGGGGGTTCCGGCGATGACGATGTCGCCGGCGCCGGGGGCCGAGAGGGTGTCGTGGAACCTGCCGCCGCCGATGGGGGCGCCGAGCGTCACCGGGCCGTCGTAGTCGAAGGTGAGGCGGGAACGGGAGCGGGCGGCCAGGAGGTTGATGTAGACCGTCTCGGCGGTGCCCGGCATGAAGATCCTGTTCGTGGTGCCGTCGCCCCACTGGACGTTCGCGCCCTTGATGTTCGTGCCGCGCTTGTTGACGTTCTTGCGGGCGGGCGTCCAGTTGAGGGCCGGGTCGCTGAGCGACGGGTCCCTGTCGCCGCCCTGGTCCGACCAGCTGTACTGGCCTCTGAGGATCACCTTGCCGCCGGGCCGCGACTGGACGTTGATGTCGCTGCCGTACTCGCGCTGGTAGAAGTGCATGCCCATCGTGACGGTCCGGCCCAGGGGCGTGTCGACGGTCCAGGTGCCCTGGTTGAGGACCTTGCGGACGTTCGGGAGCGAGGTCGCGTACTCCGGGCGGCCCGCGTTCAGCTGCGTGCCGTTGTCGATCACTCCGGAGAAGGAGTGCGTGCCCGACACGTCCCAGGTGCCCCACAGGAACCTCGGCTGGGTGATCAGCCCGGAGCCGCTGATGGTGCCCAGGTTGTACGCGCTCCTCAGCGACAGCCGCAGGGTGCCGTTGACCCGGATGTTGTCCTGGTTGAGGCGGAACGCCGGGGTGTCGTACGGGAAGCGGCCGATCAGTCCCGTCGTACCGCCGTCGCCGTACTGGAGCGTCGCACCGCGCTCCACCGTGACCGCCGGCGGGTCGGGATTGGAGACGGTGACGTACGGGTGGTTCCCGCCCAGCGTCCGCACCCGCTGCCGCCGCCGGGACTCCGGGAGCGTGAAGTCGCTGTCCTTGGTGAGGACCAGGGTCCCGCTGCCGCGCACCGTGAGCGTGCCCTCGCCGCGGAACACGCCGTCGTACGTCGTCGCCCCGCGCGGCACGGTGACGACCGTGTCGCCGCTGAGCGTCACGTCCCGGTCGGCCAGCACGTCGGCGGTGACGTCCCGGGGGCCGGCGGCCACCGCCGGGGGAGCGGCGAGCAGGGAGGCGACCGCCGCCAGGACACCGGCGGCCGCTGCTGTGGTGTGGGTGAGACTGCGCACGGGAGGGGAGACGCGGGTGGCGGGCGGCCGATAACAGAAAATCGACGGTTGCCTTTCACTCGGTCCCGGACATCGCCCTGCTGCGGACCGCTCAGTGCCGGGCGAACTGGACACGGGTCCGCTGTACGGCGTCCGGGCGGACCGTGATGCCGTCGACGGTGAGTTGTTCGCCGTAGATGTCGGTGAGCCTCAGGGGGCCGCCGCAGCCGGTGCCGTCGGGGGAGAGGAAGTAGTTGTACTCGGTACGGGTCAGCCGGGTCCATCCGCTGCCGGTCCTGACTTCCAGTCGGGCCAGCGGGTTGCGGTGGTCGAGCGCCTGGATGCCGCACCAGTGTTGGCTGGAGCCGGTCTTGTAGCGGATCGAGACGGTGTCGGACGTGCTGGGGCTCAGCAGGCTCCAGGTGACCGGGATCCGGCCGGCGGACAGGCCGGCGAGCTTGGCGAAGGCCTCTTTGCTGAGGTCGAGTTGGCCGGGGGCGCAGGGCAGCGGGCATTCGTTGGTGATCCGGACCGTGACCGAGGCGCCGTTCGCCGCGCGGACGAGGATGTACGCACCGCACGCCTTGGACGTCTCGTAGTCGGTGTGGTTCATCGCCGCGACCATGAGGTCGGGGCTCGGGCCGTACAGGCAGGCGCCGTCGCCGTCCGCGGCGTCGTAGTGGGTGGCGACCCCCTTGTAGGCGACCTGGGGCTGGATACGTCCCGCCAGCGGTGCCGTGCCGGACGCCGGCCGTGGTGAGGACGGCGGGGCGCTGGTGGGCGAGGGGCGCTCCGACGGGGTGGTCGCGGTCGGCGTCGGGGATGCCTTGGACGGTTTGGGCTTCGGCTTCGGCTTCGGGCTCGGCTTGGCCTTCTGCTCCGGGGCCGTGCGCGGGGCACTCGGCTTGTTGCCCGCGGTGGGCTCGGCAGCGGCTCGCACGGCGTTCGGCTCGCTGTCGGGGCGGAGCACCATCACCAGGGACAGCAGAACTCCCATCGCTGCCACGGCGACAGCGGAGACGAGGGCCGTGCGCCGCTCGCGGAGGGGACGGCGGCGGGAATGGGATGCCACGGATGAGTCCTTACGTGGTTCAGGAGAATGCGCGCTTCCGACTCATCAGTGGCCGCCGGGACGGGAAAGGTTGCCGGGCGGGTCCTTCGAGTTTCGGCGACCTCGACGACCCGGCCGCCCTCTTCCTCCCGTCAGACCCGTTGACCTCCACGTGGCGCACCCTTACCTTTTCGGCGTTCGTAATGACAGATGGTGTTCGAAATGTCAGACGACGCATCAGACAACGCCGTGTGTCCCCCAGCGAGAGGCAGGCCCCACCGCATGAGCCGCGACCGCGACCACGCTCTGCCCGAACCCCCCAGCCGCAGACTGCTGCTGAAGGGCGCCGCAGCCGCCGGTGCCCTGGCCGCCGTCCCCGCCGTCCCGGGTGTGGCCCAGGCCGTCACCCCGGCCAGGCCCCCCAAGCCGGCTCCCTTCGTGAACCCGCTCGTCCGCAACCGGGCCGACCCGCACATCAACCGGCACAAGGACGGCTTCTACTACTTCACCGCCACCGCCCCCGAGTACGACCGCATCATCCTGCGCCGCTCCCGCACCCTGAACGGCCTGGGCACGGCGGACGAGTCCGTGATCTGGCGCGCCCACCCCACGGGCAACATGGGAGCGCACATCTGGGCGCCCGAACTGCACCGCATCGGCGGCAAGTGGTACATCTACTTCGCCTCGGCGCCCGCGGAGGATGTCTGGGCGATCCGCATATGGGTGCTGGAGAACGCCCATCCCAACCCGTTCAAGGGCACCTGGGTGGAGAAGGGGCAGGTGAAGACGGCCTGGGAGACCTTCTCCCTGGACGCCACCACCTTCACCCACCGCGGCAAGCGCTACCTCGCCTGGGCACAGCACGAGCCCGGAATGGACAACAACACCGGCATCTTCCTGTCCGAGATGGCGAACCCCTGGACCCTGAAGGGCCCGCAGGTGCGGCTCTCCACCCCCGAGTACGACTGGGAGCGCATCGGCTTCAAGGTCAACGAGGGCCCGTACGTCATCAAGCGCAACGGCCGCCTCTTCATGACGTACTCGGCCAGCGCCACCGACTTCAACTACTGCATGGGCCTGCTGACCGCGGACGCCGACAGCCACCTGCTGGACCCCATCAGCTGGACCAAGTCGCCGACGCCGGTCTTCACCAGCAACGACACCACCAAGCAGTACGGCCCCGGCCACAACTGCTTCACCGTCGCCGAGGACGGACGCACCGACGTCCTCGTCTACCACGCCCGCCAGTACAAGGAGATCAACGGCGACCCGCTGAACGACCCCAACCGGCACACCCGCATCCAGAAGCTCGGCTGGAAGCCGGACGGCACCCCGGACTTCGGCATCCCGGTCGCCGACACCGTGAAGGCGGGTGACTGAGATGAGACGCGCGTACGCGCTCCTCCTCGCCCTGTGCCTGGCGCTGGCCGGCGCCCTCGCCACCGCCGGGACGGCACAGGCCGCGCCCCAGACCATCACCAACGGCACCCAGTTCAAGGACACCTCCGGCAACCCGGTCCACGCGCACGGCGGCGGAGTCATCAAGGTCGGCTCGTACTACTACTGGTTCGGCGAGCACCGCAACGCCGACAACACCTTCCGGTACGTCGACGCCTACCGCTCGACCGACCTGAAGAACTGGGAGTTCCGCAACCACGTCCTCACCGAGGCGAGCGACCCGGAGCTCGCGACCGCCAACATCGAGCGGCCGAAGGTCATGTACAACGCCTCCACCGGCAAGTTCGTCATGTGGATGCACAAGGAGAACGGCACCGACTACAGCGAGGCCCGCGCCGCCGTCGCCGTCTCCGACACCGTCGACGGCGACTACACCTGGAAGGGCAGCTTCCGCCCGCTCGGCCAGCACATGTCCCGCGACATCACGGTCTTCGTCGACACCGACGGCGCCGGGTACATGATCTCCGCCGCCCGCGAGAACTACGACCTCCAGATCTACCGCCTCACCGCCGACTACACCGGCATCGCGAGCCTGGTCGCCAACCCCTGGCCCGGCGGCCACCGCGAGGCCCCGGCACTGTTCAAGCGGAACGGCGTGTACTTCATGCTGACCTCGGGCGCCACGGGCTGGAACCCCAACCAGCAGCAGTACGCCACGGCCACCAGCATCGCCGGGCCCTGGTCGGCCATGAAGAACATCGGCGACTCGACGACGTTCGGCTCGCAGACCGCCTACGTCCTCCCGGTGCAGGGCAGTTCGGGCACCTCGTACCTGTACATGGGCGACCGCTGGGGCAACTCCTTCGGCGGGACCGTCAACGACTCGCGGTACGTGTGGCTGCCGCTGACCTTCTCCAACTCGACCACGATGTCCATGTCCTGGTCGCCGGAGGTCACCATCGACACGGCCGCCGGGACCGTCTCCGGCACCAGCGCCACGTACAACACGCTCATCGCCCGCCACTCCTCCAAGTGCGCGGACGTGACCAGCCAGTCGCTGTGGGCGGGTGCCCAGCTCAAGCAGTACGACTGCAACGGCGGCACCAACCAGAAGTACTGGTTCAAGTCCGTCGGAAGCGGTTACTACCAGCTGATGGTGAGGAACAGCTCCCTGTGCGTGCAGGAGAACGCGAGCACGGTCACGCAGGAGAACTGCAACGCCTCCGCGACGAGCCAGCAGTGGTCGCTGACCACCACCGGCTCGTACGTGAACGTCAAGTCCCGTGCGACCGGCGAGTGCCTCGACGTGAACGGCGCGTCCACCGCCAACGGCGCCGCGCTCATCACGTACACGTGCAACGGAGGCACCAACCAGCAGTGGACACGCGGGACATGACGATCGCCCTGACGGCCGTTACGTCAGCAGGTCGATCGCGTCGAGCGCCGTCCCCGCACTGAGGAAGCCGGTCGCCCCCGACCCGCTCACCACGTCGATCCTGAGCACGTTGTACTGACTCGGGTCCGTCTTCCAGGCGGACGCCGGCACGCTGTACGTGAACGTGTGGTTGTTGCCGCGGTACGAACCGTTGGTCAGCGACCGGGTGTTCGGCTGGGTGGGCGGGGAGGGGATGGCGGACGTCCAGGCGTCGTTGACCGTCACCTGCGGGCGGCCGTTGGAGTACGCCGTCGTCACCCCGATGCGCAGGGTGTGCGCGGCCGCCGCCTGGGCCGCCGTCAGCCGGAAGTACACCAGGATCCCGCTGTTGACGTCCTTCCAGAGGTAGCAGGGGAAGGCCGCCGTCTCGCCGTCGCCGATGACGACGCTCCCCGTCCAGGACGCGGCCCGCGCGTCGGACGGATGCGCGTACGTCATCAGGTCCGCGTTCTTGAACCCGCCCGGCGTGCCGTTCCAGTCGCCGATCCGCCAGATCGCGCTCGCGTTCGACGGGTCGTTGGAGGACGGGATCGCGATCGTGTTCAGGGTGGTCGTGCCGCCCGCCGACACGCTCACCGACGTGGTGTAAACCGCCAGCTCGCCCTTGAAGACGGTCAGCGTGTACGTCCCCGGCAACACGCCCGGGACGGAGAAGTAGCCGTCCGAGGAACGCGCCGAACCCCAGTACTGCGCCGCCGCGTTGGCCAGCCCCACCGTGTACGGGTACGCCGTGTTCCGCCCGGACATCCCGACGCCCGCGACCTTGCCCCGGCCGCTCGCCGGCACGTACCCGGGAATGCCGAGCGAGTCGGCCCACGGCGTCGTCAGCGTGCCCGGGAACAGCGCCGACGAGGGCGCTCCGCCGTCCGTGAAGGCGATGACGTACGGGCCCTGGAGGCCGAACCGCTGGTCCTCGGTCTGGTTCTGGCCGTAGTGGAGGATCTCGTACAGACCGCCGCCGTCCGCGCTCTGGTGGCGCAGCAGGGAGCGGTAGAAGGGACCGCCGGAGGCCTTCTCGTGGTTGCTGCGCACCATCCACAGGCCGACGCCGCCGGCGGACCAGCCGATGTGGTCGTAGTCCATGACGCGTCGCTTGGAGTAGTGCTTGGAGCGGGTCTGCCCGTCGGACTTCCGGAACACGTCGGAGGCCTCGATGGCGGTGGGCGCGTACGTGTACGAGTCGGGCTCGTCGTTGAGGAAGGCGCCCTTCTTCACGCGCACGATGTACCGGGTCGCGGAGACGGACGTGTCGGCCTTGTTCGTCCACAGGTAGACGTTGTTCTCGCCGCTGCGGGCCGCGTAGTAGTGCCTGAGCGTGCCGTGCGTGACCGAGACCAGGATCGTCGAGCCGGACTGCCTGATACTCACGGTGGAGGCACCGAGGCCGGACTCGATGTGCGAGTTCATGCCGCCGTAGCCCTGGTACTCCGTGCCCCGGTAGACCAGGGAGGTCAGATCGCCGGTGGACTTGCTCACCTTGAAGACCAGTTGGGCGCCGGTGTCGACGACGTAGTTCGAGCCGTCGTCGGTCCAGCCGAAGCCGGCTGCGTGCGCCGTGCCGGTGAGGGCCGTGCCGACGGCGGCGGTGGCGCCGAGGACGAAGGCGCGGCGGCCGGCCGGTCTGTTCGCGGGTCCGGGCATGGGGGGTGACTCCTTCGGGAGGTGCTGGTGGGGGCGGGGGTGTGAGCGAGAGTGACAGTTGAATCGATTTCGCGAAAGGGCTTTCGCACGCTTGGCGGGAGCATCTTTGCGAAATCGAGCCCAGGTCTAGAAAGCGCTTGCCAGAGGCGATACGTTCAGCCGCCAGGCCTTGTCACCGTGACGGAGGAGCTGCGAGTGAGACGTTTCAACATGGCCGTGCTGGCGGCCGTGACACTGAGCACCGCCCTGTCCGCCGTACCCGCCCACGCGGGCGAGGCGAGCGTGAGGCCGGGCCTCGCGAACTGCACCGCCGGTGCCTGCCACTTCGACGTCCCGCCCGGCACCTACGACGTGCGGGTCGTGCTCGGCGGGAAGACCGCGTCCGCCACGAGCGTCAGCGGCGAGACCCGCCGGTCCCTGCTGCCGGAGACGGCCGCACCGGCGGGCGAGCGCGTCACCCGCAGTTTCACCGTGAACG
>NZ_NGFN01000124.1 GCF_002148965.1 Streptomyces swartbergensis | reverse complement strand
CGGTGAGAGGGGGTTCGGGCCGATTGTGCGGGATGTCGGGGCGATGTGCGAGCGCCTTGACCTCAAGATTGCTTGAGGTTCTACGTTCTCTCCCATGAGTATGGAGACCACAGCGTGGACACAACTGCACAGCGTCATGAACGCCCAGGAGGAGCGCCGCCCCTTAGCCCTCGCCACCCTGCGCCGCATCGGCGCCTTCGCCCGCCCGCACCGGCGCCGCATCGCCCTCTTCGTCCTGCTCGGCGTGGGGACCGCCCTGCTCGCCGTGGCGACCCCCGTCCTGGCCGGAAGTGTCGTCGACGCGATCGTCTCGGACGGCACCGAGAGCACCGTCGTACGCCTGTCCCTGCTCATCGCGCTGATCGCGGTGGCGGAGGCGGCGCTCGGCATCCTCGGCCGGAGGCTGTCGGCGACCCTGGGCGAGCACCTCATCCTCGATCTGCGGACCGCCGTCTTCGACCATGTGCAGCGCATGCCGGTGGCGTTCTTCACACGCACTCGTACGGGCGCCCTCGTCTCCCGACTCAACAACGACGTCATCGGCGCCCAGCGCGCGTTCAGCAACACCCTGTCCGGAGTGGTCAGCAACCTCGTCACGCTGCTGCTCACGCTCGCCGTGATGCTCACGCTGTCCTGGCAGATCACCCTGCTCGCGCTGGTGCTGCTGCCGGTGTTCGTGATCCCGGCCCGGCGCATGGGCAGCCGCATGGCGCGCATGCAGCGGGAGGCCGCGACGCTGAACGCGGCGATGGGCACCCGCATGACCGAGCGCTTCTCCGCACCCGGCGCCACCCTGATCAAGCTCTTCGGGCGCCCGGAGGAGGAGTCGGCGCAGTTCGCCGAACGCGCCCGCCGCGTCGCGGACATCGGCGTCCGGACGGCGACCGCGCAGGCCGCGTTCATCACCGCCCTCACCCTGGTCTCCGCCCTCGCCCTGGCCCTGGTCTACGGCCTCGGCGGCGCCCTCGCCCTGCGCGGCACGCTGGAACCCGGCGCGGTCGTGTCGCTGGCGCTGCTCCTGACCCGGCTGTACGCGCCGCTGACCGCGCTGGCCGGGGCGCGGGTCGAGGTGATGAGCGCTCTGGTCAGTTTCGAGCGGGTCTTCGAGGTGCTCGACCTGAAGCCGCTCATCGAGGAGAAGCCGGACGCGCGCCGGGTGCCCGACGGGCCCGTCGCGGTCGAGTTCGACCAGGTCCGCTTCGGCTACCCCGCCGCCGACAAGGTCTCCCTGGCCTCCCTGGAGGAGGTCGCCACGCTCGACAAGCGGGGCGGTGACGGGGTCCTGCACGGCATCTCCTTCCGCGCCGAACCGGGGCAGACCGTGGCGCTCGTCGGCTCCTCCGGCGCGGGCAAGTCGACCGTCGCACAACTGCTGCCGCGCCTGTACGACGTCGACGAGGGCGCCGTACGCGTCGGCGGAGTCGACGTCCGCGACCTGAGCGCGCGCTCCCTGCGGGAGACCCTCGGCATGGTCACCCAGGACGGGCACCTCTTCCACGACACCGTCCGCGCCAACCTCCTCCTGGCCCGCCCCGCGGCCACGGAGAGCGACCTGTGGGACGCCCTGCGCCGGGCCCGCCTCGACGACCTCGTACGGTCGCTGCCCGACGGTCTCGACACGGTGGTCGGCGAACGCGGCTACCGCCTCTCGGGCGGGGAGCGCCAGCGCATGACCATCGCCCGGCTGCTGCTGGCCCGGCAGCGCGTCGTCATCCTCGACGAGGCCACCGCCCACCTCGACAACACCTCCGAGGCCGCCGTCCAGGAGGCACTCGCCGAAGCCCTCGAAGGCAGGACGGCGGTCGTGATCGCCCACCGGCTCTCCACGGTCCGGACAGCCGACCAGATCCTGGTCGTCGAGGCCGGACGGATCGTGGAACGCGGCACGCACGAGGAACTCCTGGCGGCGGGGCAGCGGTACGCGGAGCTGTACCGGACCCAGTTCGGCGGGACGCAGAGCCCGGTCGTGGACGGGGCGGCCGTGTAGCGCGCCGACGCCCCGGCCTGTGTGAACGGCTCCGGGTGCGCATCCGTACCCCTGACGAGTACTCCTGCCTGCCCGCGAGGGCAGGACGGTTTCACACCCGGAGAAACGACGTGTCCCAGCAACAACCGCACGCACGATCCCACCGCCGGCCCCTGTCCCGCGCCCGCCGGCTGCGCGCCGCCGCGCTGGTCGTGCTCCCCCTGGTCGCCGCCTGCGGCGGCGGTGACGACAAGCCGGCCGCCGACGGCAGGACGGCGACGCCGAGCGGGTCCGCCGCTCCCGCCGCCGGAGTCGTCGCGCCGGCGAAGGTGGAGGTGATCGCCGGCCTCACCGGCTGCAAGGTGAAGATCCGCACCGAGGCGGACGAGCTGCGCGAGGGCGTGTGCCACACGCAGAAGGGTGACTACCTCATCACCACCTTCCCCGAGGAGAAGCTCAAGGAGACCTGGCTGGAGTCGGCGAGCGTCTACGGGGGCACGTACCTCGTCGGCATGCGCTGGGTGGTCAGCGCCAAGCCGGAGCTGCTCGAACCCCTCCGGGCCAAACTGGGCGGCACGGTCCGGGAGTTGCAGGGCATCGGCCCCAGCGCGAACGCCTCCTGACGTCACCGCTGTCCGAGCCGGCGGACGAGACCGGCGACCTGTTCGTCCTGCCGGGCCAGGTAGGACTCGAAGGCACGGCCGGTGGCGAACACGTCTCTCCAGCCGTGCCGGCGCAGCTCGGCCCGCCACTGGCGGGAGTCGTGGAGCTCGGTCAGCGCCGCCACCCAGCGCCGCCGGTCGGTGTCGCTGATGCCGGGCGGGGCCACGATGCCCCGCCAGTTGTGGAAGACCAGGTCGATCCCCGAGGACTTCAGGGTCGGGACACCAGGCAGCACACCGACCGGCCGCTCGCCGGTGACGGCCAGGACCCGCAGCCGGCCGGCGCGGATCTGGTCGAGGAACTCGCCGAACCCGCTGGTGGCCACGTCGACCCTGCCGTCCAGCAATGCGGGCAGCAGCTCACCGCCCCCACCGTCGTACGGCACGTACGCGACCCTCCTCGGGTCGACGCCTACCGTCTGCGCCAGCCACATCGGCAGCAGATGGTCGGGGCCGCCGGCCGAGGACCCGCCGCCCACCCTGAGGCTCCCGGGGTCCTCGCGCCAGGCGTCCACCAGCGCGCCGATCGTCCGGTACGGCGAGTCCTGCCGGACGACGATCGCGCCGGCCTCCTCGACGAGGCGTGCGATCGGCGTGGTCTCGGTGACAGTCACCTTCGAACCCGCCGCGTGCGACGCGCCCACGACTCCGAGGCCCATCTGGAGGGCGAGATCGCCGTTGCCCCGCTCGTCGGCGAGGCGCTTCAGGCCCACCGTGCCGCCGGCGCCGGGCAGATTGAACACCTGCACGTCCGAGGCGATCCCGGCCTCCTCCATGACCCGGGCCGCGGTACGGGCCGTGGTGTCGTAGCCGCCGCCAGGGGTGTTGGGCACCATGAGCCGCAGGTCCCGCGCGGGCCCGTCGCCCGGCCACCCACCGCACGCGCCGGCCGCCAGCAGGGCCAGAGCCGAGAAGGCACCGAGCACAGCGCGTGCGGGACGACTCATGACACCTCACTTCCGGTTTTCCCTGGCCGGCGTCATGATTGTGCGACTCGGCACACGAGCCGCCCCACCTGTGTCGGCATTGAAGATTGAGTTCATTGTGGTCGCCACCTTTCGTCGCCACTCGCTCGCGGGCGAGATGCTGGTACTCCAGCTCGCCATCGTCGTGGTGGTGCTGCTGGCGGTCGCCGCGGTCTCGCTCGCCCAGTCGCAGGCCACCTTCAACCGCGTCGAGGGACGCCGGGTGAGCGCGCTGGCCGAACAGCTGGCCGCCAACCCCCTGGTACGCAGCCAGCTGGTGCGTCCCGCGCCCGGCGAGACCCTCGCCCCGCTGGTGCTCGCCACCCAGGCGCAGTCCGGAGTGACCTCGGTGACGGTGGCCGACGCCTCCGGCCGGATCGTCAGCTCCACCAATCCCACGGTGATCGGCGAGCGGCTGCCCCAAGGACATGCCACCGACCGGGCGCGGGGCTGGTCGGGGCCGCTGACGCTGGACGGCAACCGCGAGCTGGCCGCCCGGGTCCCCGTCCTCGGGGCGACGGAGGAGAACCTCGGCCGGATCCTCGGCACGGTGATGATCGGCGAGGCCGATCCGACCGTCTGGCAGCGGCTCAGCGGCGCCTCCTCCTATCTGCTCGCCTATCTGGGCATCGCCAGCGGGCTCGGCGTGGCCGGCTCCTGGCTGCTCGCGCGGCGGGTGAAGCGGCAGACCCTCGGGCTGGAGCCGGGGGAGATCGCGGGACTCGCCGAGCACCGGGAGGCGATGCTGTACGGCATCGCCGAGGGTGTGGTCGCCCTGGACCCGCAGCACCGGCTCACCCTCGTCAACGACATGGGCCGCCGCCTGCTCGACCTGCCCGAGGACTGCGTCGGCCAGAGCCTGGACGGCCTGGGCATCGACGGACGGCTGCGGGACGTGCTGGCCGGCACCACCGCCGGCAGACGGGACGAGGTCGTCGTCCGCCACGGCCGGGTCCTGGTGATGAACCGGATGACCGTCACCAAAGACGGCCGGTCCCTCGGCTCGGTCACCACGCTGCGCGACCGTACCGAACTGGCCCGGCTGGAGCGGGAGATCGGCTCCTTCCGCAGCTCCTCGGAGCTGCTGCGGGCGCAGGCGCACGAGTTCGCCAACCAACTGCACACGATCTCCGGGCTGATCCAGATCGGCGAGCAGGACGAAGTCGTGCGCTACATCCGTGCGTTGAACCAGCACCGCCAGTCCCTGGACGTCACCCTCAGCCGCCGCGTCCGTGACACGGCGGTGGCCGCACTGCTGATGGCGAAGGCGTCCCTCGCGGCCGAACGGAAGGTCAGCCTGCGCATCTCGGACGACACCGCGCTGGAGCGGCTGGCCCCGGAGGACGCCGCCGACGTGGCGACCGTGGTGGGCAATCTCGTGGACAACGCCGTCGACGCCGCGGCGCACGACGGGGAGCGGTGGGTCGAGGTGGCGCTGCGGCAGGACGCCTCCAGCGTGGAGATCGTGGTCCGCGACTCGGGGCCGGGCGTGGCTCCGGAACTGGCCCGCGAGGTGTTCTCCCACGGCTTCACCACCAAGGCCGCGCGGGAGGGCGAGCGCGGCATCGGACTGGCCCTGACCAAGCTGGTCTGCGAACGGCACGGGGGAGAGATCTCGGTGGCCAACACCCCCGACGGGGCCGTGTTCACCGCACGCATGACCGTCAGCCACCTCGCCGAAGCGGTGGCGGAAGGAGTGGCCCCATGAGCGGAACGCACGACATGACCGGTACACGCGACATGACCGGTACACGCGACATGACCGGTACACGCGACATGACCGGTACACGCGACATGACCGGTACACGCGACATGACTGGCACGCGCGACATGACCGGCGGGCGCGACACGACCGGAACACGCGACAAGGCGGACACCATCGACGTTCTCGTGGTCGACGACGATTTCATGGTGGCCCGGGTCCACCGCGCGTTCGTCGAACGCGTCGAGCCGTTCCGCGTGGTCGGCGTGGCCCACACCGGCGGACAGGCGGTCGAGGCCGTGGACGAACTGCGCCCCGACCTCGTCCTGCTCGACCTGTATCTCCCCGACCTGTTCGGCCTGGACGTCATCCCCCGGCTGCGCACCGCCGGCCACGACTGCGACGTCATGGTCATCAGCGCCGCGCAGGAGGCCGAGGCGGTCCGCGGCGCCGTCCGGCAGGGGGTCGTCGACTACCTCCTGAAACCGTTCGACTTCGAGGATCTGCGCCCCCGCCTGGAGCGCTACGCCGCCCAGCGGGGCCGGCTGCTCACGACGGTGGTACGAGGCCAGGCCGACATCGACCGGGTCCTGGCCGGAACGGGCGTCCCCGCACCGGCCCCCGCGCTGCCCAAGGGCATGAGCGTGGAGACCGCCGCACTCGTCGAGCGGGCCCTGCGCGCGGCGGACGGCACCCTGTCCGCCTCCGAGTGCGCCGCGGTGACCGGCGTGTCCCGCGTGAGCGCACGCCGCTACCTGGAGTACTTCCACGGCACCGGCAGCGCGGAGGTGTCCCTGCGCTACGGCGTCGCCGGCCGGCCCGAACGGCGGTACTCCTGGCGGGCGTGATCCCCGGCTACGGCGGGCCGTCGCCCCGCGGAGGGCCGGGCGCCGGCAAGGGGGAAGGCGCGGGGGCCGGGACGGAGGCCGTCGCGGCGGAACCGCCTCGGGCCCCCGGCGTCGAGGCGCCCGGCTTCTCCGTCGTGTCCTCCGAGATCGTCACGGTGTACAGGCCAGGGCTCTGGTCACGCCACTGCCCGGATTCCGTTCCGATGGCCGTCGCGGCGGTCAGGGGGAGCACCACGGCTCCGGTGAGCGCCAGGACCCAGCCGAGGACGGGGCTCAGGAGCGCGCCGGCAGTCCGGTGGTACGTGTCGTGGTAGGCCAACTGTCGTCCCGGTGGTTCGACTTGACGTCATGTACTGCCCCCATGGGCCCTCACTGTCGCAGCCGCCGCCGGCAAAGGGAATCTTGAAACTTAAAGCCCCACGCGTTGCACAGAAGTTTCACAGTGGCGTCAGGGCTGGTTGGTCAGGTAGCCGCCCATGGCGGTGAAGTACTCGGTCGCGGGCAACTCCCGGCCGTCCTCGGTGCGTACGCGCGTGATGGCCAGACCGTGATTGCGGCCGGTGCGGGCGTCGGCTCCGGCCACGATCACCACGCCCTCGCCCTCGCGGTAGAAGATGCGGCCGGGTGTGCCGCCGTACCGCCCCTCCGAGACGACGGCGGCCAGGACCTCCAGTCGCTTGCCCTTGTGGAAGGTGAAGGCGCTGGGGTACGGCTCGGACTGGGCGCGGACCAGGCGCTCCAGGTCCTCGGCCGGCCAGGTCCAGTCGATGCGGCTGTCCTCGATGGACCGCTTGTGGAAGAAGCTGGCCTGGGAGCGGTCCTGCCGGGTGAACTCCGTCTGCCCGGAGGCGATGAGGTCGAGCGCGCCGATGGTGACCGGGGCGATGAGGTCGACGGTCTTGTGGAACAGGTCGGTCGCCGTGTCCGTCGGCCCGACCGCCACCGCCTCCTGCCGCACGATGTCGCCGGCGTCCAGTTCGTCGTTCATCATGTGCGCGGTGACGCCCACTTCGGGCTCGCCGTTGATCAGCGCCCAGATCAGCGGGGAGAAGCCGGCGTACTTCGGCAGCAGCGAGTCGTGCACGTTCAGCGTGCCGTGGCGCGGCAGGTCGAAGATGCGCGGCGGGATCCAGGTGCGCCAGTTGTTGGCCACGATGATGTCCGGGGCGGCCTCCTTGAGGCGCTCGAACAGCTCGTCGTCGTCAGGGCGGTTGCGGATCACGACCGGTACGCCGTTCTCCTCGGCGAGGTCGGCGACCGAGTCGCTCCAGATCTTCTCGTACGCGTGCTCGCTCTTGGGGTGCGTCACGACCAGGACCACGTCGTGTTCGGAGTCCAGGAGGGCTTGCAGGGTGCGGTGCCCCCAGGTCTGGTAACCGAACATGACGACCCGCATGGGGTTCCTCCTCGAAGCAGGGAATGGCCGTGGCCAGTAAAGCAAGGCTTACCTAAGTGGTCAACGGGGCCAGTTCGTGCGTGTGTTGACGACTCGCCTGCTCCGGCGTGTCCGTTTTGTCTATGGACAGCTCCACGGGCTGAGCTTAGCCTTACCTAAGTTTTGGGTGGTGCCTCTTCGGCGTGCCCGACTTCCGTACTTCCCGATGCTCGACCGACGGCTGCCTGACCGGAAGGGCCGCCGCACCGCACGATGGGAGTGACATGGCACAGGCTCGTCCTGGCGACGCCCCTTTGATCCACGACCTCATAGGCATCGGCTTCGGGCCGTCCAACGTGGCCATGGCGATCGCGCTCAGCGAGCACAACGCAGGCGCCGGTGGGGAGGGAGCGGTCTCCGCTCACTTCTTCGAGCAGCAGCCGCGCTTCGGCTGGCACCGAGGCATGCTCATCGACGACGCGACCATGCAGGTGTCCTTCCTCAAGGACCTGGTGACGCTCCGGAACCCCGCCAGCGAGTACAGCTTCCTGTGCTACCTCAAGAGCAAGGGACGGCTGATCGACTTCATCAACCACAAGAACCTCTTCCCACTGCGGGTGGAGTTCCACGACTACTTCGAGTGGGCCGCGAGCCAGGTCGACGACATGGTCTCCTACGGCCACGAGGTCGTCGGCGTCATGCCCGTCGTGCGCGACGGCGTCGTGGAGTACCTGGACGTGACGGTCCGTTCGGGCGAGGGCCTCGAGGTCCACCGGGCCCGCAACCTCGTCCTCGGCACCGGCCTGCGCCCCCTCATGCCGGAGGGCGTGGAGCGCAGCGACCGCGTCTGGCACAACTCCGAACTGCTGGGCAGGGTCGACGCGTTGGAGGGCACCTCGCCCTCCCGGTTCGTCGTCGTGGGCGCCGGGCAGAGCGCCGCCGAGAACGTCGCCTACCTGCACCGCCGCTTCCCCGAGGCCGAGGTCTGCGCCGTCTTCTCCCGCTACGGCTACAGCCCCGCCGACGACAGCGCCTTCGCCAACCGGATCTTCGACCCCGAGGCCGTCGACGAGTTCTTCGCGGCGCCGAAGGACGTCAAACGCCGCCTGATGGACTACCACGGCAACACCAACTACTCCGTGGTGGACATCGACCTGATCGACGACCTGTACCGGCAGATGTACCAGGAGAAGGTCCTCGGCACCGAGCGCCTGCGCTTCCTCAACGTCTCCCGGCTCACCGGTGTCACGGAGACGCCGGACAAGGCCACGGCCGCCGTCATGTCCCTCGTCACCGGCGAGGAGACCCTCCTGGACGCCGACGTCGTGGTGTTCGCCACCGGCTACAGCCCCGCCGATCCCGTCGGTCTGCTCGGCGAGGTGGCCGACCGCTGCCTCCGTGACGACGAGGGCCGCGTCCGCGTCGAGCGCGACTACCGCATCGCGACGGAGCCCGGCCTGCACTGCGGCATCTACCTCCAGGGCGGCACCGAGCACACGCACGGCATCACCTCGTCCCTGCTGTCCAACACCGCCATCAGGGTCGGCGAGATCCTCGACTCGCTCCTCGACCGGGGCCGCAAGTCCGCCTCCGACGAGGTCCGGACGGTCGCCGACGGAACCGGCAGCCCGGCCCGTTAGTCCACCGGGTTCCGCCGGCACATCACCGCGCCTCGCCAGGTGGGCCCACCCGGCGGGCGCGGCGGCACTGATCAAAGGGATAACGTACGTCGACATGGGCACGATCGCAGTGGAGCGCCCCGCGTCCGAGGTCACAACTCAGGCCCGTCGGCGGCGAGTTGTGGGCCTGGGCGCGCTGGTGCTGATTCTCGTGGCAGCGGGGGCGGTGTCGTTGGCCGTCGGGGCGCGCGCGTTGAGCCCCGGCGAGGTGTGGCACGGGCTGTTCGCGGCACCGGAGTCCGATCAGCGGCTCACCGAGATCAGGCTCATCGTGGAGACCGTGCGGGTGCCCCGGACGGTGCTCGCGATCGTGGCGGGCGTCGCCCTCGGGGTCGGCGGGGCGCTGATCCAGGGGCACACGCGCAACCCGATCGCCGACACCGGCCTGCTGGGCGTGAACTCCGGCGCCTCGTTCGCCGTCGTGACGGTGATCGCCGTGTTCGGGCTCTCCGACCCGTTCCAGTACATCTGGTTCGCGTTCCTGGGGGCGGCGGTCGCCGGTGTCGTGGTGTTCGGCCTGGCGAGCATCGGCCGCGGTGCCGGGAACCCGCTGACGCTCGCGCTGGCCGGGCAGGGAGTCACGGTGTTCCTCGCGGCGATGACCGTGGCGATCGCGCTGTCGGACCAGAAGTCGCTGAACGCGCTGCGCTTCTGGAACGCGGGCTCCGTGGCCGGCGTCGGATTCGGCGTCATCTGGCCGGTGACCGGATTCATCGCGGCCGGACTGGTGCTGGCACTGATCACGCTGCCGGCCCTCAACCTGCTCAACCTGGGTGACGACGTGGCGCGCGGGCTCGGGGTGAACATCGCGCTGAGCCGGACCATCGGCATCACCGCCATCACCCTGCTGGCGGGCGCCGCGACGGCCGCGTGCGGGCCCATCGCGTTCCTCGGGCTCATGGTGGCCCACGTGGCCCGGTACCTGACCGGGCCCGACTACCGCTGGCTGGTGCCGTACGCGGGACTGCTCGGCGCGATCGTGCTCCTGGTCAGCGACATCGTGGGCCGCCTGGTGGTGCGGCCGAGCGAGCTGGACGCGGGTGTCGTCGTCGCACTGCTGGGCGCCCCGTTCTTCGCGGCTCTGGTGTGGCGCGGAAAGTTCAAGAACGCATGAACAGGACAGACGTGAAGCCGTCGGTGACGCCGGGCGTGCGGCTCGGCCAGGTGTCGTTCGTGTGGCGGCCGTGGATCGTGTCCGTCTCGCTGCTGCTCGCGGCGGCGACGTTCCTGGTGTTCTGCCTGTCCATCGGCGTTGGGGACTTCCCCATCGGGCTGCCCCAGGTGATCGCCACGATCGTCGGCCGGGGTGAGCAGGTCGACGAGTTCGTGATCATGGATCTGCGGATGCCGCGGGCCCTGGCCGGGGTCGTCGTGGGCATCGCGCTCGGGGTGTCCGGGGCGCTCACGCAGTCCATCGCCCGCAATCCGCTGGCCAGTCCGGACGTCCTGGGCATCACCAACGGCGCCGGCGCGGTCGCGGTGTTCCTGGTGACGGTGTCGGGCGGGACGTCCGCTGCGATCGTCGACTCCGTGGGTCTGTCGGCGGCGGCGCTGATGGGCGGTCTCGGCACGGGCCTGCTGGTGTACTTCCTCGCCTGGCGGCGCGGCATCGACGGCCTCCGGCTCATCCTCATCGGCATCTCGGTGAGTGCCGTGATGGAGGCCCTCACGACCTGGCTGCTGGTCACGGCCGACATCAGGGACGTGGCCCAGGCCCAGGCCTGGCTGGTCGGCTCGCTCGACGACCGGTCGTGGGACGAGGTCCAGGTGGCCGTCTGGGGCGCACTCGTCCTGCTGGTCGTCGTGACAACAGCCGCGTTCCAGTTCAAACCGATGCACCTCGGTGACGACGTCGCCGCGGGCCTGGGGGTCCGTCACTCGGCCGTGCGGGCGGTCCTCCTCCTGTGCGCCGTGCTGCTGGCCGGCGTGGCGGTGAGCGCGGCGGGCCCGGTCCCGTTCGTGGCGCTGGTGGCCCCGCAGGTGGCGATGCGCCTGGCGCGGTGCCCGACACCGCCCCTGGTGGCCTCCGCGCTGGTCGGTGCCCTGCTGCTGACCGGCTCGGACCTGGTCGCCCGCACCGCACTGCCCGTCAGTCTCCCGGTCGGCGTGGTCACCGCGGCGATCGGCGGCCCCTTCCTCGTCTATCTGCTGGTACGGGCGAACCGCAGATAGCTGGTACAAAGTCAGGCGAGCCTAAGTAAGGGGGCCTTGTGGTCACTCAGTCCGTCACCGGGGTCGAGTCCGAGTCCGATCACGCCTCACGGCTGGCAGCCAGGGGCGTCACGGTCGGATACGGCGCCCGGACCGTCATCGACGATCTCGACGTGGCGATACCCCCCGGGGTGATCACCACCATCATCGGCCCCAACGGCTGTGGAAAATCGACCCTGTTGCGGACCTTGTCCCGGCTGCTCAAGCCGTCGAAGGGGACGGTCGTGCTGGACGGTGACGACATCGCCCGGCTCAGGACCAGGGACGTGGCGAGGAAACTCGGCCTGCTGCCGCAGGCGCCGGTCGCGCCGGAGGGTCTGACGGTGGCCGATCTGGTCGCCAGGGGCCGCCATCCGCACCAGAGCTGGCTGCGGCAGTGGTCCTCGGACGACGCCGACGTGGTGGAACGCGCGCTGGCCATGACCGGGGTGTCCGACCTGGCCGACCGCCCGGTCGACGCGCTGTCCGGCGGGCAGCGGCAGCGCGTCTGGATCTCGATGACCCTGGCCCAGGGCACCGATCTGCTGCTGCTGGACGAGCCGACCACCTATCTCGACCTGGCGCACGCGATGGACGTGCTCGATCTGGTCGACGATCTGCACGAGTCGGGATGCACCGTGGTGATGGTGCTGCACGACCTCAATCTGGCCGCGCGCTACAGCGACAACCTCATCGTGATGCGGGAGGGGTCGATCCTGGCCCAGGGGCACCCCCGTGACGTGCTGACCGCCGAACTGCTGCAGGAGGCGTTCGGGCTGAACGCCAAGGTCATCGACGACCCGGTGGGCGACCGGCCGCTCATCGTCCCGATCGGTCGCACGCATGTCCAACTCGACTAGTTCGCCATAAAGTTACGCAAGTAAGGCTAGGCTTGCCTTACCGCCTTGCGATACGGTTTGCCTGCCCTTACCCGGGGGCGTAGTGGACAGTGCGAACAGCAAGGGGATTGACGGATGCTCCTCCACAGAACGACGCGCAGGACGCCATGGCGGCGGGTCGCGGCACTCCTCTCCGCCGCGACGCTCGGCGTCGGCCTCCTCACGGGGTGCGGTTCCGAATCGGACTCGGCGGACAAGGGCAGCGACAACACCTCGACCGCCGCGGCCGGCGCCTTCCCGGTCACCGTGGAGCACGCGTTCGGCACCACGAAGGTCACCGAGGCCCCGAAGCGGGTCGTCACCGTCGGCTACACCGACGACCAGACCGTCCTGGCGTTCGGCATCAAGCCGGTCGGCATGACCGACCAGTACCCGAACCCGGCGGGCCAGAGCCCCGACATCAACACCCAGTGGCCCTGGGTGAAGGACAAGTGGGGCGACACCAAGCCCGAGGTCATCATGAAGAACGGTGACTCCGGCCCCAACTACGAGAAGATCGCCGCCCTGCGCCCGGACCTGATCGTCGCGGTCTACTCCGAGATCGACCAGGCCGGCTACGACAAGCTCTCCAAGATCGCGCCTACGGTGGCCCGCACCAAGGCCGAGAAGGAGCCGTTCAGCGCCCCCTGGCAGGACAACGCCCTGCACATCGCCAAGGCACTCGGCAAGGCCGAGGAGGGCGAGAAGATGGTGCAGGACATCCAGGGCAAGCTCGACGCGGCCAAGAAGGCGAACCCCGAACTCGCGGAGCAGACCGCCGTCGTCCTGTCCTGGTACGAGAACTCGGTGGCGCCGTTCACCTCCACCGACGTGCGCGGCCGGCTCGTGACGGGCATCGGCTTCAAGTACCAGACCGAGATCGACAAGGTCGCCGACGGCAGCTTCTACACCAAGCTCTCGCCCGAGCGCGTCGACCTGGTCGACGTCGACCGCATCTTCGTGATCAACGACAAGGCCGACACGGCGGCCCTGAAGAAGTTCAAGCTGTTCGCCAACCTGGACGCCGTGAAGAAGGGCAACGTGTCCTACCTGCTGGACAGCGAGGGCCCGGCGGTCGGCGCGGCCATCTCCCAGGGCACCCTGCTGTCCATGCCGTACGCCGTCGACGAACTCGTGAAGTCGGTGGCCGAGTAGCGATGCCGGTCACCAAGTCCTGTCCCCTGCCCGCCCGGGTCGCGGTGTGAGTGCGACCGCCACCCGCCCCGCCCCGGCGACGCTGCACACGGCGACCGGGCGCGAGGCCTCCCGATGGGTCGCGGCGCACTGCCGCGAGGTGCCCTGGCTGTCGGCGGCCACCGTGCTCACCACGGTGGCCGGCGCGGCGCTCCAGGTGCTCCCGGTCCTGCTGCTCGGCCGGGTGGTCGACGGCGTGGTGGAGGGTGAGTCGCGCTCGGTCCTGGTCACCATCGGGGTGCTGATCGGGGCCGCCGCGCTGCTCGGCGCGGCGGCCACCGCGGTGTCGACCTACCTCATCGGCCGGCTGGGCGCCGACCTGCTCGCGCGGCTGCGGGAAGGGGCCGTCCGGGCGGTGCTGGGGATGCCGAGCGCCCGCATCGAACAGGTCGGCCGGGGAGACGTGCTCTCCAGGGTCGGCGACGACGTGGCCGTCATCTCCAAGGGCATCCGTACGGCCATTCCCACGGTGTTCTCGGCCGGAGTGCTGGTCACCATCGCCACGTTCGGCATGTTCGGGCTGGACTGGCGGCTCGGACTGGCGGGCGCCGGCGCGCTGCCCGCGTACGCGCTCGCCCTGCGCTGGTACCTCCCGCGCTCCGCCCCGCTCTACCGGAAGCAGCGGGTGGCCCAGGCCGACCGCGCCCAGGCGTTGATCAGCGGTCTGAACGGGATCGACACGGTCCGGGCGTACCGCCTGGAGGGTGCCTTCCGCGAGAAGGTCACCAGCGAGTCCTGGCGGGTGCGCGATCTCGGTATCGAGGTGTTCCGGTTCTTCGGCCGGTTCGTCGGCCGGGAGAACCGCGCCGAGTTCATCGGGCTGGTCCTGATCATCGTGGTGGGGTACGCCCTGCTGGAGGCCGACGCCGCCAGCCTGGGCGAGGTGTCGGCGGCCCCGCTGCTGTTCCACCGGCTGTTCGGCCCGCTGGGTCTCATCATGTTCACCTTCGACGAGGCGCAGAAGTCGGGCGCGAGCCTGACCCGCCTGGTCGGTGTGCTGGGGGAGGCCGGTGAGGGCCGGCTGGTGGGTGACCCGGCCGTCGCGCCGGCGGACGCCGAGCCGTTGCCGGTGACGGTGCGCGGGCTGACGTTCCGTTACCCCGGCGCCGAGGAACCGGTGCTGAGGGGCGTGGATCTGACGATCCCGGCCGGGGGGTCGCTCGCGCTGGTGGGTGCGACGGGTGCGGGCAAGACGACCCTGGCCGCGCTGATCGCGGGCATCGGGACGCCCGAGGCCGGGTCGGTGCACATCGGCGCGACCGACCTGGCAGGTCTGGACGAGGCCGGGGCGCGGGCCCTGGTGAGCATCCTGACGCAGGAGACGCACGTGTTCTCCGGCCCGCTCGCCGACGACCTGCGGCTGTCCGCGCCGGGGGCGACCGACGCCGAACTGACGGACGCGCTGCGCACGGTCGGCGCCGACGCCTGGGTCCAGGCGCTGCCCGACGGGCTGAACACCACGGTCGGCGAGGGCGGTGAGCGTCTGGACGTCACCAAGGTCGCCCAGATCGCCCTGGCCCGGCTGGTGCTGGCGCGCTCGCCCGTGGTGGTGCTCGACGAGTCCACCGCGGAGGCCGGCAGCGAGGGTGCCGCCGAGCTGGAGCGCGCGGTCGTGGCCGCGTGCGCGGGCCGGACCACCCTGTTCGTGGCGCACCGGCTGACGCAGGCGATGGCGGCGGACCGGATCGCCGTGCTGGACGCGGGCCGCGTCGTCGAGCAGGGCACGCACGACGAGTTGGTGGCTCTGGGCGGCCGGTACGCGCGACTGTGGCAGGCATGGCGCGAGGGTAGTTAGGCAAGCCTAAGTTAGGCTGGGCTTACTTTGGTTTCCTTGAAAGGGTGCTGAGTCTTCGATGATGGAACCGAGCGCTCGTCTCGTACGGCTTTCTCCCGCACGCCTGGCCGACGTACGCCGCCGGACCGGCGACTACTCCGACAGGACCATCACCGAAGCCTGCGCCATCGGGCTGTCGTACTGGACGACGGGCCGGAGCCCCGACGGCATCGACCTCACCCCCGGCACCCTGTTCGCCGACGTCCTCGGATGGGTCGACAACGGCGGGGCCGGGCCCGGTGGCTGGGAGGTCGGCGCGGACGGCCACAGCATCACCGTCCCCGACGGTGTCGCACCTGCCGAAGCGCAGCTCGCGCTGGACGACCTGGCCGACTTCCCGGACCGGCCCCTCGGCACCATCGGCCCGTCCAGCGTGGCCGCGAGACTCGAACTCCTGGCCCGCTGGAACGACACCCAGGCCGACCGCATCCGCCCGACCATCGTCGAGATGTTCCGCGAGCAGGCACGGACCAGGCCGGACGCCGTCGCCATCGTCGACGAGCACCGCTCACTGACCTACCGTCAGGCAGCCGAGCTGTCCAGCCAATTGGCCCACCACCTGATCGAACGCGGCCTCGGCCACGAACAGGTCGTCGGCATCTCACTGGCCCGCTCCGTCGACATGGTCATCGGGCTGCTCGCCGTGCTCGAGGCGGGGTGCGCGTTCGTGCCGCTCGATCCGCAGTGGCCCGCCGCGCGCCGGGCCGTCGTCATCGAGGACGCCCGGGTCGTCGTACAGCTCAACGACTCGGGCGAGCACGACCCGGCCGAACCGCCGGCCGTGGCCGTCGACCTCGACGACTGGCGCCACGGTTCCCACCCCACCGAGGGGACCGGCGTCACCGTCCACGGCGACGCCCTGGCATACGTGATCTTCACGTCCGGCTCGACCGGACGCCCCAAGGGCGCCATGATCCGGCACGAGGCGATCAGCGAGCGCCTGCTGTGGCAGGTGAACGAGATCCTCGGCTTCGGCCACGACGACGCCTCGCTGTTCAAGGCGCCGCTGTCCTTCGACATCTCCATCAACGAGATATTCCTGCCGCTGGTGTCCGGCGCCCGCCTGGTGGTGCTGCGGCCCGGCGGCGAACGTGACCCGCACCACCTGCTCAGCGTGATCGCCGAACAGCGCGTCACCTTCACGTATTTGGTGTCGTCCATGCTGGACGTCCTGCTGGAGATCGCCGGCGACTCCGGCCGCCTGGACAGCCTCAGGCACGTGTGGTGCGGCGGCGAGGTGCTGACCCCGGAGCTGTACGAGCGGTTCCGCACCAAGCTCGACATCCCCATGTACCACGGCTACGGCCCCGCCGAGACGACCATCGGCGTCTCGCACGTCATCTACCGGGGAGCGGCGGAACGCCTGTCGACCTCCATCGGCAAGGCCAACCCCAACACCCAGCTGTACGTCCTGGACGAGGAACTGCGCCCGGTCCCCGTCGGCGTCGGCGGCGAACTGTACGTGGGCGGCTTCCTCCTGGGGCGCGGCTACGTCAACGCGCCCGGCCTGACGGCCTCCCGGTTCGTCGCCAACCCCTTCGCCAACGACGGCTCCCGCCTCTACCGCACCGGTGACCTCGCCCGGTTCGCCCCGGACGGCTCCCTGGACTTCCTCGGTCGCGCCGACAACCAGATCAAGATCCGCGGCATGCGGCTGGAGATCGAGGACGTCGAGGCCGGCCTCGCCGAGCACCCCGGCGTACGGCACACCTGCGTCGTTGCACGGAAGAACGCGGCGGGCGGCACCTACCTGGTGGGCTACGTCATCCCGGCCGCCGGCAGCGAGGACCTGCGGGCGGACGAGGTCAAGGCCTGGGCCGCCGAGCACATGGTCGAGTACATGGTGCCCGCCCACATCGTCGTGATGACTCAGTTCCCGCTCACCGCCAACGGCAAGCTCGACCGCAACGCCCTGCCGGAGCCCACGATCGGCACGGGCACTCTCGTAAGGCCCACCACCGACGACGAGCGCGCGGTCTGCGCGGCGGTCGCGGCGGTGCTGCGGCTCGAAGAGGTCGGCGTCGACCAGGACTTCTTCCAGCTCGGCGGCGACAGCATCCTGGCGATCTCGCTGCTGACCGCGCTGCGCGACGCGGGCCTCTACGTCACGGCACGGCAGATCTTCACCCACAGCACCGTGGGGGCCCTGGCCGCGGTCGCGAGCCGGGAAGACGTCTCCACCGTCGACCACCGCGATGTCGCGACCGGGTCCGTCGTGGGATCGCCCATCGTGCAGTGGCTCGGCGAGACCACCGACGCGATCGACGGCTTCGTGCAGTCCGTCGTGCTGAACACCCCGCCGGACCTGACCGCCGGCGCTCTCGACGAGGTCCTCACCGCCCTCGTCCGCAGGCACGACATGCTGCGCGCCAGGCTGGTGCGCGGAAACCGCTGGAGCTTCGACATCCCGGAGCCCGACCAGGCCGTCGCCGGATGGCAGGAGAGCGACCTGCCGCTCGACGCGTGCGTCGCACTCGCCACCGACGCCCTGGACCCCGACAACGGGGTGATGCTGCGAGCCGTCTGGCGCCGCGAGGCACGGCAGCTGGTCCTGGTCGCCCATCACGTGGTGATCGACGGCGTGTCCTGGCGGATCCTGATGGACGACCTGGCCACGGCCTGGCGGCAGTTCACCTCGGGCACCCCCATCGAGCTGCCCCCGGTGGGCACGTCCTTCCGGCGCTGGACGCAACTGCTGGAGCGCGCGGCGTTCGACGCGGACAGCTCCTCCTACCGGCGCCCCCTGCCGGGCGAGGACCAACCGGTGGGCAGGCGCGCGCTGTCCGAAGCCGACACCGTCGCCACGGAGCGACTGCGGACCGTCTCGGCCGGCCCGGAGGTCACGTCCGCGCTGCTGGGCGACATCCCCGCGAAGTTCCACGCGGGCGTCAACGACGTCCTGCTGACCGGGCTCGCCGTCGCGCTCGCCCGGTGGCGCCGCGACCTGGGACAGGACCAGACCTTCGCGCACATCGAACTGGAGGGCCACGGCCGCGAAGGGCAGTTCGTGGCGCCCTCCGCCGGCTTCGAGCCCGAACTGTCGCGGACCGTGGGCTGGTTCACCACCCTCTTCCCGGTGACCGTCGACCCCGGCCCCGTGGCCGACTTCACCGCACCCGACTACCTGACCGCCGCCCTCAAGGCCGTCAAGGAAGACCTCGCCCGGGTGCCGGACAACGGCGTCTCCTACGGTGCCCTGCGGTACCTGACCGACACCGAGTTCGACGCCCCCGCACCGCAGGTGCTCTTCAACTACCTGGGCCGCTTCGCCGCCGGCGAGCCCGGAAACTGGCAACTCGCCCACACCACCGGCCAGTTGGGCGAGAGGCGCGACCCGCGCATGCGGCTGCCGCGCGCCCTGGAGTTCAACGCGATCGCCGAACCGGCCCCGACCGGCGACTACGACCTGGTCACCACCATCTCCTGGCCCGACGGCATGTTCACCGACGAGGACATCGCGACCATCGGCGAGTACTTCCGCAGCGCCCTTGCCGGACTGGCCGCACTCGACCCGCAGGGCGGCCACTCGCCCAGCGACTTCCCCCTGGTGCCGCTGACCCAGGCCGACGTCGACGCCCTGGACGGCCCGGCGCTGCGGGACATCCTGCCGCTGACGCCGCTGCAGGAGGGCCTGTACTTCCACTCCGTCTTCGACGACGACTCGGCCGGCGCCTACGTCGAACAGCAACTGCTCACCCTGGACGGCGAGGTGGACGCCGACCGGCTCGCGGCGGCGGCCACCCGGCTGCTCACGCTCTACCCGAACCTGGCCGCCCGTTTCGTGGCCCTCGCCGACGGCCGCGTGGTCTCCGCACTGGAGAGCGGCGTCGAGGCGCCCTTCACTACCCTGGACCACCCCGGCATCACCGACGCCGAGCTGCGCGACCTGGCCGAGCGGGACCGCCGCGCCGGATTCGACCTGGCGACCGGCCCGTTGATGCGCTACACCCTCGTCCGCGGCGGCCCGGGCCGGAACGTCCTCGTACAGACCGTGCACCACATCATCGCCGACGGCTGGTCGGTGCCGCCGATGCTCCGCGCACTGCTCGCCGAGTACCACGCGCCGGGCACCGTCTACCCGATCGGCGGCTTCTCCGACTATGTACGCTGGCTCGCCGGACGCGACGCCGACGAGAGCGACCGGGTGTGGCGCGAGCAGCTCGCGGACCTGCCCGGCCCGTCGCTGGTCGCCGAGGGACACACCCCGTCCGACCGGTTCGCCGACACCGCCCTGCGGCCGGAGCACGACATCGACGCGGCCGCACGGTCGGCCGGCGTGCCGCTGAGCGTGGCCGTGCACAGCGCCTGGGCGGTGACACTGGGCGGCATCCTGCGCGGCAGGGACGTGGTGTTCGGCTCCACGGTCTCCGGACGCGACGCGGACGTGCCCGGCATCGAGGACATGGTGGGTCTGTTCATCAACACGATCCCCGTACGCGCCCGTTGGACCGGCACCACCACCGCGCGGGACCTCCTCGCCTCGGTGCGGGAACACCAGGGCGCCGTCCTGCCGCACCAGCACGTCTCACTGGCCAGGATCGGCCGCCAGGCCGACGCCGGCTCCCTGTTCGACACCCTGGTGGTGTTCGACGTCACGACCGATGTGGACGCGCTGCGGCGGCCCGACGACACGCTGGTCGTCACCGACCTCGTCAACGAGGGCGCACCGCACTACCCGTTGACCCTGGTCGTGGAACGCGCACTCGACGGCCGTCCGCGCTTCAACCTGATCTACGACGGCGAGCTGCTGCGGGAGAGTACCGCCCAGTCGATCCTGCGCACGTTCACCTCGGCCCTCACCACCCTGCTCACCCGACCGGACACCCTGGTCGACGACGTGGCGTCCGAGGGCGACCGGCGTCCCGCGCGCATCTCGCCGACGACCCTGGGCGGCCTCTTCGACGCCGCCGCGCGGCGCGACCCGGCCGCCACCGCTGTCACTCAGTGCGGCCTCGACGGCGGTACCCGGTCCCTGACGTACGGCGAATTGGCGGAGGCCAAGAACGAGTTGGCCTCGGTTCTGCGCGCCGCAGGTGTCGGCCCCGGCGGACGGGTCGCCGTCGCCGTCCCGCGGTCCGTCGAGCAGGTCGTCGCCCTGGTCGCGATCGTCGGCGCGGGCGGCGCCTACGTACCGCTGGACCTGGCGTACCCGGACGAACGGCTGGAGTACATCCTCGCCGACGCCGCCCCGCAGGTCGTCCTCGTGGACCGCGAACAGCGCGACCGCTTCACGGAACTCCTGGCCCGTACGGGCCTGCGGGCCCGCGTACTCGTCCAGGGCGAGGAGCTGCCCCAGGCCACGACCGAGCCGGGCCCCGGGGCCAGTTGGCACGACCCCGCGTATGTGATCTACACGTCCGGATCGACCGGCCGGCCCAAGGGCGTCGTCGTCCCGCACTCCAGTGTGGTGACGCTGCTCGCCAACACCCAGCCGGACATGGACTTCGGCCCGCACGACGTCTGGGTCCAGTTCCACTCCTTCTCCTTCGACTTCGCGGTCTGGGAGCTGTGGGGCGCGCTGGCGTACGGCGGTGAGCTGCTGGTGCCGGAGTACGGACTGACCCGCTCCCCGGTGGACTTCCACCGGCTGGTCCGCGAGCGCGGGGTGACCGTGCTCAACCAGACGCCGTCCGCCTTCTATCAGTTCATCGAGGCCGACCGGCACGCCGGCGAGCCGCTGCCCGCCCTGCGCCGCGTCATCTTCGGCGGCGAGGCGCTGGACCTCGGGCGGCTGCGCGGCTGGGTCGAGCGGCACGGCACCGGCTCGCCCGAGCTGGTCAACATGTACGGCATCACCGAAACCACCGTCCACGTCACCCACCGCGTGCTGACCGAGGAGGACTTCGGCCCCGGCGACGACGTCAGCCCGATCGGCGGCCCTATACCCGGCCTGGTCACCTACCTCCTCGACGACCGGCTCCGGCCGGTCCCGCCGGGCCGGGTGGGCGCCATCTACGTCGCCGGCGACCAGGTGTCGCTCGGCTACCTGGGCAGGCCCGGGCTCACCGCGGGCCGCTTCGTGGCGAACCCGTTCGCGGGGGACGGCTCCCGCATGTACCACACGGGCGACCTGGCCCGCCGCACCCTCGACGGCGAGCTGGAGTTCGCCGGCCGCGCCGACGACCAGGTCCAGCTGAAGGGCTTCCGCATCGAGTTGGGCGAGGTGGAGGCCGCCATCCGGGAACTCGACGGCGTGATCGACGTGGCCGTGACGGTGGCGGACAGCGGGGATCACCTGGTGGCGCACGTGGTGGGCCGGGCGCCGGGGGACTTCGCCGAGCGCCTGGCAGCGAAGCTGCCCGGGCACATGGTGCCGGGACGGGTGCTCACGATCGACGCCCTGCCGCTGACGGTGAACGGCAAGCTGGATCGAAAGGCGCTGGTGGAACGCGCCCAAAGGGGCGCGGGGAACTGCGCGACCAGCCACGACGCACCCGCGGACGAGAACTCAGCTGTAGCCGCACTCGTCGACATCTTCACCCAGACACTGCCCGGCGCGGCCGTGGACGCAGACACCGACTTCTTCCACGCCGGAGGCGACAGCATCATCGCCATCACGGTCGTGAACAAGGCCAGGACGCTCGGCCTGCCCATAGCCCCCCGGGACGTGTTCCTGCACAAGACCCCCCGCGCCCTCGCCGAACAC
>NZ_NGFN01000123.1 GCF_002148965.1 Streptomyces swartbergensis | reverse complement strand
CACACCAAGCCGGTCGTCTTCTGGGAGCGGGTCATCGCGGACATCAACCGCACCGACCCCGATGTGATCTTCCTGGCCGAGGCGTTCACCCGCCCGGCGATGATGCACACCCTCGCCCAGATCGGCTTCCAGCAGTCCTACACCTACTTCACCTGGCGCAACTCCAAGGAGGAGCTGACCGAGTACCTCACGGAGCTGTCGGGGGAGGCCGCCTCCTACATGCGGCCGAACTTCTTCGCCAACACCCCCGACATCCTGCACGCCTACCTCCAGCACGGCGGGCGCCCCGCCTTCGAGGTCCGGGCCGTCCTCGCCGCGACCCTCTCGCCGGCCTGGGGCATCTACTCCGGCTACGAGCTGTGCGAGAACACCCCGCTCAGGGAGGGCAGCGAGGAGTACCTCGACTCGGAGAAGTACCAGCTCAGGCGCCGCGACTGGGAGGCCGCCGAACGTGAGGGACGCACCATCACCCCGCTGATCACCAAGCTCAACACCATCCGCCGGGAACACCCCGCGCTGCACCGGCTCAGGAACCTCCGCTTCCACCACACCGACAACGACGCGCTCCTCGCGTACAGCAAGCGCACCGGGTCCGACGTCGTCCTGGTGATCGCCAACCTCGACCCGCACCACCCGCAGGAGGCCACGGTCTCGCTGGACATGCCGCAGCTCGGCCTGGACTGGCACGCGTCGCTGCCGGTGCGCGACGAGCTCACCGGCGAGACCTACCACTGGGGCGGGAACAACTACGTGCGTCTCGAGCCGGGGCGGGCTCCCGCGCACGTCTTCCACGTCCAGTCGCCGCCCGCCGCGCAAGGGAACGGAGGGGCAGGAACGTCATGACCGTGAACGAGCCCGTGCTGGACACTTTCGAGGACACCCCCGTCAGGGACCGGGACCCGGAGTGGTTCAAGCGCGCCGTCTTCTACGAGGTACTCGTCCGCTCGTTCCAGGACAGCGACGGTGACGGCGTCGGTGACCTGAAGGGCCTGACGTCGAAACTCGACTACCTCCAGTGGCTCGGCGTCGACTGCCTGTGGCTGCCCCCGTTCTTCAAGTCGCCCCTGCGCGACGGCGGCTATGACGTCTCCGACTACACCGCCGTACTCCCCGAGTTCGGCGATCTGGCCGACTTCGTGGAGTTCGTCGACGCCGCCCACCAGCGCGGCATGCGCGTGATCATCGACTTCGTCATGAACCACACCAGCGACCAGCACCCGTGGTTCCAGGAGTCGAGGAAGGACCCCGACGGGCCCTACGGCGACTACTACGTGTGGGCGGACGACGACAAGGGCTACCCGGACGCGCGGATCATCTTCGTCGACACCGAGACGTCGAACTGGACGTTCGACCCGGTGCGCGGCCAGTACTTCTTCCACCGCTTCTTCTCCCACCAGCCGGACCTCAACTACGAGAACCCGCGCGTCCAGGAAGAAATCCTGGCCGCGCTGAAGTTCTGGCTGGACCTCGGTATCGACGGCTTCCGGCTGGACGCGGTGCCGTACCTGTACGCGGCCGAGGGCACCAACTGCGAGAACCTGCCCGCCACCCACGCCTTCCTCAAGCGCGTCCGCCGCGAGATCGACGCGCTCTACCCGGACACGGTGCTGCTGGCGGAGGCCAACCAGTGGCCCGAGGACGTCGTCGACTACTTCGGCGACTACGCGACGGGCGGCGACGAGTGCCACATGGCCTTCCACTTCCCGGTGATGCCGCGCATCTTCATGGCGGTGCGGCGCGAGTCCCGCTACCCGGTCTCGGAAATCCTGGCCAAGACCCCGACCATCCCCTCGGGCTGCCAGTGGGGCATGTTCCTGCGCAACCACGACGAGCTGACGCTCGAGATGGTCACCGACGAAGAGCGCGACTACATGTGGGCCGAGTACGCCAAGGACCCCCGGATGCGCGCCAACATCGGCATCCGCAGGCGGCTGGCTCCCCTCCTGGACAACGACCGGCACACCATCGAGCTGTTCACCGCGCTGCTGCTGGCCCTGCCCGGCTCGCCGATCCTGTACTACGGCGACGAGATCGGCATGGGCGACAACATCTGGCTCGGCGACCGCGACGCGGTACGCACGCCGATGCAGTGGACCCCGGACCGCAACGCCGGGTTCTCCACCTGCGACCCCGGCCGCCTCTACCTGCCGGCGATCATGGACCCGGTCTACGGCCACCAGGTCACCAACGTCGAGGCGTCGATGTCGTCGCCGTCGTCGCTGCTGCACTGGACCCGCCGCATGATCGAGATCCGCAAGCAGAACCCGGCCTTCGGCCTGGGCTCGTACACCGAGCTGTCCTCCTCCAACCCCGCGGTGCTGGCCTTCCTGCGGGAGTACGAGGACGACCTGGTGCTGTGTGTGAACAACTTCGCGCGGTTCGCCCAGCCCACCGAACTCGATCTGCGCGAGTTCGCCGGGCGCCATCCGGTCGAGCTGTTCGGCGGGGTCCGCTTCCCCGCGATCGGCGAACTGCCGTATCTGCTGACCCTCGGGGGCCACGGCTTCTACTGGTTCCGGCTCACTCGAGTCGCATCCCGCATCGGCAAGCGACTGTGAGCACGCGCCGACGAAAGGAGGCGTGACCATGCCGAAGACCGCATCCCTCCGCCCGAGCCTCACGCGCCTGGCCGAGCCCATGGAGTCGCTCGGCGGGCTGCTGCGCGACTGGCTGCCGCGGCAGCGCTGGTTCGCGGGCAAGGACCGGCCCGTGACGGAGCTCGGCCTGCTGTCGATGACCGAGCTGTTCCCGGGCTGTCTGCACCTGCTGGTCCATGCCGGCCACGCCGGTCACACGGGCGTGCCGTCCCCGGGCGGTGCTCCCCCGGCCGGCGACTGCTACCAGCTCCTGCTCGGCGTACGGGAGCACCCCTCGCCGCGCCTGAGACGGGCGCTCATCGGGCAGGTGCAGGACGGGCCGCTGGCCGGTCTGACGGTCTATGACGCCCTGCACGACCCCCGTTCGGCCCAGCTGCTCCTGGACCGGCTGCGGCATCCCGGCACCGCCGGCCCCCTGCGGTTCGACTGCGATCCTGACCAGCCGGTGCCCGGCGGACTGGTGCCGCGGCTGCTGGACGCCGAGCAGTCCAACTCCTCGCTGGTGTACGGCGACGAGTACATCCTGAAGGTCTTCCGGCGCATCCAGCCGGGCGTCAACCCGGACCTGGAGGTGCCGGGGGCGCTGGCCAGGCAGGGCTGCCACCGCGTGCCCGCGCCCGTGGCCTGGTTCCAGACGAAGCATCCGTTCAAGGCCACCCTCGGCGTGCTCCAGCCGTATCTGCGGGACGCCTCGGACGGCTGGACGCTGGCGCTGCAAGCCCTGGCCGCCGGGGACGACTTCACGGCCCAGGCACGGGCGCTGGGCGCGGCCACGGCGGAGGTGCACCTCGCCCTCGCCTCCGCCTTCCCGGTCGGTGAGCCCGGGGAGAACGGGCCTACGGCGACCGCGATGTCCGAGCGGCTGGCCGCCGCCGCGCACTGCGTGCCCGCGCTCCAGCCGTACGTGCCGGGCCTGCGGACGGCGTTCGCCGCCCTCGCCACCTGCGACGCCGGTCCGCCGGCCCAGCGCATCCACGGCGACCTGCACCTGGGGCAGGTGCTGCGGGCCGGACGCGAGTGGTTCGTCATCGACTTCGAGGGCGAGCCGTCCCGGCCGCTCTCCGAACGGCGCAGCGCCCACTCCCCCGTGCGGGACATCGCCGGGATGCTGCGCTCCTTCGACTACGCCGCCCGGCAGCGCCGCCCCTGGCGCCCGGAGTGGGCGCGACGCTGTCGCGAGACCTACTGCGCGGGCTATGCCGCCCGCGCGGGCTGGGACCCGCGCAAGAAACACGGACTGCTCCGGGCCTACGAAACGGACCGGGCCGTGTACGAGGTGCTGTACGAGGCACGGCACCGCCCCGACTGGCTGCCTGTACCGATGGCGGCGATCGAGCGCCTCGCTGTGAGAGGAGACTGAGCCGTGGCCCTGCGCGACATCTCAATCCCGGAGCCGTCCGGCCCGGTCCCGGGCGCGACCGCGCCCGCCCTGAGCCCGGAGGACCGCGGGCGCCTGCTGGCGGGCGCCCACCACGATCCGCACGCGCTGCTGGGCGCCCACCCGGTCCCCGGCGGGATCGCGTTCCGGGCGCTGCGCCCCTTCGCCCGCTCGGTGAGCGTGGTGACCGGCGGCAAGCGCACGCCGCTCGTCTCGGAGGGCGACGGCCTGTTCTCCGGGGCACTGCCGCTGGCGGAGATCCCCGCGTACACGCTGCACGTGGCGTACGAGGGCGGTGAGCAGGAGGTGCACGACCCGTACCGGTTCCTGCCCGCGCTCGGCGAGCTCGACCTGCACCTGATCCGCGAGGGCCGGCACGAGCAGCTGTGGCAGGCGCTCGGCGCGCAGCCCATGACCCACGAGGGCGTGGCCGGTACCCGGTTCACGGTGTGGGCGCCGAACGCCCAGGGCGTGCGGGTCGCCGCGGACTTCACCTACTGGGACGGGACGCAGTTCCCGATGCGCTCGCTCGGCGCGTCCGGTGTGTGGGAGCTGTTCCTGCCGGGCGTCGGCGAGGGCACGGCGTACAAGTTCGAGATCACCTCCCGGTACGGCCACCGCTTCCTGAAGGCGGACCCGATGGCCCGCCGCACCGAGGAGCCGCCCGACACGGCGTCGATCGTGACGGACTCGCACTACGAGTGGGGCGACGCTCAGTGGATGGCGCACCGGGCGGACACGCCGGTGCACGAGGCGCCGTTCTCGGTGTACGAGGTGCACCTGCCGTCCTGGCGGCCGGGGCTGGACTACCGGCAGCTCGCCGAGGAACTCCCGGCGTACGTCAAGGACCTCGGCTTCACGCACGTCGAGCTGATGCCGGTCGCCGAGCACCCTTTCCACGGCTCCTGGGGCTACCAGGTCACCGGCTTCTACGCGCCGACCGCGCGGCTCGGGACCCCGGACGACTTCCGGTACTTCGTCGACGCCTGCCACCGGGCGGGCATCGGCGTGATCATGGACTGGGTGCCGGCGCACTTCCCGAAGGACGACTGGGCACTGGCCCGGTTCGACGGGGACCCGCTGTACGAGCCCGGGGACGCGCGGCGCGCCGAGCACCCGGACTGGGGCACGTACGAGTTCGACTTCGCCCGTACCGAGGTGCGCAACTTCCTCGTGGCGAACGCGGTGTACTGGTGCGAGGAGTTCCACATCGACGGGCTGCGCGTGGACGCGGTCGCCTCGATGCTCTACCTGGACTACTCGCGCGAGGACGGCCAGTGGGAGCCCAACGCCTACGGCGGCCGGGAGGACCTGGCGGCCATGGCGTTCCTCCAGGAGATGAACGCCACCGTGTACCGGCGAGCCCCCGGCGTGGTGACGATCGCGGAGGAGTCCACCGCCTGGGGCGGAGTGACCAAGCCCACCGACACCGGCGGGCTCGGCTTCGGCCTGAAGTGGAACATGGGCTGGATGCACGACTCGCTGGAGTACCTCTCCCACGAGCCGGTGCACCGCAAGTACCACCACCACGAGATGACCTTCTCGATGGTGTACGCCTACAGCGAGAACTACGTCCTGCCGATCTCCCACGACGAGGTCGTCCACGGCAAGCAGGCGCTGGTGTCGAAGGCACCGGGCGACTGGTGGCAGCGGCGCGCGACCGTGCGGGCCTACCTCGGCTTCATGTGGAGCCACCCGGGCAAGCAGCTGCTGTTCATGGGGCAGGAGTTCGCGCAGGGAGCCGAGTGGTCGGTGGAGCAGGGGCCGGAGTGGTGGCTGCTCGACGATGGCTACCACTCGGCGGGTGACCACCGGGGTGTGCGCGACCTGGTCCGTGACCTGAACAGGGCGTACCTGGCGACGCCGGCGCTGTGGCAGTGTGACACCCGCCCGGAGGGCTTCCGGTGGGTGGCGGTGGACTCGGCCGACGACAACGTCTTCGCGTTCCTGAGGTACGACGCGGAGGGCAGGCCGCTGCTGGCGGTGTCGAACTTCTCCCCGGTCGTCCGGCACGACTACGGCCTCTGGGTCCCGGGCGACGCCGTCGCCTGGCAGGAGACCCTCAACACCGACGACCTGCGCTACGGCGGCAGCGGGGTCACCAACCCGGATCCGGTCAAGCCGGAGGACGGGTGTGTCCGGATCACGCTGCCGCCGCTGGCCACCGTGTGGTTGACGCCGTTCGCTCCGTGAGGTCACACAGCCGCACCAGGTGTCCAACCGGCCTGTGAGGGGCACTGGGTGTCGTACCACCGGGAACACCCGGTGGTCGACGCCGCAGGGTCACAGAAGGGCGGGCATCACGGTGCGCACCGTCGGAGTGGAGGAGGAGCTCCTCCTGGTCGACCCCGAGACCGGGGAACCGCAGGCGATGTCGGCGGCGGTGCTCGCCAGGGCCGAGCAGGACGACGCGGATCAGGACGTCTTCGAGAAGGAACTCCACGAGCAGATGCTGGAGTTCGCCACCCATCCGCAGTCGTCCATGGAGAGCCTGCGCGCGGAGATCGTCCGCTGCCGCAAGGAGGCGGCCCGGCACGCCGGGGAGATCGGCTGCACGGTCGCGGCGCTCGCCACGTCCCCGCTGCCGGTCAGCCCCGCGGTGGGAGTCAACCGCCGGTACCAGTGGATGGCCGAGCAGTACGGCATCGCCACCCGGGAGCAGCTCGTCCTGGGCTGCCACGTGCACGTGTCCGTCGAGTCCGACGAGGAGGGCGTCGCGGTCATCGACCGGGTGCGGCCCTGGCTCCAGGTCCTGACGGCGCTCAGTGCGAACTCGCCGTTCTGGCAGGGCAAGGACACCGGGTACAGCAGCTACCGCAGCCGGGTGTGGCTGCGCTGGCCGTCGGCCGGCCCGACGGAGATCTTCGGCTCGGCCGAGCGGTACCACCGTCTCATCGCGGACATGGTGGCCACCGGCGCTCTCCTCGACGACGGGATGATCTACTTCGACGCGCGGCTGTCCCAGCGGTATCCGACGGTGGAGGTCCGGGTGTCGGACGTCTGTCTGCACTCCGGCACGGCCGCGCTGGTCGCCACGCTCGTCCGCGGGCTGGTCGAGACCGCCGCACGCGAGTGGCGGGCCGGCCGGGAACCGCTCGGTCACAGTGTCAGCCTGCTGCGGCTGGCCGACTGGCTGGCCGCCCGGTCCGGCCTTTCGGGCGAGCTGCTGCACCCCGCGACCATGCGGCGCCTGCCCGCCGAGGCGGTCGTCCGTGCCCTGCTGGACCATGTGGAGGAGGCCCTCGCGGACACGGGTGACCTCGATCGGGCCCGGACCGCCTGCGAGGAGCTGCTGCGGGACGGCAACGGCGCACAGGTGCAGCGCGCGCTGATGGAGCGCACGGGGAGCCTGCGGGACGTCGTCACCGAGTGCGTCCGCCACACACAGGCGTGAGGCGTCCCGCCTTCTTCCGTCCCGCCTTCTTCCGGAGACGGGCTCAGAGGATCAGAACGAGGGCGTAGGCCAGGAAGAACGCCGCGATCAGCACCACGAGGGCGAGGATCACGGCCATCGGTGCCTTGGCCCAGCCCTTGGGCGGGTTGTGCGTCTCCCGGGGCCCCGCCTCGGGCATGCTGCTCTCCGCGGGCGGGGTCTCGCCCGGTGGTACGCCGCCGCCCGGTTCCAGGCCGGAGGTGCGTTCGGGTTCGGGATCGGGACTGATGTGACTCATGCCGTCCGGGTCCCCCGATCACGCCGAGATCATCAGTGGGACGACTTCCGTATTTCCCGACCCCTGACGGTCGCGGCTCGACTACATTCGAGCCCCGCCGATGACGCTACCCGTCGGCAATGTCACACCCCGTACACGTCAGGAGCAGTGCATGCGCGACCTCGCCCTCGCTCCACCGGCCGTCTCGCCGCTGACCGGAGGGCTCGCCGACAGCGTCTTCGAGACGGCGGACCGCGAACCCACCCGGCCGGTGCTCGCGCGCCGCGCCGACCCGGCCTCCGCCTCCTGGGAGGAGGTCACGGCGGTCGAGTTGCGCGACGAGGTGGTGGACGTCGCCAAGGGGCTGATCGCCTCCGGGTTGGCACCGGGGCAGCGCGTGGCGATCATGGCGCGCACCCGGTACGAGTGGACGGTCCTGTGCTACGCGCTGTGGGCCGTGGGTGCCGAGGTCGTCCCGGTCTACCCGACGTCGTCGCGCGACCAGGTCGAGTGGATCCTGCGGGACGCCGGCTGTGTGGCCGTGGTGGTGGAGGACGAGCAGGGCGTCATGACCGTCGGCTCGGTGTGCGCGTCGCTGCCGCTGCTGCGCCACGTCTGGCAGCTGGACGCCGGCGCCCTGGAGGAACTTGCCGCGCGCGGGGAGTTCGTCCCGCACGCCACGGTCGATTCGATGCGCCGCATCGTGCTGCCGGACTCCACGGCCGTCATCGCCTACACCTCCGGCACGTCCGGCCACGCCATGGGCTGCGCCCTCAGCCACCGCAACCTGGCCGCCCCCTGCGACACGCTGCTGACGGGCTGGGGGCACACGGCGGCACCGCGCGGGGAGCAGGGCTCCGTGCTGGCGTTCCTGCCCTTCTCCCATGTGTACGGGCTGATGATCCAGGGCCTGTGCCTGCGCGGCGGCCTGCTGATGGGACACCAGGCCGAGCTGGGCGGGGAGGCACTGGCGTCGGCGCTGCGCTCCTTCCGGCCCACGTACTTCTACGCGGTCCCGTCGGTCTTCGAGAAGATCTACAAGAACTTCCTGCGCACGGCCCAGCAGGGGGGCCATGGCGGTCTGTTCGAGCGGGCCGCCGAGACGGCGCGGGACTTCGCCGGGGCCCTGGAACGCCAGCGGCTGGGCCGGGGCCGCGGGCCCCGCTTCGACCTGCGGCTCCAGCACGCCCTGTACGAGCGCACGGTGTACCGCAGACTGCGGGCCGCGCTGGGCGGCCGGGTGCGGCGGGCGACGTCCGGCGGCTCTCCCCTCAGCCGCGACCTGTCGCTCTTCTACGAGGGCATCGGCATCTACGTGCACGACGGGTACGGCCTGACGGAGACCGGCGGCGGGGTGACGATGCAGCCGCTGGGCCGGGAGAAGTCCGGGACCGTCGGGCAGGCCCTGCCGGGCACGGAGATCCGGGTGGCCGAGGACGGGGAGATCCTGGTGCGCGGCCCGTCGGTGTTCCAGGGATACGTCGGTGACGAGGCCGCGACCCGGGCCGCGCTGCGCGGCGGCTGGCTGGCCACCGGGGACCTCGGGCAGCTGGACTCCGAGGGCTACTTGACGATCACCGGCCGCAAGAAGGACATCATCATCACCAGCAGCGGCAAGAGCGTCGCCCCGGCCGCCCTGGAGCAGCGGCTGCGGATGCACCCGCTCATCCACCAGGCGGTGGTCGTGGGCGACAACCGGCCCTGTGTCGGCGCCCTGATCACGCTGGATCCGGAGTTCCTGGCGCACTGGCGGGCGGCGCTGGCGCTTCAGGGAGAGATGCGCGAGGCGCGGGAGGAGAACGCGCTGCGGGAGGAGGTGGCGCGTGCCGTGGCCGCGGCCAACAGCGCCGTGTCGCGGTCGGAGTCGATCCGGGTGTTCCGGGTCCTGCCGGAGCCGTTCGACGTGACCAACGGACTGCTGACGCCCTCGATGAAGCTGCGCAGGGACGAGATCGTGCGGCACTACGCGTCCGAAATCGACGCGATGTACGAGTCGCGCAGGCGTCCCGGGCGGCCGAGCACCCAGGGCGAACCATCGAACTGGGACGACTCCGACAACGTGTTCCGCTGAGCGGGGAGCCGGACGCGTAGGCCTCGCCCCCTCGGGAACACGCAACAGTGGCGACGCAAGAGAAAGGACGACAGCCCTGACGGCAGCCTTGCTGACGCCGGGCCGGAAAGGCGATATGTCAACCGAGCCGCGTGGGGATGACGCACTGACCTCCGAGGAGATCCCGAGCCGCACGAACAGCTTCGTGGGCGAGCCGCACGACGTGACGGGAGCGCGGCTGGCCGCGGAGGAGTTCCTGCGTGATCTGTCACGCTCCTCGCCGCCCTCTGCCCCCGAGTACTGGGACGACATCCTGTTGGTGGTGACGGAACTGGCCGCCAACGCGGTCCAGTACGCCCCGGGTCCGTTCGCGCTGCGGATGCGCCGGACCTTCGACGGCGTGCATGTGGTCCTGCACGACACCAGCTCCACGGAGCCGGCCCCGCGCCCGTTCGATCCGCGCAGCGGGGGTGGCGGCATCGGCTGGCACCTGATCCACACCTTGTGCGACCAGGTCAGCGTGGTGAGCGACGAGCGCGGCAAGGACATACACGTGTTCCTGCCCTGGTGAGCCCTGAGCCGGTCACGGGCGCGGCACGCCCGTGACCGGCTCAGGGCTCAGGGCTCGGTCAGGCCGAAGTCGTCGCGCGCGGTGGCAGCCGGTCGTAGTAGTCGCCCACGGCCGTGAGGTACCCCCTGTCCCTGGTCTCGCTGTCGGTCTGGAAGCGGGGTGCCGCCTTGGCGTCTGCCCTGGTGCAGGCCAGTGTGATCCTCCGGCCCTGCGTGTCGATGCCGGTGACGACTCCGGCCGGCACCAGGACGCTGCGGCCGAACACCCAGACACCGGTGTCGACGACCAGGTGCCGCATGCCGTGCGGGGCGTCCTCGCGGTCCACGTGCCCGATCGTGCCGTCGGTCGCGGCGACGGTGAAACCGGTCAGGTCCTGCCCCTCGGTGTAACCGCTGTCCGGCGCGTACGACCAGATTCTGTCGATGGCCACGCTGCTCCATCCTCCCTGACGGTGTGCGGATCGCGGAGCCCGGCGGGCGGTTCCCGCCCGCCTCGCTCCACAGCCCAACTACCCTCCTGCCGGAAGCGCATTCGGCGCACACACGTGCCACCGTACGTCGTCGGCGACGGGCTTCGGCAGGGTTCCTCACCCGGGGGCATGGAGGGCGGTTTCCGGGGTAATCGCGGGGGCGCGGTGGAAACGGAGCCCGGTAGCGAAGGGAGGCACATGACAAACAGCAGCAGAGCCCGCTCCACGACCGGCATCGCCCCGCACCGCGGTCATCCGCAGAGGTGACCTGCCCAGGCCGTAGCACTTGATGGAGGTACCCGTGCCCCTCGCCCAGAACCCGCTGTCCGTGGAAGTCGAACTGCCCCGGGAGGACGTGGCCCTGATCACGGTCGACGGCTACCTGGACGTCGACACCGCGACCGAGTTCCAGGCCCATCTGGCCAACCAACTCCACCACGGCCGACGGCATTTCCTGCTCGATCTCTCGTCCGTCCCCTTCATGGACTCGTCCGGGATGAACATCATCCTGCGGGTGTACCAGGAGACCCGCAGGACCGCCGGCAGCGTGCACGTCATCAGCCCGACGCCGGCCGTGCGGCGCGTCCTCGACCTGACCGGCGTCAGCATCACGGTGCCGATATCGGAGAGCGTCGACGAGGCTCTGGCCCGCGCCGACGAGGTGCCGGACACCCCCGAGGAGCCRGGGGCGCAGAGCGCCTGACGGGCCGTCGGCGGAACCGGCGTTCCGGTGCCCTCGCTCCGCCGCGCCCGGACGGCGTTTCGTGCTTGCGCGCGCCGGTGACGGCGGTGGCCAATCCCCGTTCCCCGGAACCGCATCGGTTGCGCCGGATCCGGTGTCGTGCGAGGTCGGCGCATGGTTAGAGTTGTCGCCCGGCAAGTGTCACAGCACCGTCCCGTTGCCTGAGGCGGGCTCGGTCGACGCAACGCGGATGAGGAGAGAACGTGCCGGAGCACGAAGCGGACGGACAGCTCGCCACGCCGACGCACGAGGTCAGGGACTTCCTGCACCGCAGGCGTGAGCAGATCGCCCAGCGATGGGCGGACGAGCCCCTGTTCCGCACGGTGTTCACCGTCTCGCGCGACGAGGCGGTGGAAGCGAGCAAGGTCGTCGTGGACGCGCTGGCCCAGGTGGCCGACTCGGAGCAGGTGGAGGACCCGGACGCCGCGGGATTCAGCGGGGTGCGCGAGCAGCTGGCCCGGATGGGCGCGGCCCGCTCGCGGGCCGGACTGTCGAACACACAGGTCGCCAGCGAGCTGGCCGCTCTGCGGCCGCCCGTGGAGAACCTGCTGGCCTCCGATCTGGAGGATGCGCCGCCCGAGCATCTGCGGGCGTGCTCGACCGCGCTCACCGTGCTGATGGGCACCCTGCGGCTGGTCGCCATGCAGACGGCGCTGAGCGAGTGGCAGGCGCTCAGCGACCGGCAGCGGCTCCAGCTGATGGAGGTGGCGACGCCCGTCATCCGGCTGTGGGACGGTGTCGTGGCCGTGCCGCTGATCGGGACGCTGGACAGCGCCCGCAGCCAGGTGGTGATGGAGACGCTGCTGAACGCCGTCGTCGACCAGCACGCCCGGTTCGCGATCCTCGACATCACCGGGGTGCCGACGGTGGACTCGCTGGTGGCGCAGCATCTGATGAAGACGGTCGCCGCGGCGCGGCTGATGGGCGCCCAGTGCATCGTCTCGGGCATCCGCCCCGCCATCGCGCAGACCATCGTCCACCTCGGTCTGGACCTCGACGTGATCACCCGTGCGAGCCTCGCCGACGCGCTGGGTTACGCCCTGCACGAGCTCGGCACGGACATCGTGAACCCGGGTGCGGGTCAGCGGTGAGCGACGCGTACTCCCGTCCCGTCCCGGGCCACGTGCCGGTTCTCCGGCTCGGCGACGTCCTGCTGGTCACGCTCCAGGGGGACCTGCACGACAGCACGGCGCAGCAGCTCCAGCAGGATCTCGCGGAGACCATCTCCCGTACCGGGGTGCATGGTGTCCTCATCGACATCTCCGGTGTGGAGATCGTCGACTCGTTCCTCGGCCGGGTGCTGGCCGAGATCGCCGCGCAGGCCAAGCTGCTGGCCGCGCGGACCGTGGTGGCCGGCATGCGCCCGGCGGTCGCCATCACCCTGGCGGAACTGGGCCTGACGCTGCCGGGGCTGACCACGGCGCTCAGCACGGAGGCGGGCATGGAGCTCCTCTCGCAGCAGACCCCGGCGTACCGTCCGCGCGGCCCGCGTCAGGAGAGTCCGTGATGCACACTGCCGCGGGCGTGGAGGCCTGCCTGCCCATCCGGTCGGACATGGACCTGGTGTGGGTACGACAACACGTGCGGCAGGCCGCGGCCCGGCTCGGCTTCGGCCTGGTGGAGCAGACCAAGCTGGTCACGGCGGCCAGCGAGCTGGCCCGCAACACCCTGGTGCACGGCGGTGGCGGACAGATGGAGGCGACGCACCTCAGCAGCGGGGGTGCGCAGGGTCTCCGGCTGGCCTTCACCGACGAGGGGCCGGGCATCGCCGACCTGGACCAGGCGCTCAGCGACGGCTACACCTCCGGCGACGGGCTGGGGATGGGGCTGAGCGGCGCGCGGCGCCTGGTGCACGACTTCGACATCGAGAGCACGCCGGGCGACGGCACCACCGTGCGGGTGACCTGCTGGGTGGCCCAGCCGCCGCGGCCGCGTGAGGAGGCCTGATGCCGCGGGTGTGGGACGTCCCGGTGCGCGACGCGACGCGGGTGCGCGACGCGCGGGTCGCCGCGGAGGGCGCGGCGGCGCTGGCCGGTCTCGACGAGCGGCGCACCGCGGCCGCCGCGCTGGTCGCGACCGAGCTCGCGACGAATCTGCTCAAGCACGCCGAGGGCGGTCAGGTGCTCATCGACGTGGTGGCGCCGCCCGCGCCGCGGGAGGGCCGTGCGGAGTCCCGGGTCGTGCAGATCGCCACGATCGACCACGGCCCGGGCATCGCGGACGTACCGGCGGCCCTGCGCGACGGTTTCTCCACGACCAGCTCGCTCGGCGCGGGCCTCGGCACGTGTCAGCGTCTCGCGGACGACTTCGCCCTGCACAGCACGCCCGGCCGCGGCACGGTCGCGGTGGCCCGCGTGGGCACCACGCCCCGCGGTGGCGGCGGTCCGGCCGTGCGGTTGCGGGCCGAGGGGGCGCCGGGGAGCCGGGGCCCGGCCGGTGGTCCGGCTGTCGCGGACGCGCCGGGCGGTGTCGCCCCGGCGTGGTCCGAGGGCGGGGTGTCCACCGGCGGCTGGTGGCCGGGCGGTGCCTCAGGGGACGGCGACGCGCCCGTGGGAGCCGTGGCGTGCGGCGCCCTGACGGGGCACGCGGCGGTGCCCGGCGGCGCGCCGGGGTTCGCCGGGCAGACCGGGAGCCTGCCCGGGGACGGTGGTGTCGTCGGGAACCAGACCGGTTCCCGGCAGGTCTTTGGTGTTCCGGGCGGCGGGGTGCCGGGGCGTGAGGAGCGGCCCGGTACGCCGGGAGACCGGTCCCTGCCCGTCGCCGGCGTGCGCGCCGGCGGCGTGAACATCCCCTACGGCGGAGCCGAGTACTCGGGTGACGCCTGGGCGTGGGTCCGTTCCGGGGACCGGCTGACGCTGATGCTGGCGGACGGTCTGGGGCACGGCCCGGAGGCGGCCCGGGCCTCGTCCGCGGCGGTGGCGGCGCTGCACCGCTGGGCTCACCTCTCCCCCGCCGAGTCGCTGCAACGGCTCCACGACGCGCTGAAGGGCACCCGGGGCGCGGCCGTCGCCCTGGCCCAGCTCGACGTCCGGGCCGGGCGGCTGCGGTTCGCCGGCATAGGGAACGTGGGGGCGCGGCTGCGCACGGACGGCACCTGGCGTCCGCTGCTGTCGCGGCCCGGCATCGTCGGCGTGCACCGGCCCGCCACCCTCCGTGAGGAGGAGGCCGACTGGGCGGCCGACCGGCTGCTGGTCCTGCACACCGACGGCCTGCCCAGCCGCTGGACGCCGCCGTCCGACGCCGTTCTGCCCGCGGCCGACCCGGCCGTGACGGCCGCCGTGGCGATACGTGACGCGAGCAGTCCCGCCCGTCCGGTGCGGGACGACACCGCCGTGGCCGTGCTGACTCCGATCCCGCCGGAACACCCATGATGCGCACTTGGCAGATCACCACCGTCACCGACGCGGCTCGCGCCCGCATCGCCCTCGCGCGATTGGCCGCCGCGTACGGTGTGCCCACCGTCGAACGGACGAGGCTGGCCGCCGCGCTCAGCGCCCACCTGCGGCAGTGCCTCACCAAGGGCGGCACCTGGCTGCTCACCCTGGACATGGCCGGGGCCCCCGCCGAGGAGGGGCTGCTGCACGCCGTGGTGACGCCGTCGCCGGACGCGTCCGCCGCCGCCGGGGAGCCGCCGTGGGAGGTCACGGTCCCCTGCCCCGAGGCGGCCCGGGCCACGGAGGGCGGCGCCGTCGAGGACGATCCCGCCGCCCTCGCGGAGGCGCTGCTCGGCGCCGACGAGGACACGGCCGTGGTGCTGGACAAGCTCGGCGAGCAGGAGGATCTGGTCGCCTTCCACCGCGAGGAGCTGCACCAGACGAACCAGGGCGTCCTGGCGCTGCACGCCGAGCTGGACGCGGCGGGCCGGGCCCAGCGCGAGGCCTTCGCCGCCGAGCGCAGGGCACGCAACGAGGCGGAGAGCGCCCGCCGCAGACTGACGTTCCTCGCGGACGCGAGCGCCGTGCTGACGGCCTCGCTCAACCACGAGGAGATCGTGCGCCGGCTGCCGGACCTGCTGGTGCCGGAGTACGCCCGCAGTGTCGACGTCTGGCTGTTCGACCACGAGGACGACAAGAACCGGTCGGCGCCGCATCCGGCCGCCGCCGTGGTCGCGGCCCGGACCGGGCGGCCGCAGTACGCGGCCGACCATCCCGGTGGCCTGCCCGGCGTCGACGACCACCCGCCGTCCGCGCTGGATCCCACGCGGCCGTTGCTGTGCGTGCCGCTGCCGACGCGGCGGGCGCCACTCGGGGTGCTGACCCTGTCGCCGCCCGGTGCGCGCTGGGACCCGGACGACGCCGTGATGCTCATCGAGCTCACCCGGCGGGCCAGCATCGCGATCGACAACGCCCGGCGCTTCGAGCACAACCGCGACATCGCCGAGACGCTGCAACGTGCCCTGCTCACGGACCTGCCGGCCACGCCGGGCCTCAGCCTGGCCGCGCGCTATCTGCCCGCCACCCACGGGCTGAACATCGGCGGCGACTGGTACGACGCGTTCCCCCAGCGGGACGGCGGTCTCATCACCGTCGTCGGCGACGTGACCGGGCACGGTCTGCACGCGGCCGTCATGATGAGCCAGCTGCGCACCGCGCTGCGGGCGTACGCCGTCGACGGCGACAGCCCGGGCCGGCTGCTGACCCGGCTGCACCGGTTCCTGCACCATCTCCAGCCGGACCTGTACGCCACCGCCGTCATCGCCCGGTTCCACCCGGACGAGCCCACGCTGACCTGGGCCGCCGCCGGCCATCCGCCGCCGGTGCTGCGGCTGCCCGACGGCACCGTGCGCACCCTCGACGCCAAACCCGGCGCCATGCTGGGCATCCCCCTCACCCAGGAGATCGGCGACCACACGGTGCGTCTGTCGCCCGGCTCGACGCTCGCGCTGTACACGGACGGGCTGGTCGAACGGCGCGCGCAGGGCATAGACCCGGGCATCGAGCGGCTGGCCTCGGCGCTCGGCGGGTTCCGTTCGGCGGAGCTGGACGCGGACCTGGAGGGCTCGGCGGACCGGATCCTTCATCCGCTGCTGAGTGACTCCGAGCGCGACGACGACGTGTGTCTGCTGCTGTGTCATGTCCAAGGGGACGCCGAGTCCTGACGCGGGTCCGGCCGACCGTGTGTGCACGCGTTCTTCACTCCCGCCTGGTGCCTTTCGGCCATGGGGCGGGCATGGTGGTGATCGACGCGTTCGTCTGCCTGCCGCGTCCGACTGGCGTGCCGGTCGAAGACGCGGTGGGATCGATGGGGTGCGAACCAGCGATCCAGGGGCAGTCGATAGGCGTTCGAGGCAGACCGCCTGGAGCCGCAGAAAGGGATGAACACCGTGACACGACCCAGGATCCTGGTGGTTGGCGCAGGCTTCGCCGGTGTGGAGTGCGTCCGCCGTCTGGAACGGAAACTCTCCCCGGACGAGGCCGACGTCACGCTGGTGACGCCGTTCGCCTACCAGCTCTACCTGCCGCTGCTCCCCCAGGTCGCCTCCGGCGTGCTGACGCCGCAGTCGATCGCCGTCTCGCTGCGCCGCAGCAAGAAGTACCGCACGCGGATCATTCCGGGCGGGGCCATCGGCGTCGATCTGAAGTCAAAGGTCTGCGTCATCCGCACGATCACCGACCAGATCGTCAACGAGCCGTACGACTACATCGTGCTGGCCCCCGGCAGCATCACCCGCACCTTCGACATCCCGGGGCTGACGGACCACGCGTTCGGGATGAAGACGCTCGCCGAGGCGGCGTACATCCGTGACCACGTCATCTCGCAGCTGGACCTGGCCGACGCGAGCCAGGACCCGGTCGAGCGGGCCTCGCGGCTCCAGTTCGTGGTGGTCGGCGGCGGTTACGCGGGCACCGAGACCGCGGCGTGCCTCCAGCGGCTCACGCACGCGGCCGTGAAGCGCTACCCGCGGCTGGACCCGGGCCTGATCAAGTGGCATCTGATCGACATCGCGCCGAAGCTGATGCCGGAGCTCGGCGAGAAGCTCGGCAGCAGCGCCCAGGAGATCCTGCGCCGACGGGGCATCGAGATCTCCCTCGGCGTCTCCATCGCGAAGGCGGGCCCGGAGGAGGTCACCTTCACCGACGGGCGGGTGATCCCGACCCGCACGCTCATCTGGACGGCCGGGGTCGTCGCCAGCCCCCTCATCGCCACGCTGGGCGCGGAGACCGTCAAGGGACGGCTCGCGGTCGCCCCCGAGATGAACCTGCCGGGCAACGACGGGGTGTTCGCGCTCGGCGACTCGGCCGCCGTGCCCGACCTGGCCAAGGGCGACGACAGCGCCATGTGCCCGCCCACCGCGCAGCACGCCCTGCGCCAGGGCCGGCACGTCGCCGACAACGTCATCGCGTCGCTGCGGGGCGGGCCGATGCGGCCCTACGTCCACAAGGACCTGGGGCTCGTCGTCGACCTCGGCGGCACCGACGCGGTCTCCAAGCCGCTGGGCATCGAACTGCGCGGCCTGCCCGCCCAGGCCGTGGCACGCGGCTACCACTGGTCGGCGCTGCGCACCAACGTCGCCAAGACCCGGGTGATGACGAACTGGCTCCTCAACGCGGTCGCCGGCGACGACTTCGTACGGACCGGCTTCCAGGCCCGCAAGGCCGCCAGGCTGAAGGACTTCGAGTACACCGACGCCTATCTGACGCCGGAACAGGTGCGGGCTCACGTCGAGGGAACCGCCCGGCAGGAGTAGGGCCGGGCCGGAGGGAACCTTCCGCTCGTGGCATGTCATGCTGAGGTGCGGATCTTGGTGTGAGTCGGAAGAGAGTGCGGCGGCGTGAGGGCAGCGGGACGCTCGGTTCGGGCACGACTGCGGGACCGGATCGCGGCGTCCGACCCGGGGCTGCTGCGCCTGACGGCCGGGCTGCGGACGGTCGGCGCCATCGCCCTCACGCTGGCCGTGCTCGCCCTGCTCGGGGCCGATGTGCATCTCCTGGTGGCGGGGGCCATGGCGGCGATGGTCGCCACCTTCGCCATCCGGGAGAAGCAGCTCGGCGCCCAGGCCGTGACGCTGGCGCTGGGTCTTCCGGTGGCGCTGGTCTCCGTGACGCTGGGCGCGGTGCTCAACGCGCGTCTGTACGTCGGTGACGTCTTCTTCGTCGTCCTGATCTTCTGCGCGGTCTACGGCCGCCGGTTCGGCGACCGCGGCACCGCGCTCGGGCTGATCGGCTTCCAGGTCTACTTCCTGTCCCTGTTCGTCGGCGCCGAGGTCTCCTCGCTGCCCCCGCTGTGCGGTGCCATCGCCCTGGCGTTCTGCTCCAGTGCCGTTCTGCGCTTCGCGGTCGTGCCCGCGACCCCCACGGGCGTCCTGCTGCGGCTGCGCCTGGCCTTCCGCGCCCGGCTCGCCCAGCTGGTGTCCGCGCAGCTCGACCTTCTCGACGCCGCCCCGGACGAGATGGACAAGGCCCTGGAGGCCGTGCGCGAGGGCACGGCGCGGCTGCACGAGACGGCGATGATGATCCAGGCGCAGCTGGAGGACGGCACCCCGGACGAGTCGGCGGCCCGTCTCGTGCAGCGCCGTATCGCGGACGCCGAGATCGCCGCCGAGCGGCTCGGCCTGCTGCTGCTGACCTCCCGCAGCGCCGAACGGGCCGACACGCTCACCCTGCACCTGCCGGGCGCTCCCGCGCCGTCGGTGGGGCAGCCGGCCGTGCCGGACGAGGCCACGGCCACGCTCCGCCGTGATCTCCAGGCGCTGCGCGCTCTCGTGCTGCGGGCCGGGAGCGGCGACTCGGGGACCGCCCTGGCCCATGTGCGCAACCGGCTCCTCGGCTACCGGGACGAGGAGAACCTGCCGCCGGCGCCCGCCGCCGTCCAGGACGTGTTCCGGGGCATCGGCGAGGCCGCGCGCTCGGTGCTGGGGCTGCGGATCGCCCTGGACGGCCCGCAGGACGAGTCGGACGACACCCCCGCGACGGCCCGCTCCCGCGAGGAACTGGACGCGGAGGACGCCGCGATCGACGGCGGCGAGGCGCCGGCGGAGGAGAAGGAGACGGGGCTGCGGCGGCCCACCACGCGCGCGGCCGTGCAGGTCGCCGTCGGGTCGACACTGGCGATCGTGGGCGGCGAGCTGCTGTCCACGCAGCGCTGGTACTGGGCGGTGCTGACGTGCTGGATCGTTTTCCTCAACACCGCCTCGACGGGCGAGATCCTCGTCAAGGGCTACCGCCGGCTGCTGGGCACGGTGTTCGGCGTGGTGGCGGGCATCGTCCTGGCGGGTCTGGTCGGGCAGCACACCTGGACGGCGTTCGGCCTGGTCCTGGTGCTGATCTTCGCGATGTTCTATGTGGCACCGCTGTCGTACACGCTGATGTCGTTCTTCGTGACCGCGATGCTGGGGCTGCTGTACACGCTGCTGCACACCTACAGCCTCGACGTGCTGCTGCTGCGGGTGGAGGAGACGGCGCTCGGGGCGGCCTGCGGGGTGGTCGCGGCGGCGCTGGTGCTGCCGGTGCGGACCGACCGCCGTACGAACGAGCTGCTCGGCACCGTCCTGGACCGGCTGGCCGAGGTCACCGAGGCCGCGGTCGGCCAGCTCAGCGGCGGGCCGGCGGACGAGCTGCTGGACAAGGCGCGCGACCTGGACCAGGCGCTGGCCGACCTGCGGGCCGCCACGCAGCCGCTGACCCATCCGGTCACGCCGCTGCGGGCCCGGCGCCACACGGCCCGGTACGTCGTGGCGCTTCTGGAGACGTGCGCGTACCACGCGCGGACGCTGGCGGCCACCGCCGAGCTGCTGCCCACGCATCCCTCGATCGCGGCGGACCCCCGGCTGCGCGGGGCCGCGGGGCGCACCGTGCGCAACATCGAGACCATCGCGGCCCGAGTCGCGGACGAGCATGCCGCCGCACGGGTCGAGACCGGGCCGAGCATCGCCTCGCTGCTGGGGTCCGACGCCGGCACACCGCGCTACGGCCGGATCACCGACCGCGTGCTGCGGCATCTGGAGCGGCTGGACGAGGCCGTGGTGGGTCTCGCGCGGCCGCTGGGCGTGCCGATGGCGGAACCCCGGGCCTGAGGGTCGGCGCCGCTCAGAAGTCCGTGGGCAATCCGCTCACCTCGGCGATGCCCCGCAGCTCCTCCGTCTGCCGGTGCCGTTCCTTGATGTAGTCGGCGATCTCGCCGAGGCGGACCGGGTCGGACGCGGTGGACGCGTCCGTGACGATCCTGACCGGGCCGGTCTCGTCGACGTCGAGTTCGATCACTTCGTTGTCCAGGCGACCGGTGACGGCGGTGGCGATGACGAGGGCCACCTCGTCCCGCACCTCCTGGGGCAGTTCGTCGTTGGCCCCTGAGTCGAGCGCGAAGTCGAGGCTGGACAGGCGTTCCTCGTCGATCGCCTCGAGGACCGGTTCCACCACGCGCATCAGGAGGCGGTAGTCCTCCGTGTCCATCCGGATGCGCAGGAGGTCCAGGTACATGTCCACGGGCCGGCCGTCGCCATGCGGAATCTCGGAATCGCTCATTCGCTTCGTGTTCCCCGCATGGCGCGGCTCAGACGCGGCGCCAGCGGGCCATGGCGAAGGAGAACACTCCGAACAGCACCAGCCCGGCCGCGACGAAGACCAGCAGCCAGGGGCCGAAGGGGGTGTCGGCGAAGCTGCGCAGCGTGTCGTCCAGGCCCTTGGCCCGATCGGGTTCGTAGTCGACCGCGGCGCGGACGGCGAAGACGCCGGCCACCGCGAACACCAGCCCGCGGGCGGCGCCGCCGGCCACGCCGGTGACGTCCACCAGCCGCCGTGTCCGGGGGCTCATCTGCCCGAGCCGGAGCTTGTCGTGGTACTTGCGGAGCACCGCCCGTACGCCGATCCACCCGCCCGCCGCGACGATCGCGAGGCCGGCCGCGCCGACCAGCCACTGGCCCGCGGGCATCTCCAGTGCCCTGGCGGTGGCGTCCTCGGACTGCCGGTCGCTGGATCCGGAGCCGCTCCCGCCGCGGTTCGCCGCGAACGACAGCACGGAGTAGGCGACGAAGGCGTAGAACACGAAGCGGGCCGTCGCCAGCAGCCGCTTGCGTGCGCTGCGGCCGTCCTTTCCGACGGAGCCGAACATCATCTCGGACAGCCGCCACAGGGCCATGCCGACGAGGCCGATGCCCAAGGCCCACAGCAGCACCGCGCCGAACGGCTTCTGCGACAGTTCCGCCAGGGCTCCCCCGCGGTCGGCCTGCTCGCCCGTGTCGCCGAAGGCGATCTGCAGGGCGAGGGCCCCGACGAGCAGATAGATCACACCCCGGGCGGCCAGGCCCGCCCGTGCCGCCCCCTCGGTCACCGAACCCCGCGCCGCTCGCCGGGCCCGGATCCGACCGCCTTGTGCCATCGCACTCGTGTTCATGTCGACCTCCCGGCACTCCGGATGCCCCGGCCGGGCCACCCCACACCCGGCACGGCCGCCGGACCAGGGGATTCCGGTTACGGCGGGGCGTGCCATCGGTTTCAGGACCGCCGGAACCTCGCTCCCCGGCCGGAGCGGCCGAGGGCGCGCAGGCGCTCCAGGGCGTCCAGGACCACCGTGCGGTCGTACCAGGCG
>NZ_NGFN01000122.1 GCF_002148965.1 Streptomyces swartbergensis | reverse complement strand
GTTCTTCGCGACCGCGGCGGCGGGGCCGCGCAGGCCCCGGCTCAGCCCGCCGCTCCGGCGAAGGCCGCTCCGGCCCCCGCCAAGCCGGCCGCCGCCGCGAAGCCGAAGCCCGAACCCGCCGCCGAGGCCCCCTCGGGCCCCGAGCAGGTCGTGCTGCGCGGCCCCGCCGCCGCGGTCGCGAAGAACATGGACGCCTCCCTGGAGCTGCCCACGGCCACGTCCGTGCGCGCGGTCCCGGTGAAGCTGCTGTTCGACAACCGCATCGTCATCAACAACCACCTCAAGCGTGCCCGTGGCGGGAAGATCTCCTTCACGCACCTCATCGGCTACGCGATGGTCCAGGCCATCAAGGCGATGCCGGCGATGAACTGGCACTTCGCGAAGGTGGACGGCAAGCCCACCCTGGTCAAGCCGGAGCACGTCAACCTCGGTCTCGCCATCGACCTGGTCAAGCCGAACGGCGACCGCCAGCTGGTCGTCGCGGCGATCAAGAAGGCCGAGACGCTGAACTTCTTCGAGTTCTGGCAGGCCTACGAGGACATCGTCCGCCGTGCCCGTGACGGCAAGCTGACGATGGACGACTTCTCCGGTGTCACGGTCTCCCTGACCAACCCCGGCGGCCTCGGCACGGTCCACTCGGTGCCGCGCCTGATGCCTGGCCAGTCCGTGATCATGGGCGTCGGCTCCATGGACTACCCGGCGGAGTTCCAGGGCACCTCCCAGGACACCCTGAACAAGCTCGGCATCTCGAAGGTCATGACGCTCACGTCGACCTACGACCACCGGGTGATCCAGGGCGCCGCCTCCGGCGAGTTCCTGCGCCAGGTCGCGAACCTCCTGCTCGGCGAGAACAACTTCTACGACGAGATCTTCGAGGCGCTGCGCATCCCCTACGAGCCGGTCCGCTGGCTCAAGGACATCGACGCCAGCCACGACGACGACGTCACGAAGGCCGCCCGCGTCTTCGAGCTGATCCACTCCTACCGGGTCCGCGGCCACGTCATGGCCGACACCGACCCGCTGGAGTACCAGCAGCGCAAGCACCCCGACCTGGACATCACCGAGCACGGCCTCACCCTGTGGGACCTGGAGCGCGAGTTCGCCGTCGGCGGCTTCGCCGGCAAGTCGATGATGAAGCTGCGCGACATCCTCGGCGTCCTGCGCGACTCGTACTGCCGCACGACCGGCATCGAGTTCATGCACATCCAGGACCCGAAGCAGCGCAAGTGGATCCAGGACCGGGTGGAGCGCCCGCACTCCAAGCCGGAGCGCGAGGAGCAACTGCGCATCCTGCGCCGGCTGAACGCGGCCGAGGCCTTCGAGACCTTCCTGCAGACGAAGTACGTCGGCCAGAAGCGCTTCTCCCTGGAGGGCGGCGAGTCCGTCATCCCGCTGCTGGACGCGGTCCTCGACAGCGCCGCCGAGTCCCGCCTGGACGAGGTCGTCGTCGGCATGGCCCACCGCGGCCGCCTGAACGTGCTCGCCAACATCGTCGGCAAGTCGTACGCGCAGATCTTCCGCGAGTTCGAGGGCAACCTCGACCCGAAGTCGATGCACGGCTCCGGCGACGTGAAGTACCACCTGGGCGCCGAGGGCACCTTCACTGGCCTCGACGGCGAGCAGATCAAGGTCAGCCTGGTCGCGAACCCCTCCCACCTGGAGGCGGTGGACCCGGTCCTGGAGGGCGTCTCCCGCGCCAAGCAGGACATCATCAACAAGGGCGGCACGGACTTCACGGTCCTGCCGGTGGCGATCCACGGCGACGCGGCCTTCGCGGGCCAGGGCGTGGTGGCCGAGACCCTGAACATGTCGCAGCTGCGCGGCTACCGCACCGGCGGCACGGTCCACATCGTCATCAACAACCAGGTCGGCTTCACGGCGGCGCCGGAGTCCTCGCGCTCGTCGATGTACGCGACGGACGTGGCGAGGATGATCGAGGCCCCGATCTTCCACGTGAACGGCGACGACCCGGAGGCCGTGGTCCGCGTGGCCCGCCTGGCCTTCGAGTTCCGTCAGGCGTTCAACAAGGACGTGGTGATCGACCTCATCTGCTACCGCCGCCGCGGTCACAACGAGTCGGACAACCCGGCCTTCACCCAGCCGCTGATGTACGACCTGATCGACAAGAAGCGCTCGGTGCGCAAGCTCTACACCGAGTCCCTCATCGGTCGCGGCGACATCACCCTGGAAGAGGCCGAGCAGGCGCTCCAGGACTACCAGGGCCAGCTGGAGAAGGTCTTCACGGAGGTCCGCGAGGCCACCTCGCAGCCGGCCGCCGCGGAGCCCACCGACCCGCAGGCCGAGTTCCCGGTCGCCGTGAACACCGCGGTGACCACGGAGGTCGTCAAGCGGATCGCCGAGTCCCAGGTCAACATCCCCGACCACATCACCGTCCACCCGCGTCTGCTGCCGCAGCTGCAGCGCCGGGCGGCGATGGTCGAGGACGGCACCATCGACTGGGGCATGGGCGAGACCCTCGCGATCGGCTCCCTCCTGCTGGAGGGCGTCCCGGTCCGCCTGGCGGGCCAGGACTCGCAGCGCGGTACGTTCGGCCAGCGCCACGCGGTCATCATCGACCGCACCACGGGCGACGAGTACACGCCGCTCCAGTACCTCTCCGAGGACCAGGCGCGGCTCAACGTCTACAACTCCCTCCTCTCCGAGTACGCGGCGATGGGCTTCGAGTACGGCTACTCGCTGGCCCGCCCCGAGGCGCTCGTGATGTGGGAGGCCCAGTTCGGCGACTTCGTCAACGGCGCGCAGACGGTCGTGGACGAGTTCATCTCGTCGGCCGAGCAGAAGTGGGCCCAGACGTCCGGCGTCGTCCTGCTCCTGCCGCACGGCTACGAGGGCCAGGGCCCGGACCACTCCTCGGCCCGCCCGGAGCGCTTCCTCCAGATGTGCGCCCAGAACAACATGACGGTCGCCATGCCGACGTCGCCGTCGAACTACTTCCACCTCCTGCGGTGGCAGGTGCACAACCCGCACCACAAGCCGCTGGTGGTCTTCACGCCGAAGTCGATGCTGCGCCTGAAGGCGGCGGCGGCGAAGGCGGAGGAGTTCACGACGGGCCAGTTCCGCCCGGTCATCGGTGACGCCTCGGTCGACCCGGCCGCGGTCAAGAAGGTCGTCTTCTGCGCCGGCAAGGTCTACTACGACCTGGAGGCCGAGCGTCAGAAGCGCGGCGTCACGGACACGGCGATCATCCGCATCGAGCGCCTGTACCCGCTGCCGGGTACCGAGCTCCAGGCGGAGATCAAGAAGTACCCGAACGCCGAGAAGTACCTGTGGGCCCAGGAGGAGCCGGCGAACCAGGGTGCCTGGCCGTTCATCGCGCTCAACCTGATCGACCACCTGGACCTGGCGGTCGGCGCGGACGTCCCGCACGGCGAGCGCCTGCGCCGCATCTCGCGCCCGCACAGCTCGTCCCCGGCGGTGGGTTCCGCGAAGCGGCACCAGGCCGAGCAGGAGCAGTTGGTGCGTGAGGTGTTCGACGCGTAAGCGTCGTCGCGCGTCCCGCGTGGCCGGGCCGCATCCCCGTTTCGGGGGTGCGGCCCGGCCGTTTGCGCGCACATAAACTTGACGGCATGTACTTCACGGACCGTGGCATCGAGGAACTGGAGAAGCGGCGCGGCGAGGAGGAGGTCACCTTCGAGTGGCTGGCCGAGCAGCTGCGGACGTTCGTCGATCTCAACCCCGACTTCGAGGTGCCGGTGGAGCGGCTGGCGACGTGGCTGGCGCGGCTGGACGACGAGGACGAGGAGTAGGACGCTCCCGGGCGGTCAGTCGCGTGGATGGGTGAGGTCGTAGGCCAGACCCAGTGCGCCATGTGCCAGGAGCAGCGCTCCGGCCGTGGCCCAGCCCCGGCCTCCGCTGGGGCGCCGTAGCCCCCAGGCGATGAGCGGGACGCCCGCCGCCACCTGGGCGAGGGCCAGGGCGCGGGCCCTTGGGCCGCCGGTCCAGGGCATCCAGGGGCCGAGGCGGCTGTGGTCGACGGTGTCGCGTTCCGCGACCGCCTCGCGCCAGCCCGGCCATTCGACCGGGAGGCTGTCCGGCTGGAGGGCGGCGGCTTCCCGGAGGCGGTCGGCGGGCTCGCCGGGGGCGAGTTCCGGGGGCAGCGAGACGCCCACGCGCGCGAGGACGGCCAGCAGGCCGCGCAGACGGGTGCGGGCGTCGGCCGCGGAGTCGGCCTTCGTGAGCTGGTCGAGGGCCTGGAGGTCCAGGACGGGGTCGAGGCCCACGCGCGCGGCGAAGGTGCTCATCGCCTCCTCCTCCCCCACCGGGACACCGCTCGCGAGCCAGACGAAGCCGACCGGACGGCGGAAACCGGACGCCAGCGTGAAGCCCGCGTGGTCGGCGTCCCACCACAGGGCGAGAACGGGCCAGGGCGCGCCGACGGCGAGGGCCGTGGCCCAGCCGGTGACCACACGGTCGACAGGCTCGTCGGCGTCCCGCCAGGGCCCGCCTTCGGGGACGAGAACGCTCCATTCGTCGCCCGCCCGGGTCAGCTGCATCCGTTCCCGCAGCAGGTGGGCGACGGGGGCGACGGCCCCGGGCACCGCCCGGCACAACAGCAGCGCCCCAGGGGCTGGACCGGTGCGGTCGGCTTCCGTCGGCATGGTCATACGCTAGGGCGAATCACCCCTCTTTGAGTACTTTTGCACGCCCCGACGTCCCCGGAACGAGTGTCTTGACTTTCCCCGACCACGATATATCGTGAATGAGAGAAGACGCGATATGGCGCGTCATGTCGGGGAGGTCTGCCCATGTCCGAGTGGTCTGTCACGGAGCCGAGGAAACTCACCTTCGACGAGCCCGTGAGCGAGCTTCACGTGCGTCTCGTCAACGGAACGGTGAACGTGGTGGGCACGGACGAAGGTTCCGCCCGCCTGGAGATCTCCGAGATCGAGGGACCTCCCCTGGTGGTGACCCAGCAGGACGGGACCCTCACGGTGGCCTACGAGGACCTGCCCTGGAAGGGCTTCCTCAAGTGGCTGGACCGCAAGGGCTGGCGCCGCAGCGCGGTGGTCTCCCTGGCCGTCCCGGCCTCCACCCGGGTGGAGGTGGGGGTGGTCGGCGCGGCAGCCGTGATCTCCGGGATCGAGGGACCGGCGGTGGTGAAGGGCGTCACGGGCGACACGACCCTCGTCGGACTCTCCGGCCCGGTCCGCGCCGACACGGTCTCCGGGAATGTGGAGGCCCAGGACGTGACCGGCGACCTCCGGTTCAACTCCGTCTCGGGCGACCTCACGGTGGTCGAGGGCTCCGGCTCCTCCGTGCGGGCCGACTCGGTCAGCGGTTCCATGATCGTCGACCTCGACCCGGGCGGCCCCACGGACGTGCGGCTGACCAGCGTCTCGGGCGAGATCGCGATCCGGCTGCCCGACCCGGCGGACGCGGAGGTCGAGGCGAATACGGCGAGCGGCGCGGTCTCCAACGCCTTCGACGATCTACGGGTGCACGGCCAGTGGGGTGCCCACAAGATCACGGGCCGCCTGGGCGCGGGCAACGGCAAGCTGCGTGCCACGACGGTCTCCGGCTCGATCGCCCTGCTGCGCCGCCCCGCCAGGGAGGACGAGCCCGACGAGCCGTGGGACACCCGGCCGCCCGGCACCGGCAGCTCGCCCGCCGGCCCGCAAGACGACCCGCAGGACGCCCCGCAGGCCCGGTCGGGAGACAATTCCGTCTCCGACCGGGGCGCCGCCGACGCCGGCGTCCCGGCCGACGGCACGACCGACAAGAAGGTGCTCTGACATGCCCCCCGTCTTCGCCCACGGCCGCCTCCGCCTCTACCTGCTGAAGCTGCTGGACGAGGCCCCCCGTCACGGCTACGAGGTGATCCGCCTCCTCGAAGAGCGCTTCCAGGGGCTGTACGCACCGTCGGCGGGCACGGTCTACCCGCGCCTGGCCAAGCTGGAGGCCGAGGGCCTGGTCACCCACACCACGGAGGGCGGCCGCAAGGTGTACTCGATCACGGACGCGGGCCGCGCCGAACTGGCCGAGCGCAGCGGCGAACTGGCCGACCTGGAGCTGGAGATCCGGGAGTCGGTCGCGGAACTGGCGGCGGAGATCCGCGCCGACGTGCGCGGGGCCGCCGGCGACCTGCGCCGCGAGATGCGTGCCGCCGCGAGCGAGGCCCGCCGGGACAACGGCACCAAGCCCCATGGCGCGGAGGACGCACCCTTCGGGGACTTCGGGCAGTACGGCGACAAGGAGGCCTGGCGCATCGCCAAGGAGGAGATGCGGCGCGCCAGGCAGGAGTGGAAGGAACAGGCCCGCCGCGCCAAGGACGAGAGCCGCCGCGCCCGCGAGGACGCCCAGCGCGCCCGCCGCCAGGCGAAGGAGGCCCAGGAGCAGGCCCGCGCCCAGGCCCAGGAACAGGTGCAGCGCATCGCCCGCCGGGTCCAGGAGCAGGTCCAGGACCACTTCGCCCGCGGCGACTGGCCCACGGGGCTGCGCGAGGGCCTGAGCGAACTGGCCAAGGAGGTCGGCGAGTTCGGCAAGGACTACGGCAAGGACTTCGGCTTCGACTGGACAGGCACCAGCACCGGCACCAGCACCAGCACCGGCACCGGCACCGGCACCGGCACCGGCACCGGCACCGGCAAGCCTGCCTCGCAGCCGGCGCCCTCACAGCCCGCTGAGGACTTCCCGGCCGCCTACGAACCGGCCTGGGCGCACGAGGACGCCGCGGACTCCACCGGCGACCCCGCCCGCGACTTGGACCGCCTGCTCGACCGCTTCCGGGACGACATCCGCGACGCGGCCCGGGACCACGGCGTCAGCCCCGACCAGCTGCGCGACGCCCGCCGCCACCTGTCGACGGCGGCGGCCCACATAGGAGCGCTGCTGCGCACCCCGAAGCAGTAAGCGGCCGGGGCCCCGCCCGTCACCCGGCCTTGGCCTCGCCGCCCCCGTACAGCACCCGCACCAGGGACTCGTACGTCACCCCGTGGTCGGCGAGGACCTCGGCCGGCACACCGGGGCGCATGGTCAGGGACAGCAGAATGTGCTCATCACCGATGTGCCGGTCCCCCTGGGCGAGAGCGACCCGCAAGGAGCGCTCCAGCACGTCCTTGGCACCGCGCCCGAAGGAGGCCCGCCCCGACCACCACGCCTTGCTCTTCCGGTCACCGGCCATGGCACCAGCGCCGTGCACCTCCTCCACCCGGGCGACGATCTCCTCCACGTCGATCCCGAGCCCGGCGAGCGCGTCGGTCTCGGCCTGTGACAGCCCGGCCCGCCGCCGCGCCGCGCCCAGCGCCTGCCGTACGGACTCCCTGCGCTCACCGAGCCCGAGAGCGGCGAGCGCGAACGAGCCACGGCTGCCCTCCCGGTCGAGCAGCGCGAGCAGCAGATGCTCCGGCTCCACGACCTGCCCGCCACCACCGCCCTCCACATACTCGAACGCGCCCTTGACCACACTCCGGGCATCCTTCGTGAACCGCTCGAACATCAATGCCTCCCGTACTTCTTGTGCACGGCCTGCCTGCTCACACCGAGTTCGGTGGCGATCTCCTGCCAGGACCAGCCCTGGCTGCGCGCGTTGCGCACCTGGACGGCTTCCAGCTGCTCCAGCAGCCTGCGCAGGGCGGCGACGGCCCGCAGGCCGACCCGTGGATCACGATCGCCCGCCCGCTCGGCCAGATCGGTTGCTTCGGTCATGACGTCAACTTACGTTGACACCACCCTTCCGTCAACCCCAGTTGACAAACCAAACGGCCGGCCCGAACCCGGACCGGCCGTCAGCACATTCAGCGGGGACTAGGGATTGGTGAGCACGACCTTCCCGAACTGCTCACCGGACGCCAGCCGTTCGAAGCCCTCCCGGGCGCGGTCCATGGGCAGCACCTCGTCGATGACCGGCCGCACACCGGTGGCGGCACAGAACGCGAGCAGGTCCTCCAGCTCGTCCTTGGTGCCCATCGTGGATCCGACGACCTTGAGCTCCAGGAAGAAGATCCGGGTCAGTTCGGCGTGCGAGGGCCGGTCACCACTGGTGGCACCGGAAATCACCAGCGTGCCGCCGGGCTTCAGTGACTTCACGGAGTGCGACCAGGTGGCGGCCCCGACGGTCTCGATCACGGCGTCGACCCGCTGCGGCAATCGCGCCCCCGACTCCAGGGCTTCGACGGCCCCCAGCTCCACGGCCCGCTTCCGCTTGGCCTCGTCCCGGCTCGTGGCGAAGACCCGGAGCCCGGCGGCCTTCCCCAGCACGATGGCGGCCGTGGCGACACCGCCCCCGGCGCCCTGCACGAGCACGGAGTCGCCGGGTCGGACGCCCGCGTTGGTGAACAGCATCCGGTACGCGGTCAGCCACGCCGTGGGCAGACAGGCGGCCTCCTCGAAGGAGAGCTCCTTGGGCTTGGGCAGGATGTTCCAGGTCGGCACGGCCACCTGTTCGGCGAAGGTGCCCTGGTAGCGCTCGGTGAGGATGGAACGGGGTTCCTTCGGGCCGACCCCGTGCCCGCTCTGTCCGATCACGGAGTGCAGGACGACCTCGTTGCCGTCCTCGTCGACGCCGGCGGCGTCACAGCCGAGGATCATCGGCAGCTTGTCCTCTGCGAGGCCGACGCCGCGCAGGGACCACAGGTCGTGATGGTTGAGGGAGGCGGCCTTGACCGTGACGGTGCTCCAGCCGGGGCGGGCCTCGGGAGCCGGACGCTCTCCCAACTCCAGGCCGGCCAGTGGCTGGTCGCGGTCGATTCGGGCGGCGTAGACAGCGAACATGACCTTGACGATAGGTTCCCGAACGGACCCGCGGAACCACCGGCCCGTGTGAGACACACCCTCTTGCCAGGTCCACGGAGCGGGGTGCCGCTTCTTTGGGACGGGTGCCGCCCAGCGGCACGACTGCCCGCAGCTAAGCGGGTCCGGCCCGCGCCCGTACCCGCGCACGGCGGGAAGGGGACGTGTCGGGGGTGTCCCCCGCAGCGGTTGGCGCGTCAACGGACAGCGAGTCGGTATCCGACCCCATCGCGCCGTTCCGAGGACGGACACCCCCCGACGCGGCCCCGACCCACACACACCGCGGTGCGCTACGCGCGCCCCTCCGAAGCAGCCACAGGCCGCCGCAGGCACCCCGGCCCAACCGCCGGAGGCACCCGCACAGGCCGCCACCGGCACCCACACCACCCGAACAGCCGCACCTGAAGGAAAAAAGTGACCCCACCCAACGGGGCAGGGCCACCTCACAACACCGGCGAACGTCAGCGCCGAGCCACACCCTCAGCCCGCGCAGCCGCAGCCACCGCGGCCGTGACCGCCGGCGCGACCCGCTCGTCGAACGGCGACGGGATGACGTAGTCGGCCGCGAGGTCGTCCCCGACCACGCCCGCCAGCGCCTCCGCGGCGGCCAGCTTCATCCCCTCCGTGATCCGCGACGCCCGCACCTGCAGCGCCCCCGCGAAGATCCCCGGAAAGGCCAGCACGTTGTTGATCTGGTTCGGGAAGTCCGACCGCCCGGTAGCCACCACGGCCGCGTACTTGTGCGCGACCTCCGGATGCACCTCAGGGTTCGGATTCGCCATGGCGAACACGAACGCCCCCTCGGCCATCGACGCGACCGCGTCCTCCGGCACCGTCCCGCCGGACACCCCGATGAACACATCGGCCCCGGCCAGCGCTGCCTCCAGCGACCCGCTGATGCCCGCCTTGTTCGTGAACCCGGCCAGCTCCCGCTTCACCGGTGTCAGATCGTCCCGGTCCGCCGACACGACACCCTTGCGGTCGGCCACCGCCACATCCCCGATCCCGGCCTCGACCAGCATCTTCGCGATGGCGACACCCGCCGCACCGGCGCCGGAGATGACGGCCCGCAGCTCCCCCAGCGCCCGCTTGCTCAGCCGCGCGGCGTTCCGCAGGGCCGCCAGCGTCACCACCGCCGTACCGTGCTGGTCGTCGTGGAAGACGGGAATGTCGAGCCGCTCCTGGAGCTTCCGCTCGATCTCGAAGCACCGCGGCGCCGAGATGTCCTCCAGGTTGACCCCGCCGAACGACGGCGCGAGCCGCACCACCGTCTCGACGATCTCGTGGACGTCCGTGCAGTTCAGCGCGATCGGAACCGCGTCCACGCCACCGAACTGCTTGAACAGAATCGCCTTGCCCTCCATCACCGGGAGGGAGGCCTCGGGGCCGATGTCACCGAGCCCCAGCACGGCCGTACCGTCCGTCACGACGGCCACGACCGACGACTTCCACGTGTAGTCGTGGACGAGCTCCGGCTGCTCCGCGATCGCGCTGCACACCTTCGCGACGCCGGGCGTGTACGCCAGGGACAGGTCGTCCTTGTCACGGACCGGCACCGTGGCCTGCACGGCCATCTTGCCGCCGCGGTGGAGCGCGAACGCCGGATCGAAGGAGTCGAGGGGCTCCGCACCGCCCTCATGACCCGTATGGTCCGTCGTGCTCTCGCTGCGAGGATTGACGATCTCCGCTGCCACTTCGTTTTACCCCTTAAATCTTCATTGGTTTGAGGGTGGCCACTCCTGGTGAGGCGTGGGCGGGACCGCGTACGGCCGTGGTCGTGCTGTGTACGTGATACGTACGGGCGCGTACGCGACGGGCGCGCCGCACACGCGCCCTGAGCCCCGGATGAGGGGTGTAAAGACCCTTCTTACCGGACGGACGGCGCCGACGACGAGTCCATAACGCGAAGGTCACACACGGGCGCCCGAATCTTCGTCCAATATCGGGACAAGGACTGGACAATCCCCCGACAACCGCTCAAGTATCGGCGAATCCTTCGGGCCCCGTATCGGATTCAAGGGACATACCGAAGATCTTCCGGCCGGAAGGAGTGATTCCCGCAGAAGGTCCGGTCGTGATGTACCGGAGTGGTGCGGTTCGGGGGTCGCCCGTTATCCGATTTTGACATGGCTGGCCCCCAGAATGGCGCCGTCCGAATGGCAAGATGCCGTAATCACACGAGGTCGCGACACTCGAAGACGTGTGTTCTCGTCGACCCACGGCACTGCCGGCACCGTCGGCAGTCCAGGCACTGCCGGCACCGTCGGCAGTCCACGGCACTGCCGAACCCATCGGCAGCGCCCGCCCCATCGGCAACTCCACCCATCCGCCGGAGGAACCCACCATGACCGCAAGCTCCACCCGTCGTACGACCGCCGCGCAGTCCCGGCTAGCAGCGGTCGGTGCGATCGCGGTCGCAGGCGCGCTGATGCTCACCGGATGCGGTGACCAGACCAAGGACAACGGCTCGGACAGCCAGACCGCGACGGCGTCGGCCCCGCTCGCCGACAAGCTGCCGAAGGCGATCCGGGACAAGGGCGTCATCAAGGTCGGTTCCGACATCGCCTACGCCCCGGTCGAGTTCAAGGACAGCTCGGGCAAGACGGTCGGTATCGACCCGGACCTCGCCGCCGCCATGGGCAAGCAGCTCGGGGTCGACTTCCAGTTCGAGAACGGCACCTTCGACACGCTGATCACCGGTCTGCGTTCCAAGCGGTACGACATCGCCATGTCCGCGATGACCGACACCAAGGACCGCCAGGAGGGCATCGACTCCGACACCGGCAAGAAGGTCGGTGAGGGCGTCGACTTCGTCGACTACTTCACCGCCGGTGTCTCGATCTACACCAAGAAGGGCGACGACCAGGGCATCAAGACCTGGTCCGACCTGTGCGGCAAGAAGATCGTGCTGCAGCGCGGCACGGTCTCCGAGGACCTCGCCAAGGCCGAGTCGAAGAAGTGCCCGGCCGGCAAGAAGATCGCCATCGAGCCCTTCGACAACGACCAGCAGGCCCAGACCCGCCTGCGCGCGGGTGGCGCCGACGCCGGCTCGTCCGACTTCCCGGTCGCCGCGTACGCCGTGAAGACCTCCGGCGGCGGTAACGACTTCCAGCTGGTCGGCGAGCAGGTCGAGGCCGCTCCGTACGGCATCGCGGTCGCCAAGAACCAGACGCAGCTGCGGGACGCGCTCAAGGCCGCGCTGGACGCGCTCATCGAGAACGGCGAGTACGAGAAGATCATGAAGAAGTGGGGCGTCACGGACGGCGCCATCAAGGAAGCCACCATCAACGGCGGCAAGTGACCGCGACGCAGCGGCACTGAAAGGCAACACCCGTGACTGTTGACATCGACAAGACGACGGGCGACACGCCCCCGGCCGGGCCGGAGGCCATCAAGGCCATCCCGGTCCGGCACTACGGGCGGTACATCTCCGCCGTCGTCGCCATCGCCCTGCTGGTCGGGGTCGTCTACGCGTTCTCCCAGGGCAAGATCAACTGGGGCGCGATCCCGGACTACTTCTTCGACGACCGCATCCTGGACGGCGTGGGCAAAACGCTCCTGCTGACCGTGCTGTCCATGCTGATCGGCATCGTCGGCGGCGTCATGCTCGCCGTGATGCGCCTGTCGAAGAACCCGGTGACCTCGTCGATCGCGTGGTTCTACATCTGGTTCTTCCGCGGCACCCCGGTCCTGGTGCAGCTCATCGTCTGGTTCAACCTGGGCCTGGTCTTCGAGTACATCAACCTCGGGCCGTTCTACAAGGACGAGTGGTCGGACTTCATGACCCCGTTCCTGACGGCGCTGCTGGGCCTCGGCCTCAACGAGGCCGCCTACATGGCGGAGATCTGCCGGGCCGGTCTGCTCTCCGTCGACGAGGGCCAGACCGAGGCGTCGCACGCGCTCGGCATGAGCCACGCCAAGACGCTGCGCCGGATCGTCATCCCGCAGGCGATGCGCGTGATCGTGCCGCCGACGGGCAACGAGGTCATCAACATGCTGAAGACGACCTCGCTGGTCTCGGTCGTCCAGTATCCCGAGCTGCTCCGTGCCGCCCAGGACATCGGCCAGACCTCCGGCGCCCCCGCCGAGATGCTGTTCCTGGCGGCGGCCTGGTACCTGCTGATGACGTCCATCTTCAGCATCGGCCAGTACTACCTGGAGCGGTACTACGCGCGTGGTTCGAGCCATTCGCTCCCGGCCACGCCGCTCCAGAAGATCAAGGCGAACGTGCTGTCCCTGTCCAGCCGCTCCAAGCCGACGGGAGGCACCGCATGACCGCCATGGTCAAGGCCGAGGGCGTCCACAAGTCCTTCGGCCCCGTAGAGGTCCTCAAGGGCATCGACCTGGAGGTGAAGTCCGGCGAGGTGTTCTGCCTCATCGGCCCCTCCGGCTCCGGCAAGTCGACCTTCCTCCGGTGCATCAACCACCTGGAGAAGATCAACGCCGGCCGCCTGTACGTGGACGGGGAGCTGGTCGGCTACCGCCAGAAGGGCGACAAGCTCTACGAGCTGAAGGACAGCGAGGTCGCCGTCAAGCGCCGGGACATCGGCATGGTCTTCCAGCGCTTCAACCTGTTCCCGCACATGACGGCCGTGGAGAACGTCATGGAGGCGCCGGTCCAGGTCAAGGGCGTGAGCCGGGGTCAGGCCCGGCAGCGTGCCCTGGAGCTCCTGGACCGGGTGGGCCTGGCCGACAAGGCGGGCAGCTACCCCTCGCAGCTCTCCGGCGGCCAGCAGCAGCGCGTCGCCATCGCCCGGGCCCTCGCCATGGACCCGAAGCTGATGCTGTTCGACGAGCCGACGTCGGCGCTGGACCCGGAGCTGGTCGGTGACGTCCTGGACGTCATGCGCGACCTCGCCGAGTCCGGTATGACGATGATCGTCGTCACCCACGAGATGGGCTTCGCCCGCGAGGTGGGTGACAGCCTGGTCTTCATGGACGGCGGCGTGGTGGTCGAATCCGGTCACCCGCGTGAGGTGCTGACGAACCCGCAGCACGAGCGGACGAAGTCGTTCCTCTCCAAGGTGCTCTGACGTCACACACATCGAAGGGGGCGGTACGGGAACTCCGTACCGCCCCCTTCGGCGTGCTACTTCAGGGCGAGCAGCAGGGTGTCGGAGGGCGAACACCACACCGGCCTGGCCTCCGCGAACCGTTCCTGAAGACTGAGCAGGGGTGAGCCCGTTCAGCCGCACGCCCCGAACGGTCGTGGGCGCACTGGTCCCCGGCGTACTCAACCCCGGGGCGGCGACACGCATCCTGTGCGTGGTCCGAGCCCGGGAGGCCAGTTCCCTGCGCGACCTGGCCAGGTGGGTACGGCCAGTGGCGACGGAGAGGCCCCGGACCATCCTCTGGTGGAGCGGGGGCCCCGCACGCTGGCGTCGTACCCGCGTCCCAGATCGCACGATCGCGTTAACCCGGTCGGTCCAGAGTGCTGCAAGCTCGCGAGCCGACGATCACACGATCGAGCTAACTCGACCTCGCACACTGTCGAAGGGCAGCTTCGCCCGGCCAGTCCGGGTCCTTGAGGTCGGCGGTGACGAGGCTCACCCGCTCGTCGCTCGCGAAGGTGCCCTCGGCGATGGCGAGGAGCGCCGGGTCGAGGTCGACGCCGGTGCTGGTGGCCTGCGGGAACCGGGCGAGCGGCCGGGCGGTGATGCTCCCGGTGCCGCAGGCGACCGCGTCCGTCATCGAGCCCCTCCCTCGTAATACCCTGGAAGCACCATCAGCTGTTACGAGTGCGCGCTCATGACCATAAAGCCCCTTCGTAAGGACTACAAGTGGAATTGGCCTATTACTCGGACTACGCGGTGCGCCTCGTCAACACCGAGGAGCCGGCCCGGGGCAAGGACTCCCTGACGTCGGTCGATGCGGTCCGCGAGCTGTTCGGCGTCAACCAGTCGGCGGCCCGCCGCGCCACCGACGCGGACGTCACCCGCTTCCGCTCGGTCCGGGCCCGGCTGCGCGCGGTCTTCGAGGCGGCCGACAAGGGCGACGAGACGCTCGCCGTGGACCTGCTGAACTCACTGCTGCTGGAGTTCCCGGTGAGCCCGCAGATCTCCGGGCACGACTTCCGCGACGACGACGGCCGGCCCCTGTGGCACATGCACCTGGCGGACCACCCGTCCAACGCGACCGCGGGCTACGCGGCGATCGCGGCGATGGGGCTGGCGTTCCACCTGACCGAGTACGGCGTGGACCGGCTCGGCCTGTGCGAGGCCGCGCCCTGCCGCAACGCCTACCTGGACACCTCCACCAACCGCTCCCGGCGCTACTGCTCCGACCGCTGCGCGACCCGCGCCAACGTGGCGGCCTACCGCGCCCGCAAACGCCTCGAAGCCGCCCGGCCCGCCCTGCCCGAGAAGACGGGCCTGGCGGCCGACAGCGCCCAGCCGAGCAGCGCCCACGGCGAGCGGCGGCCGGGCCTGAGCGGCCGGTAGCGGAACCGGACCCGGCCCAGCACCAGCTCGTCCGGCACGACGCCGTAGTCGGTGCTGTCGCCGCCGGCGTACGCGTTGTCCCCGAGCACCCACCAGCCGTTCCCGCGCCGCTCGGCGACCCGCTTGACGACCAGCAGGTCCTGCTGGAAGGGGTGCCGCAGCACGACGACGTCACCGGGCTTGACCCGGGCCCCGTAGTGCACCAGGAGCCGGTCCCCGTGGTACAGCGTGGGCACCATGGACGGACCGGTCACCTCGGCCACCCCGAAGGGCGCGGCCGACCTCCCCCGCTCGGACTCCTGCGACAGCTCCGGCATCACCCGGCACCTCCCCGGTTCTTCGTCCACCAGTCTCAGTCTCACCCTGGACTTTTGTCCTAAGCCCATGGGGGCACCCGCGAAAAGCCGTCCCTCACGGAGTAATGTCCCCTGTGAGAAGACGATCACGAGGAAGGAATGCTCCATGCTTTCCCGCCTGTTTGCCCCCAAGGTCAAGGTCAGCGCACACTGTGACCTTCCCTGCGGTGTGTACGACCCTGCCCAGGCCCGCATCGAGGCGGAGTCGGTGAAGGCCATCCAGGAGAAGATGGCCGCCAACGACGACCCGCACTTCCAGGCGCGTGCCACCACCATCAAGGAGCAGCGCGCGGAGCTCGCGAAGCACCACGTGTCCGTGCTGTGGAGCGACTACTTCAAGCCGCCGCACTTCGAGAAGTACCCGGAGCTGCACCAGCTGGTCAACGACACCCTCAAGGCCCTTTCGGCCGCCAAGGGTTCGACCGACCCGGCGACCGGCCAGAAGGCGCTGGACTACATCGTCCAGATCGACAAGATCTTCTGGGAGACCAAGAAGGCCTGAAGTCACGGGCAGACGAAGGGGCCCGGCCGGGAGCACCGGCCGGGCCCCTTCGTCATGGGCGGCGGTCGTCGCCGTCAATGGAACTGCGGGACGATCAGGAAGATCCCGTACGCCACCACGGCCGCGCAGGCGAGGAAGCACAGCACCGCCTGGGTGAGGCCGAGGGCAAAGGTGCGGCCCTGCCGGTCGCGGGCGCCTTCCAGTTGGGCGAGGCCGAGGACGCCGAGGGCGAAGACGACGACCACGGCGACGGTGACGCCTGTGCTCGCCGCGGCGACCTGGCCGAGGGCGGTCCAGTCCAGATGCATGTCGACTCCCCGTCGTTCAGGCGGCCGTGCCGACCTTGGCGGGCGGCTCGGTGCGGATGGTGACCTCGTGTGCGTCGTTGACGTTGTGGGCGTGCACCGGGTTGCGGCGCGAGACGACCACGATGCCCGCGGCGAGGGCCGCGCCGACCAGCGCGACGACCGCCGTGCCGAGGTCGCCGCCGCTCTGGACCACGCTCGCGGCCAGGCCGCCGACCAGGGCCGCGGCGGGCAGCGTGATCAGCCACGCGACCGCCATGCGGCCCGCGACGCCCCAGCGGACCTCCGCGAGCCTGCGGCCGAGCCCCGCGCCGAGGATGCTGCCCGAGGCGACCTGGGTGGTGGACAGGGCGAAGCCGAGGTGCGCGGAGGTCAGGATGACGGCCGTGGAGGCGGTCTCGGCGGCGAAGCCCTGCGGCGACTGGATCTCGGTGAGCCCCTTGCCCATGGTGCGGATGATGCGCCAGCCGCCGAGATACGTGCCGAGGCCGATGGCGATGCCCGCGGACGCGATCACCCACAGGGGCGGACCGGCGTCGTGGCCGAGCGCGCCGGCCGAGATCAGGGTGAGGGTGATGACGCCCATGGTCTTCTGCGCGTCGTTCGTGCCGTGGGCGAGGGAGACCAGCGAGGCCGAGGCGATCTGGCCGATCCGGAAGCCCTTGGTCACGGATTCTTTGCGAGCGCGGTCGGTGAGCCGGTAGGCGAGATAGGTGGCCAGCAGCGCGGCGACACCGGCCACGACCGGCGAGGCCACCGCCGGCACCAGCACCTTCTCGACGACCTTCTCGAAGTTGACGCCGTGGCTGCCCGCCCCGACCCACACGGCCCCGATCAGCCCGCCGAACAGGGCGTGCGAGGAACTCGACGGCAGACCGACCAGCCAGGTCAGCAGGTTCCACAGGATCGCCCCGACCAGGCCCGCGAAGATCATCCCCGGGCTGACGAGGGTGTCGTCCACGATGCCGCCCGAGATGGTCTTGGCGACCTCGGTGGACAGAAAGGCACCCACGACGTTGAGGACACCGCTGATCAGGACCGCCGTACGGGGAGCGAGCGCGCCGGTGGCGATGGACGTGGCCATCGCGTTCGCCGTGTCGTGGAATCCGTTGGTGAAGTCGAAGGCTAGCGCCGTCACGATGACGACCGCCACGAGGAACGTGATGTGGTCCATTCCTGAATGCAAACAAGTGCAGGCCAATAGGCGGGGAACGGCGAGGCAAAGGCTGGTCAAGGTTCACGCGGGTGGCGGTGACGTCGCCCTTATACGATCGCGCCCATGAGGATCCGCTGGACGTACGCCTTCATCGACCGCCCGCGTGAGGCGTTCGACACCGCCTGTCACTTCTGGACGGCGGTCACGGGCACCCGGCTTTCCGAACTGCGCGGAGAACACTCCGAGTTCCTGACGCTGGTCCCGGACGACGCCGACGCCTGCCTGAAGGCACAGGCGGTGCGATCCGGGGACGGCGGTGCGCATCTCGACTTCTGTGTGGACGACGTGAGGGAGTTCGCCGAATCGGCGAAGCGGCTCGGCGCGAGCGTGGTGGCCGACCTGGGGTCGCTCGTCGTGCTGCGGTCGCCCGGCGGGCAGTCGTTCTGCGCGGACCCTTGGCGCGGGCAATCATCGCGGCCAGGGGTGGTGCGGGGCAGCCGTCTCGACCAGGTGTGCGTGGACGTGCCGCCGTCCGCCTACGACGCCGAAGTCGCCTTCTGGAGCGGGCTGCTGGCCGACTGGACGTCACGGCCGGGTGCACTCCCGGAGTTCCACGTGGTCGAGCCGCCGCCCGGCCTGCCGGTACGCCTGCTCCTGCAACGCCTCGACGAGGAACGTCCGGCCTCCGCCCACCTCGACCTCGCCTGCGCGGACGTCGAGGCGACCCGGGCGCGGCACGAGGAGCTCGGGGCCGTGTTCGTGGCCGGCTTCCCGGGCTGGACGGTGATGCGCGACCCGGCCGGCGGCACGTACTGCCTGACGACCCGGGATCCGGAGACGGGCGGGCTGCGGGTCTAATCCGCTTCGGCGTACGCGCACAGGACGGCCCCGCCGTGCTCGGGCGTCGGGCAGGGCGGCAGGTCCGGTGTCTCGCCGGGCTTCGTCTCCTCCCAGACGTACGGCCCCCCAGGCTCCGTCGAGTCCTGCATCCACAGCGTCAGCCCGCCCGCCACGACCACGGCCAGCGCCCACACGATCACCACCCGGCGCCACACCTTGCGCCGCCGCTCCCCCGCCATGTCCATGCCTCATACGCTAGCGGTTCAACCGCGCCGCCCGAGCCTGGAGATAGCGCTGTTCGGGCAGGCTGAGGGTCTGGGCGGCCGCTGACTCGTAGGCGGCACGGGCGGCTTCGGGCTCGCCCGCGCGCTCCAGGAGGTGACCGCGTACGGCCTCCAGGCGGTGGCCCTTCAACTCGCCTGCCAGACCGTCCAATTCGGACAGGCCGGCGTGCGGGCCGTGGACCATGGCGACGGCTACCGTGCGGTTGAGGCGTTCGACCGGGCCGGGGACCAGGCGGACGAGGACGTCGTAGAGGCCCAGGATCTCGGCCCAGTCCGTCGTCTCGGGCGAGGATGCCTCGTCGTGGACGGCGGCGATCGCGGCACGCAGTTGGTACGGCCCGGGGCGGCCCCGGGACAGCGCCCCGGTGACCAGCGCGACGCCCTCCTCGATCGCGGCCTTGTCCCAGCGGTCCCGGTACTGCTCGTCGAGGGGGATCAGCTCGCCGTGCGGTCCGCTGCGCGCGTCGCGGCGGGCGTCGGTGAGGAGCATCAGCGCGAGCAGGCCGGCCACCTCGCAGTCGTCGGGGAGCAGCCGGTGGACGGTGCGGGTCAGGCGTACGGCCTCGCCCGCGAGGTCACGGCGCTGGAGGGCGGCGCCGGAGGTGGCCGTGTAACCCTCGTTGAAGATCAGGTAGAGGGTCTGGAGGACGGACGGCAGCCGCTGTTCCCAGCGTTCCGGGCGGCCGAAGCGCACATCCCGCACGCGCTGCTTGGCCCGGCTGATGCGCTGCGCCATCGTGGCCTCCGGCACCAGATAAGCGCGGGCGATCTCCGCCGTGGTGAGACCGCCGACGGCGCGCAGCGTGAGCGCGATCTGGGCGGGCGGCGTCAGGTCAGGGTGGCAGCACAGGAAGAGCAGCGAGAGGGTGTCGTCCTCGCGCGGAGCCCGTTCCCCGGGCGGCGGGGCGGTGAAGGCGTCGCGGGGCGTGAGCGCCGCCGCCCGCTCCTCGCGCTGCCGCCGCGCCTCCTCGCTGCGCAGGGCGTCGGCCAGCCGCCGCGAGGCGACCCTGATGAGCCAGCCGCGCGGATTGCCGGGCACACCCGCCGAGGGCCACTGCCCGACCGCCGCGAGCAGCGCCTCCTGTACGGCGTCCTCGGCGGCGTAGAAGTGCCCGTACCGCCTGACCAGCGCGCCGAGGACCTGCGGCGCGTTCCGGCGCAGCAGGTCCTCGATCTCGGGTGCGTTCGTCACCGGCCCGTCCGTCGGCGTGGTCCGGCTCTCAGATGTCCCCGGAGCCGTCCATGATCGGACGGATCACGACCGGGTAGTCGGGGGCGCCGGCCGGCTGGGGGCACCGGGCGACGCGCTCGGCGATCTCCGTGACCCGCTCCAGGCTCTCGCACTCCAGGACCCAGTAGCCGGCGAGCAGCTCCTTGGTCTCGCTGTACGGGCCGTCGGTGATCACCGCCTTGCCGTCGTCACCGAGGGTGACGTGCCGGGTCTGCGCCGGTTCGGCCAGACCCTGCCCGTCGACGAGTTCGCCCGTCTCGAAGAGGTCGTCGTTGATGGCGCCCATGTAGGCGAACATGGCCTGGAGCTCCTCCTCGCTCCAGGCGGGGGAGTGCGCCGACGCCTTGCCGCGCATGGCGTCGTAGTCCGCCTGTGTGCCCTGCACCATGACCAGGTACTTCATCAGTCCGCTCCTTCGGCTCTGACCGCCCTGGTGGGCGGCTCTCACAGGGGACGTCGGAGCCGGGCCGGGATTCTCGACACGGGCTCAGGGATTTTCCGTGACGGTTTCTCCGGGGGCGTCTTCGGGCGGGGTCGTCGCAGGTGGGGCGGTGCTCGCGGCGGTCCGGGGCCGATCGGCGGTCCGGGGCCGATCGGCGGTCCGGGGCCGGTCGGCGGTCCGGGTGTCCTCACCGGCGCGACCGCCCTCGGCACCCTCCGCGTCGTAGGCCGCGCACTCCGGGTTGCGGCAGGGGCCCGGCACCCAGCGCGGGACCCACGCGCCCAGCGTCTTGTGGCGCCGGACGACTGTTTCCACTGGCTGTCCGCACGTCGGACAGACGTGTTCTTCGCTGCCCATGTCCTCAGGGTAGGCCGGTCGGGGCGTCAGCGCTTCCTGCTGTACGTGCGCACCAGCACGTGGTTGCCGAAGGTGCGCACCGACTCCAGAGCGAACTCCGAGATCGCGAATGCCGAGCCGAACATCGGCATGCCCGCGCCGTACACGAGCGGGTAGGTCTTGATCACGAGTTCGTCGATCTCGTCGAGCAGTTCGCCCGCGATCTGCGCGCCGCCGCACAGGTAGATGCCGAAGTCGCCGTCCTCGGCCTTCAGTTCGCGGACCTTTCCGACCAGGTCGTCCGCGATGATCTCGACGTTCGGGTCGGGCGACTCGTTCAGCGTGCGGGAGGCGACGTATTCGCGCAGGTGGGCGTACGGGCTGGTGATGCCTTCTTTCAGGGCGAGGTCGTAGCTGCTGCGGCCCTGGATGATGGTGTCGAACCGCTTGTTCGGCAGGTCGTCGACGCCGAGGGCCCGGCGGCCGTGGGTGGGCAGGGTCTCCGGATATTCCGCCTTGAGGAAGGCGAAGAACTCCTCGTCGACGAAACGGACCATCGACGTCGCGTCGCCGCCCGGGTCGCCGATGAAGCCGTCGATGGAACAGGCGATGAAGTACGTGAGCTTTCGCAAGCCGGTCTCTTTTCGTAGGCTGCCGGTGCAACGACTTCAGTTGTAGTACTCCTCCTGTAGTGGTTGCAAGGGAATAACCGCGAGCCACCGCGAGCCGACGAAAGTGGGAGAAGGGACTCCGTATGGTCAGCAATCCCGAGCGCCGGGCCGCGCTCGTCGACGCCGGCGTCGAGGTGCTCGCACGCGAGGGAGCGCGGGGCCTGACGTTCCGAGCGGTGGACGCGGAGGCCGGCGTGCCCGTGGGCACGGCCTCCAACTACTTCACCGGCCGTGCCGACCTGCTGCGCCAGATCGACACCCGGCTGCACACACGGCTCGCACCCGACCCCGACGTGGTCGCCGAGCTGATGACCCGCCCCAGGGACCGTTCACTGGTCACGGCCTTCATGTACGACCTGATGGCCCGCGCGACCCGCGACCGCACGGGCTATCTGGCCCTCATGGAGCTGCGCCTGGAGGCGACCCGGCGTCCCGAACTGCTCACCTCCTACACCAAGTCGGTGCGCGGCGACCTGGAGGAGGCCATGGAGTTCCACCGGACGGCCGGCCTCCCCGGCGGCGACGAGTCCGTCGCCGTGCTGTACCTGGCCATGCTCGGACTGCTCCTGGAGCACCTGACCCTGCCGGGCGTCCTGGAGGGCGTCCTGCCCGGAGTGAGCGTGCCGGACGGCCTGGTGGAGAGGATCGTGGCGACGGTGTTRCCGGAGGGGTAGGTGAGGGCAGGGCCGACCGGAGCGGCTGGGGGCCGGGCCGACTGGAGAGGCCGGGGC
>NZ_NGFN01000121.1 GCF_002148965.1 Streptomyces swartbergensis | reverse complement strand
CGCTCGCTTCTCTCCCGTGCTGGAGCGAGCCGAGTCAAGGGGCGGCCGAAGGCCGATCGCCGAAGGCGACGCGGAGCGCCCTTTACTCGGGTCGTGGAAGCACGACACTGGCCAAGAAGCGGGCGGCCTCGACAGTTGTGTTCGACGTTCCCGGAGGACACCCACAGGCTCCGACTCCCCTCACTTCGCCCACGACGGTTTCCAGACCTCCCCCTCGGTCAACCGCGGGCGCGTCGCCAGCAGGTGGTCGCGCAGGGCCGCCAGCCCTGGATGCGGATTGTCCGTGCGCCAGAGCAGGGAGTGCGGGTAGACCGGGGTCGGGTCGCGCACGGGGACGAGGCGCAGATCGTGGTCGGCCGGCCAGACCAGTGGGGTTCGTTCGCTGAGGAAGGTCGCCAGGGTCGGGGAGCCCGCGATGGTGTCGAGGAGGGCCTCGATGCCGAAGTTGGGGCCGATCGTGTCGATGGACGGGCCGAAGGTCTCGGCGAGTTCGTCGTAGTAGGCCGACCACTCCGTGCCGGGCGCGTTGCCCGGCATCCAGATCCTCTGCCCGGCCAGTTGGGCGGGTGTCACCGAGGCGGCTCGGAAGAACTCGTGGTCGGGGCCGACGCACAGGCGCAGCGGCTCGTCCAGGACGGGGACGGCCTCGATGCCGTCGGGGAGCCGGTGCCCGGGCATGGTGACGGCACGGAACGTGGCGTCGACGGCCCCGTCCCGTACGGCGGCCACCGCCGCATCCGCGTCGAAGAGCGTGACGACGTCCAGGGCGATCTCCGGGTGCGCCCGGTGGAAGTCCCGTGCCAGTCCGGCCGTGGCCGCCCGGCGCCCCACGACGTCCACCCGCAGCGCGCGTTCCCCGGGGCGCACGGCTGCCACCGCCCGCTCCTCCGCCTGGAGCAGGGCCCGGGCGTGCGGCAGGAGCACCTGCCCGTCGATGGTGAGCTCCGCGCCACGCGGCGTACGCACCAGCAGCCGCACCCCGAGGTCCTTCTCCAGCGCGGCGATCCGCTTGGAGACCGCCTGCTGGGTCAGCGACAGGTCGACGGCGGCCTTCTGGAACTGCCCGGCGTCGGCGATCGCGACGAATGCCCGTACGGCTTTGAGGTCCACGCCGTCACCCTAGGGTTCCTGAACGCGAGCGGATCGACCCGCCCGGCGCAGACCTCGACGACCAGCCGCGCGACGGCCCGGCGCCCCGCGCCAGGACCACCGCCGCAACGGCTCCACCGCACCCAGTGCTCCCACCAGCACCGCCCCGGTCAGCACCACCGCCCACCGGTCGTGCGCCGCCGCCCACCGGTCGTCCTGCACCGGCACGAACAGCGCCCACCGCCCGGGCCAGCCCACCATGACCAGTACCGCCGAGGTCAGCAGGCCCGCCGCGACCCGCGGTCCGGGCCGCGTGACCTCGGTGCAGCGCACCGCGACCGCCGCACCGGCCACCGCCAGGGCGAACGCCGCCCCGGCCTCCAGCGTGATGTCGGCGACCGGCGGCCGTAGGTCCGGCGGCACGAGCAGCAGTGCCGCGGTCCACCATGCCGCCGTGGCCGGGACGACGAGGGCCACCCGCAGTGTGAAGCGGACCGGGCGCGGGGTCGGCACGGTGGCGGTGGTGTGCCGGGCGGGGTCGTCCAGGAGGAACACCAGGCCCAGCGCGAAGGCCAGGACCGCGGCCCGCAGCAGGTGCAGGGAGAGCCGTTCGCCCGTCTCACCGGTGATCCGGGTGAGCGCGGCGAGCAGCAGTCCCGCCCCGCCTGCCGTGCCGACCACGCCCCACGGCAGGGTCCGGCAGGCCGTGAAGATCAACTCCCTGCTCAGTCGAGGCACTTGTCGTCCCCCTGGGGTGCCTTCACGCCCAGCAGCCGCGCCGCCCGGGCCGCCGTCACCTTCGGCTCGGTCAGTTCGGCCCAGTGGGACTTGACGCGCGCGGTGACCTCGCCGCGGGGCCGGTCCAGCAGCTCGCGCAGGACCTCCGTCTGGGCGGCCGTCATGTAGAGCCCGTCCGTCGGCTGGAGGACGAAGGCCGAGCCGGTCACGCTGTCGTCGAGGCGGACGCGGCGCAGGGCCGCCACCGGGTCGGACTCCCAGCCCAGGGCCAGCCACATGACGGTGACGACGCGGCCGTCGCAGATCGAGGTGGATGCCTTCTCGGTCCCGGCGACGAGCACGCCGGCGACGGCCGCCGAGAACTCGGGGACACGGTTTCCGCCCCACCGCGTGCCCACGGTCACCTCGTGCGGACGCTCCAGGGGCATCAGCGCGGCATCGCCGGAGAGCCCGTAACGGGCCTCGATCCGCTGCCGTACGACGACCTTCTGCTCATGGGCGCTGCCGCCGGCCAGGGACCGCACCCGGTCCACGACCCCGGCCCAGTCCGCGACCCGCGGTCCCCACTCGGGGAACGCGCAGTACGTCGACCCGTCCCGCCGGACACAGGACTGCACCTGGTCCGGGTTCACCGTGGCCCGCTCCCGGGCCTTGACCAGCTCGGGCGAGTCGCCGCCCGTCTGGGCGACTCCGCCCACCAGCGTCATGGCCACCGCCCCGGCGACCCCGGCCATCACCAACGGCTTACGGCCACCGGCGACCAGCACCGCCACCAGTCCCGCGCACAGCGCCAGCCCGGCCAGATACAGCGCGTGCCAGGCGGCGGGCCGCCCGATCAGGTCGGACGGCAACGTACTGGCGGTCGGCTCGACGACCACCGGCATCAGCCACCGGACCCAGCCGTCGCTCATGCCGCCCGTGAAGAAGAGGAACAAGAACAGGAAGAACACGACCGTCAGCGGGGCGGCGATCGCCGACCTCACCAGCCCGGCCATGAGCAGTCCGACCAGCCCGGACAGCAGCACGATCAGCGGCCCCACGAGCAGTTCGGCCACCGAACCGTGCCCGATCGCCCCGGGCCTGAGCGCCTCCCGGCCGAACTGCCCGGCCACACACACGGCGGTGAGCAGGGCCGCGGCCACGACCGACAGCGCGTGGGCGACCGTACGCCGCCACGGCGGGAGGACCAGCACCGCGAAGTGATGCTCCGTCCCGTGCCGCCGCGAGCGCAGCGCGGCACGGTTGACGCTCAGCACGACCGCGAGACCGACCAGCATCGGCGCGCTCTGGGTGGCACGGTCGACGTCCTGGAGGGCCGGGTAGCCGTCCCAGGCCTTCCCGCCCTGCCACACGGTCCAGCCGAGGTACACGAGGAAGGCGATGACCACCGGCAGCCTCGTCAGCAGCCGGCGCGTCTCGAACAGGGCAAGGGCCGCCACTGCCGCTCCCGAGGACCCGGGCCGCACATCGGACACGACCGGCCTCTCCACCACCGTCGTCATGCCGCCACCTCCACGGCGTCACCGTCGAGGGCGAGCAGGTAGCCGTCCTCCAGCGTGGGTTCGAGCAGCTCGGCGCCGTCCGGCGGATCCCCGACGTTCCGGAAGGCCCCGGTCCCCGTACGCCATCCCGCCTTGGCGCCCGGATCGCGCTCCGTGCTGCTCCACACCCGCCCGGCGGCCCGCGCCGTCAGCTCGGCCGGAGTGCCCTCGAACCGGACCCGGCCGCCGGCCATGACCAGCACCCGGTGACAGAGCATCGCCACGTCCTCCGTCTGGTGGGTGGACAGCAGCACCGTGCGCCCCTCCCCGGCCCCCGCGATCAGCTCCCGGAACCGCATGCGCTGTTCGGGGTCCAGCCCGACGGTGGGTTCGTCCAGCACCAGGAAGCCGGGGTCGCCGACCAGGGCGGCGCCCAGGGCGACGCGCTGCCGCATGCCGCCGGACAGCTTGCGGATCCGCTTGCCCCGCACGTCGGCGAGCCCCACCTCGTCGAGCACTCGCCGCACCTCGCGGTGCCGGGCGGCCCGGTCGGTCATCTCCTTGAGGATCGCCACGTAGTCGACGAACTCGAAGGCGGTGAAGTCCGGGTGGAAGCCCGGCGTCTGCGGCAGGTAGCCCAGCCGGCGCCGCACCTCCTGCCGCCCCCGCGCGGTGCCCGGGTCGTGCCCGAGCACGGTGAAGGCGCCCCGGTCGGCGGGCAGGGCGGTGGCGAGGACCCGCAGCAGCGTGGTCTTGCCGGCGCCGTTGGGCCCGAGCAGCCCGGTGACGCCGCCGGTCAGCCGCAGCGACACGTCGTCGAGGGCGCGCGTGCCGCCGTAGTGGAGGCTGAGCCCGGAGGCGGACACGGTCGGAGTCATACGGCACGTCCCTGGAAGAGGTCGAAGCGGTCACGGAAGAGGAAGAGCAGGCCGGCGGCGAGCGCGGCGACCAGCGCCGCCACGCCCTGCCCGGCGACGGTGAACGGCGCGAGCGGCGCCTCGGGCCCGGCCCGCAGCGCCTCGGCCAGCACCAGCAGCCCGACCCACGCCCCACCGACCAGCGACGGCGCGAGCACCGGCCCCAGCCGGGGCGTCAGCGCCAGCCCGGTCGTGGTGAGCGCCAGCGCGGGTAGCAGCCAGGCCAGCGCGCGCAGCCCGTACTCGGGCAGCGCGAGCGTCGCGAGCCCGTTCAGCACCAGCACCACGCCCAGCACGGCCACCGTCCGGATCATCAGCAGCCGGAACCCGTGCATCGGCGCGACGACGGCCATCTCGTACGTCGGATCCAGTGCGGGCCCGTACGACAGCGCCACCCCCGCCAGCGGCAGCAGCGGCGCGAGAGCGAGGAACAGCGTGGGGAACTCCCCGCTGTGCGGGGCATGCCCCGTCCCGACGCTCAGCAGCAGCACGACGACGACGGCCCCGAGCCACGACCGCCGCAGCACCGGCGCCGCCGCCAGCAGCCGCGCGGTGTGCCCGGCCACCCCGACCCGCACCAGCAGCGACTCCAGGACCCCCGCCCGGGGCGCGTCGAGCTCGGCGTCGAGCCGCTCCCACCCCGCGTCGAGCGCGACCGGGTCACTCACCTCGGCGAGCACGCCCCGGCACGCGGCACAGGCGCCCAGGTGCGCGTCGGCGGACCACAGAGCCGGAGCCGCCAGCTCGCCGCGCGCGTAGGCGCGCAGATCCTCTTCAGGCACGTGCCAGCTCATGCCAACGCCTCCCGCAACTGCTTCCGGGCCCGCATCGCCCGCGTCTTGACCGTCCCCGGCGGAATCCCCAGCAGCACGGCGGCCTCCCGGGTCGTCAGGCCGTCGATGACGGTCGCCTGCAACACCGCCCGYAGCTCCGGCGACAGCCGGACCAGCGCCCCGGCGAGGTCCCCGTGCTCCACCCCCGCGAGCACGCGCTCCTCCGCCGACACCTCGTCCCGGTGCCTGAGCCGCGCCAGCGCCTGCCGCAGCCGCCCGCGCGCCCCGTCACCGCGCAGCGCGTCCACCAGCCGCCGCGACCCGATGCGCCACAGCCATCCGGCCACATCGCCCTCCTCCCGGTAGCGGGCCTTGCCCCGCCACACCGCGAGGAACGTCTCCTGTACGACGTCGTCGACGACTCCCAGGTCGGCGCACCGGCCCCGCAGCCGGGCGCGCAGCCACGGCGCGTACCGCCGGTACAGCTCCTCGAAGGCACGCCGGTCGGCGTCCGCGGCGACGGCCCGCAGCAGCTCCCCGTCGCTTCTCGTTTCGCTCACGTCTCCTCATCGGACGACCCCGTGCGATCGGTTCACGAAAGCACGCCCGGCTTCCCGGCCGGCACCGAAGGCACCCCCGCGAGCCGCCCTGCGCTATCCCACACGTCATGTCTCCGTAACCATCGATTCAGACGGGCTTGCGAGGCTCGGCCAATGACTCCCGCCGTGCCAGAGCCTTCACCGCCCCACGAGGGGCCTGGGGGGAACGGGAACACTCATGTGACGCCCCCGCTCCCGCCCGCGCTGTCCGACGCGCCCGTGATGCTCGCGGCGCGGAAGAATGGGTCCATGAGCCAGCCGAACACCCAGGCGCAGGTCCAGCACGCGCAGCCCTCCGTGGGCTCCATAGCAGCCCACCGCCCGCACACCATCGCGGCGGCCGTCTCCGACCTCGAACCCGACATCGACGCCGACCTCGACGCGTACGAGGAGTCGCCGTACGACGGGCCCCAGCTGCCGCAGGGCCGTTTCCTCGACCGGGAGCGCAGCTGGCTCGCGTTCAACGAGCGCGTTCTCGAACTCGCCGAGGACCCGAACACGCCCCTGCTGGAGCGGGCCAACTTCCTCGCGATCTTCGCCAGCAACCTGGACGAGTTCTTCATGGTCCGGGTCGCCGGCCTGAAGCGCCGTATCGCCACCGGCGTGGCCACCCGCTCCGCCTCCGGCCTCCAGCCGCGCGAGGTGCTGGAGATGATCTGGGCCCGCTCCCGCGAGCTCATGGCCCGGCACGCCGCCTGCTACCACGAGGACGTCGCCCCCGCGCTCGCGGAGGAGGGCATCCACCTGGTCCGCTGGAGCGAGCTGCAGGAGAAGGAGCAGGCCCGCCTGTTCACCCTGTTCCGGCACCAGATCTTCCCCGTGCTGACCCCGCTGGCGGTGGACCCGGCGCACCCCTTCCCGTACATCTCCGGCCTGTCCCTGAACCTGGCCGTCGTCGTACGCAACCCGGTCACCGGCCACAAGCACTTCGCCCGCGTCAAGGTGCCGCCGCTGCTGTCCCGCTTCCTGGAGAGCTCCCCGGGCCGCTACGTCCCCATCGAGGACGTCATCGCCGCGCACCTGGAGGAGCTGTTCCCGGGCATGGAGGTGCTGGAGCACCACGCCTTCCGCCTCACCCGCAACGAGGACCTGGAGGTCGAGGAGGACGACGCCGAGAACCTGCTCCAGGCCCTGGAGAAGGAGCTCATGCGGCGCCGCTTCGGGCCGCCGGTGCGCCTGGAGGTCGAGGAGTCCATCGACCGGGAGGTCCTAGACCTGCTGGTGCGCGAGCTGAAGATCAGCGAGGCCGAGGTGTACCCGCTGCCGGGCCCGCTGGACCTGACGGGTCTGTTCCGGATCGCCTCCCTGGACCGGCCGGAGCTGAAGTACCGCAAGTTCGTCGCCGGCACCCACCGCGATCTCGCCGAGGTCGAGTCGGCGTCCGCGCCGGACATCTTCGCCGCGCTGCGCGAGCGGGACGTCCTGCTGCACCACCCGTACGACTCGTTCTCCACCTCCGTCCAGGCCTTCCTGGAGCAGGCGGCCGGCGACCCGGACGTCCTCGCGATCAAGCAGACCCTGTACCGCACCTCGGGCGACTCCCCCATAGTCGACGCCCTCATCGAGGCCGCCGAGACCGGCAAGCAGGTCCTGGTCCTGGTCGAGATCAAGGCCCGCTTCGACGAGCACGCCAACATCAAGTGGGCGCGCAAGCTGGAGGAGGCCGGCTGCCACGTGGTCTACGGCCTGGTCGGCCTGAAGACCCACTGCAAGCTGTCGCTGGTGGTCCGCCAGGAGGGCGAGACGCTGCGCCGCTACAGCCACGTCGGCACCGGCAATTACCACCCGAAGACGGCCCGCCTCTACGAGGACCTCGGCCTGCTCACGGCCGACCCGCAGGTCGGCGCGGACCTCTCGGACCTGTTCAACCGCCTCTCCGGCTACTCCCGCCGCGAGACCTACCGCCGCCTCCTGGTGGCCCCCAAGTCGCTGCGCGACGGCCTGGTCTCCCGGATCACCAAGGAGATCCAGCACCACCGCGCCGGACGGCCCGCGTACGTCCGCATCAAGGTCAACTCGATGGTCGACGAGGCCATCATCGACGCCTGCTACCGCGCGTCCCAGGCGGGCGTACCGGTGGACGTGTGGGTGCGCGGCATCTGCGCGCTGCGCCCGGGCGTGACGGGCCTGTCGGAGAACATCCGGGTCCGCTCCATCCTCGGCCGCTTCCTCGAACACTCGCGCGTGTTCGCCTTCGGCAACGGCGGCGAGCCCGAGATCTGGTTCGGCAGCGCCGACATGATGCACCGCAACCTCGACCGCCGGATAGAGGCCCTGGTCCGGGTCACCGACCCGGCCCACCGGGCGGCCCTGAACCGGCTGCTGGAGACCGGCATGTCCGACGGCACCGCCTCCTGGCGCCTCGGCCCGGACGGCGAGTGGACCCGGCATGCGACCGACGCGGACGGCCAGCCCCTGCGCAACGTCCAGGAGATGCTCATAGACGCCCGGAGGCGCCGGCGTGGCACAGCGACACCTTGACCCGACGGGCCCGATGGCCGGCCCTGCCCCCACCGGGGACGCCCTCGCGGGCTACCTGAGGGCCCAGGCCACGGAGTTCCTCCGCGCGCTGCGCCTGCACCGGGAGACGGGGTCGGGCGCGAACGGCTCGGAGGGGTCCGCCGAGGCGGCCCGCGCGCTCCGCCGCTCGGCTCGCCGCATCAGCGCCAGCCTGCACACGTTCCAGCCCGTCCTCGACACGGACTGGTGCGAGGGCATGCGCCCCGAACTGGCCTGGGTCTCGGGCACCCTGGCCATGGAACACGCGTACACGGCGCGTTTGGAGCGCCTGCTGAGCGCCTTGCACCGCTTGTCGGGCTCTACGACGCTGCCTGCCCAGATGGGTGGTGAAGCCGCCCCAGCTGCGGGCAGTCGTGCCGCTGGGGCGGCACCCGTCCCAAGGACAGCGGCTCCTCGTAGCGCCGAGCTGCGCAACCCCCCGACCCCAGCACAAGAACGCGGCAACCTCACAGTCGGCGCAGCAAAAGCAGGCGCTCTACTGGACCGCCAACTGACATTGGCCCGCACCCGAGCCCACTCCGCAGCCCTGCAAGCCTTGGGCTCCAGCCGCTTCCACGCCATCGCGGACAAGGTCGCCGTCCTGGCCAGCGAGGTCCCCCTCACTCGATCCGCGGCCACGACAGACCTCCGTCCTCTCGCCACCGCCGCGAAGGAACGCCTCGCCGACGCCGTGGCCGCTCTCCCTCTCATCACCGCGGGCCACCCGTACAACGCCGCCGCCCTCATCCACGGCCTGTCCCCGGACACGGTCCCGCACCCGCAGGACGCCCCCTGGCACCAGGTCCGCCTGCTCCTGCGCCTGCACCGCTACGCCCGCGAAGCGGTCCGCGGTGAACCCGACGGCACCTCCGTCGTCGACCTGCGCCTGCTCTCCGCCGGCCAGGCCCTGAACCGTCACCGCGACGCCTCGGAGGCGGCGGCAGCGGCGGCCCAGGCGGCCCGTACCCCGCGTATCGCGCCGGCCACGGCGTACGCCCTCGGAGTCCTGCACGCCGACCAGCGGCACGAGGTGGAGGCGGCACGCTTCGCGTTCCAGCAGGCCTGGCAGAAGGAGGCGGAGGCGGTGAGCACCCGGTGAGCTCCGGCTCCCCCGAGGACACCACCGTCCAGGCGGCCGGCTGTGTCCTGTGGCGCCGCTCCCCCCTCACCGGCGGGCTGGAGCTCTGTCTCGTGCACCGGCCGAAATACGACGACTGGTCTTGGCCGAAGGGCAAGCTGAAGCGCGGCGAGGAGCCGCTCGCCGGCGCCCTGCGCGAGGTGGCGGAGGAGACGGGCTGCCGGGCCGAGCCGGGCGCCGAGCTGCCCACCCAGCGCTACCTGGCGAACGGCCGCCCCAAGCAGGTCCGCTACTGGGCGGCCGAGGCCTTGTCCTGCGCGTTTTCCCCGACGGAGGAGGTGGACCGGGTGCTGTGGCTGACACCTGTCGACGCCCGCGCCCGCCTCACCCAGCCCCACGACCGCCCCTTGGTCGACGCGCTGCTCGCCGTGCTGAACCCGCCACAACCGGCCGGAAGACCGGACTGAGCCCCTCCGGTCCGGAAAGCGGAACCCGCACGTGCTCTCCCCGTGAGCATTCCGTGACCTAACCACACCTTAGGCAGGGGTTCACCCCTCGTTCATTTGTGGCCATCGGCGCCTTCACCTGATCTGTCTAATTTCGGCCGTGCCAGATGCGAGCCGCGCCTGCTGTGCGCGGCCTCGTCACGCGTCACACAGACTTCGCACGCCGCCGATCAGGACGGCGGCTCCTGGAAGGAACTCAAGTGAAGCTTCAGCGCATGAACCGGCGGGCCCTCGCTCTCGGTGCTCTCGCCGTCTCCGGCGCCCTGGCCCTCACGGCGTGCGGCTCCGATGACACCGGCGACAACGGCGGCACCTCCTCCGCAAACCCGCCGGCGAGCAACGTCAAGTGCGACGACGCCAAGGGCCAGCTGCTGGCCGACGGCTCGTCCGCGCAGAAGAACGCGATCGACGCCTGGGTCAAGCAGTTCGCCGCTGCCTGCAAGGGCGTGCAGATCAACTACAAGGGTGGCGGCTCCGGCGCCGGCGTCACCGCGTTCACCCAGGGCCGGGTCGCCTTCGCCGGTTCCGACTCCGCGCTGAAGCCCGAAGAGGTCGAGGCGTCGAAGAAGATCTGCAACGGCGGCCAGGGCATCGACCTGCCGATGGTCGGCGGCCCGATCGCGGTCGGCTACAACGTCAACGGCGTGGACAACCTCGTCCTGGACGCCAAGACCCTGGCGAAGATCTTCAACAACGAGATCAAGACCTGGAACGACCCCGCGATCCAGAAGCTGAACCCGGACGCGAAGCTCCCGAACCTCAAGATCCAGGCGTTCCACCGCTCGGACGACTCCGGCACCACGGACAACTTCACCAAGTACCTGATCGCCACCGCCAAGAGCGACTGGCCCTACGAGGGTGGCAAGACCTGGGAGGCCAAGGGCGGCCAGTCCGCCTCCGGCTCCTCCGGTCTCGCCCAGCAGGTGAAGCAGACCAACGGCGCCATCGGCTACTTCGAGCTGTCGTACGCCAAGGACGGCATCAAGACCGTCGACCTCGACACGGGTGCCGCCCAGCCGGTCAAGGCCACCGTGGAGAACGCCACCAAGGCCATCTCCGAGGCCAAGGTCGTCGGCACGGGCAAGGACCTCGCCCTGGAGCTGAACTACGGCACCAAGGCCGAGGGCGCCTACCCGATGGTCCTCGTCACGTACGAGATCGTCTGCGACAAGGGCAACAAGGCCGACACGCTGCCCGCCACCAAGGCGTTCCTGCGCTACATCGCCTCCGAGGACGGTCAGAAGGTCCTCGCCGAGAACGACTACGCGCCGATCCCCGACGACATCATCTCCCAGGTCCGTACCACCATCGAGGGCCTGAGCTGACCCGAGTGCGGCCCGGTCCCCTCCGCGGGACCGGGCCGCACCGTCCGGTGCACCGCCGCCAGTGGCCGTACCCCGAGTACGGCTCCGCAGAGCCGCCGCACAGTGCGCACGGCTCCGCAGACCGGAGAACCTGATGGACACATCCACGCAGATAACCGACGCACCTCCCCCCGCCCAGCCGCCCGCCGTCGACAAGCGCGCCGCGCGCGGGGCCACCCGGCCCGGAGACCGGATCTTCCTCGGTCTCTCCCGCGGCTCCGGCATCCTGCTGCTGGTGATCATGGCCGCGATCGCGGCCTTCCTGACCTACCGCGCCTCGCTCGCCATCAGCAAGGACGAGGGCAACTTCCTCACCACCTTCGAGTGGAACACCAACGCCGTCCCGCCGGTCTTCGGCATCGCCGTCCTGGCCTTCGGCACGGTGGTCTCCTCGATCATCGCCATGGTCATCGCGGTCCCGATCGCCGTCGCCATCGCGCTGTTCCTCACGCACTACGCCCCCCGCAGGCTGAGTGGTCCGATCGCCTACGTGATCGACCTGCTCGCCGCCGTGCCGTCCATCGTGTACGGCCTGTGGGGCGCCCTCATCCTCGTGCCGCACATGAACGGCCTCTTCGGCTGGCTGAACGACTACCTCGGCTGGACCGGCGTCTTCTCGTGGGAGGGCGGCGCCCCCCGCTCGATGCTGACCGTCGGCATCCTGCTCGCGATCATGATCCTGCCGATCATCACCAACGTGAGCCGCGAGGTCTTCCGCCAGGTCCCGCAGATGCACGAGGAGGCGGCCCTGGCGCTCGGCGCCACCCGCTGGGAAGTGATCCGCATGGCGGTCCTGCCCTTCGGCCGCTCCGGCGTGATCTCCGCCTCGATGCTCGGCCTCGGCCGCGCCCTCGGCGAGACGATGGCCGTCGCCACCGTGCTCTCCCCGACCTTCGACATCCAGGCCAGCCTGCTCGACCCGGGCGGCGGCACGTTCGCGCAGAACATCGCCAGCAAGTTCGGTGAGGCGTCCGTGTTCGGCCAGGACGCGCTGATCGCCTCCGGTCTGGTTCTGTTCGTCATCACCCTGCTGGTCAACGGCGCGGCCCGCGCGATCATCGCCCGCCGCAAGGAGTACTCGGGGGCCAACGCATGAGCACCGCAACCGTCACCCCCAAGGGCCCCAGCACCCTGCGCGGCGCCCGCCTGCCCAAGTGGTCTCCGTACGCCATCGCCGCCGGCTCGATCGCCGTCGCGATCGGCATCGGCGTCGTCGGCGGCCTGCACAGCCGCGTCCAGTGGGGCCTGATCGCCGCGATCCTCTACGTCGTCGCCTCGTACGCCATCGCCACGATGGTCGAGGGCAAGCGCCAGGCCAAGGACCGCATGGTGACCTCCCTCGTCTGGGTCGCCTTCCTGCTCGCCGTCATCCCGCTGGCCTCGCTGGTCTGGTCGACGGTCGCGCGCGGCGTGAAGGTCCTCGACCTGTACTTCCTGACGCACTCCATGGGCGTCGTCGCCGACACCGAGCCCGGCGGCGGCATCTACCACGCCATCCTCGGCACCCTGGAGCAGGTCGGTCTCGCCACGGTGATCGCCGCGCCGATCGGCGTGCTCACCGCGATCTACCTCGTGGAGTACGGCCGGGGGAACCTCTCCAAGGCCATCACGTTCTTCGTCGACGTCATGACCGGCATCCCGTCGATCGTCGCGGGTCTGTTCATCCTCAGCCTCATGCTGATCTTCGAGATGCAGCCCTTCGGCTTCGCCGGCTCGCTGGCCCTGGCGATCCTGATGATGCCGGTGGTGGTCCGCTCCACGGAGGAGATGCTCAAGCTCGTCCCGAACGAGCTGCGCGAGGCCTCCCTGGCGCTCGGCGTCCCGAAGTGGCGCACCATCCTGAAGGTGGTCCTGCCGACCTCCCTCGGCGGTATCACCACGGGCATCATGCTGTCGATCGCCCGCATCACCGGTGAGACCGCGCCGGTCCTGCTGCTGGTGTGGGGCAACCCCTTGATCAACGCCAACCCCTTCGAGGGGGCGCAGGCCTCGCTGCCGCTGTACATCTACCAGCAGTACGCGAACAGCGCGGGCTCCGGTGCGGCGTACGACCGCGCCTGGGCGGCGTCGCTCACCCTGATCGCCTTCGTGATGCTCCTGAACCTGGTGGCCCGCGGGATCGCCCGCTGGAAGGCCCCGAGCACCGGTCGCTGACGCGGCCATACAGCGACTGACTGAGTCTGGAAGTGAAGCAGTAATGGCCAAGCGAATCGACGTAAGCGGACTGACCGCCTACTACGGCTCCCACAAGGCGATCGAGGACATCTCGATGACCGTCGAGCCGCGCTCGGTGACGGCGTTCATCGGCCCGTCCGGATGCGGCAAGTCCACGTTCCTGCGCACGCTGAACCGTATGCACGAGGTGACGTCCGGCGGCCGGGTCGAGGGCAAGGTGCTCCTCGACGACGAGGACCTCTACGGGTCGGGCATCGACCCGGTGTCCGTGCGCCGCGAGGTCGGCATGGTGTTCCAGCGCCCGAACCCCTTCCCCACGATGTCGATCTTCGACAACGTGGCGGCGGGCCTGCGCCTGAACGGCAACTACAAGAAGAGCGAGCTGAGCGACGTCGTCGAGAAGTCGCTCAAGGGCGCGAACCTCTGGAACGAGGTCAAGGACCGCCTGAACAAGCCCGGCTCCGGCCTCTCCGGCGGCCAGCAGCAGCGTCTGTGCATCGCCCGCGCGATCGCGGTCGAGCCGAACGTCCTGCTGATGGACGAGCCCTGCTCCGCCCTGGACCCGATCTCCACCCTCGCCATCGAGGACCTGATCGGCGAGCTGAAGGAACGCTTCACGATCGTCATCGTGACGCACAACATGCAGCAGGCGGCGCGCGTCTCCGACCGTACGGCCTTCTTCAACCTGTCGGCGGTCGGCCAGCCCGGCAAGCTGATCGAGATCGACGACACGGAGCGCATCTTCTCCAACCCGTCGGTCCAGGCCACGGAGGACTACATCTCCGGCCGCTTCGGCTGAGCCACCCCCGCCGAGACCCCTCGCGGTGCTGCATGGCGGTGCCACCGCGAGGCCGAAAAGGGCCCGCCCCTGCTCCCAGGGGCGGGCCCGTTCGCGTCCTCACTCAGCCGCGCCGAGCAGCACCTACAGGAACGCCAGGTTCACGATCCAGAACGACACCGCGGCCACCAACCCCGCGGCCGGCATCGTGATGAACCACCCCAGGATGATGTTCTTGGCGACACCCCACCGCACGGCGTTCACGCGCTTCGTCGCCCCGACGCCCATGATCGCGGACGTGATCACATGGGTCGTGGAGATCGGCGCCTTGAACAGGAACGCCGTCGTGAACATGATCGACGCCCCCGTCGTCTCCGCAGCGAACCCCTGCGGCGGATCCAGCTCGATGATCTTCCGCCCCAGCGTCCGCATGATCCGCCAGCCACCGGCATACGTCCCCAGCGACAGCATCACCGCACAGGCGATCTTCACCCACACCGGAATCGGATCGCCGTAGTCCTCGACATCCGCGATGACGAGCGCCATCACCACGATGCCCATCGTCTTCTGCGCGTCCTGCAGACCGTGTCCCAGCGCCATGCCGGCCGCCGAGACGGTCTGCGCGATGCGGAACCCGCGCTTGGCCTTGTGCGGGTTCGCCTTCCTGAATATCCACAGGATCGCGGTCATCACCAGATAGCCGGCCAAAATGCCGACCACCGGAGACACGAACATCGGGATGACGACCTTCTCCAGCACCCCGTGCCAGTAGACCGTCGTCCCCCCGGCCAGCGCCGCCCCGACCATGCCGCCGAACAGCGCGTGCGAGGAGGACGACGGCAGCCCGAAGTACCAGGTGATCAGGTTCCAGGTGATCGCCCCGACCAGCGCGGCGAAGAGGATCCCCATCCCCTTCGACCCCACGGGCGTCTGGATCAGCCCCTCGCTGACGGTCTTGGCGACCCCGGAGCCCATGAACGCACCGGCGAGGTTCATCACCGCGGCCATGGCCAGCGCGGCCTTCGGCGTCAGCGCCCGCGTCGACACGGACGTGGCGATCGCGTTCGCCGAGTCGTGGAAACCGTTGGTGTACGTGAAGAAGAGCGCGACCCCGATGGTCACGACCAGAGCAAAGGTGTCCATGAAGAGTTCAGGACTCCTTGACGGCGATGGTCTCCACCGTGTTCGCCACGTGCTCGAACGCGTCCGCCGCTTCCTCCAGCACGTCCACGATCTGCTTGAGCTTGAGCACCTCCATGGCGTCGTACTTGCCGTTGAAGAGGTGCGCGAGCAGCTTGCGGTGGATCTGGTCGGCCTGGTTCTCCAGCCGGTTGACCTCGATCCAGTACTCGGTGAGGTTCTCCATCGTCCGCAGGTGCGGCATCGCCTCGGCCGTCAGTTCGGCCGCGCGCGCCAGCACCTCGATCTGCTGGTCGACGCCCTTGGGCAGTTCCTCGACGTTGTAGAGGACGACCAGGTCGACGGCCTCCTCCATGAAGTCCATGATGTCGTCGAGGGACGAGGCGAGGGAGTAGATGTCCTCGCGGTCGAACGGCGTGATGAACGAGGAGTTCAGCTGGTGGAAGATCGCGTGCGTGGCGTCGTCACCTGCGTGTTCCGCTGCCCGCATACGCTCTGCGATCTCGGCCCGGGCGGAAGCGTCCGCCCCGAGCAGTTCCATGAGGAGTTTCGAGCCCGTGACGATGTTGTCCGCGGATGCGGCGAACATGTCGTAGAAGCTCGTCTCCCTGGGGGTCAGACGAAAGCGCACGTGGGGTCCTCGGCTTGCTTCGGTTTCGGTCAGGCTGATGCTAGGCGCATCATCCGGCCACGGCTATCGGGCCGCCCACCAGTGTCGCCCATCAGGCACAGTGATGAGCACGGGGGCGGTCCAAGGGCCGTATACCCAGCAAAGTTCGATACCATATACCCAGTAGGGGTATCTGTCGGCTCACAGCCCACCAGGAGGACGCGATGACGGACGTGACCGACGTTACGGATGCCGGGGATGTCGCGGATGTCACCGCCGGAGCGGACGTCGTGACCGACCACGACCGGGGCGTGCACGGGTACCACAAGCAGAAGGACGAGCACCTCAAGCGCCTGCGCCGCATCGAGGGCCAGATCCGCGGCCTGCAGCGGATGGTCGACGAGGACGTCTACTGCATCGACATACTCACCCAGGTCTCCGCCTCCACCAAGGCCCTGCAGTCCTTCGCCCTCCAACTGCTGGAGGAGCACCTGCGGCACTGCGTCGCCGACGCCGCCGGCAAGGGCGGTGACGAGATCGACGCGAAGGTGAAGGAGGCGACCCAGGCGATCGCCCGCATGCTGCGGACGTGAGCCGGGCTCAGTCCGCTCAGGCGCCCCGCTCCTCGGCCACCCTCAGCACCTCGTCGATGCTCTCCAGGCTGAGCCGCTCCTCGTGGGCGGCCGAGGCCGCGATGATCAGCTCTCCGCACAGCTCGATCTCGGCGAGGGCCACGTGGTCCTGAACTGCCGTACCGCCGACCGGAGCCACGTGCATCACCTCATCTCTGCCGTTACCGACTTCCTAGAGTAGGGAGCGGCATACACACCGCGCATGGCACGGACGGGCTAGTTCGCGCCGGTCATTCCTCGGCGATCTTGCCCGCGTAGATGTCGTCGCTGTCCGGCAGCCGTACGCGCACCGAGGCCCCGAAATCGTAGAGCAACGTGGTCGAGGCGACGGCCACGGGGCTCTTCTGCTGCCCGCCCACGAAGCTGAACCGGTGCCGGACCTTGCGGATCCGCCCCTCGTCGTCGAGGTAGACGTCGAACGGCACTTCGGCTGTGGCGAACCCTTTCGCCGCCGCTTTCAGGGACTCCTTGTTGCCCTCGGAGGCCTTCTTCGCGGCAGCGCCGAGATCCGCCGTCCCCCGGTAGTGCCGCACGTCGGTGCCCGCGACCTCGGTCCTGCCCACGAACTCGGCCGACCGCGTCCCGCGCAGCACCTCGGCCGCCGCGAACGGATCGGTGGCCCCGCCGGTGACGAGGTTCCCGTCGGACAGCGTCCGGGTGTCCACTCTCACCCACTTGTCCGGGGGCACACCGGCGCCCCGGTTCTTCATGAAGAGCGCTCCCGGCGCGAGCAGTTCGGTGATGGGCCGGCGCTCGGCGGCCCCCGCGGGATCCTGCGGCAGCAGCACCTTCAGCTGCCCCATCCGCTTCCGGTAGTCGTAGACCCCCGCGCCCCGGATGGTCACCCGGGTCCCGCCGGCGGCCATCTCCATCGACGTACGGGYCTTCGAACTCCCCGCCTCCACCAGCCGGTCCGCGGCCCGGTGCAGCACGACGACCGCCGCACCCGTCCGCCCGCGCCGTCGTTCCCGCTGCCGCCCAGTCATCGCCTGCCTACCCCCAGCCGGTACGTCCGTCACGGGCCCCCTTGTTGTTCCGGTTAACGACCGGTATGTGCCCCCGTCACGCGGGCCCGCGGGAACCGGCATACGAAGCCTTTACCCGCGCTGGGTAACGTGGCCGTCGTGGCGCAGCAGGACGGGCTGGAAGCTCCCCCCAACGTCCCCGAACACCGCACGACGACAAAGGAGAAGGGCCGCTTCTGCATGGCCCACTGCATCTGCGGCTGGCGCGGCCCGGCCAGAAGAGCGAGAAGCCAGGCGCGCACGGACGCGGAAAGGCACGTGGCCGACTGACGCAGTCGTGCTGCGGCGACGGGGTCCCCATGGAACCCTCACCCCCACCATCCCGTCTCCCACGACGGAACCACCGGGAGGCCTCATGGAACGGCGCACATTCCTCGCAGTCGGCACGGCGGGCATCGCCGCGGCCGCGACCCCCCTCACCGCCGCCTGCACGAAATCGGACACCCGCTCCAGGGCCACGACCACCACCCACGCCACCACCACGAGAACCGCCGACGCCGCCAACTGGTCCGCCCTCGCCCGCGACCTCGACGGCCCCCTCATCCGCCCAGGCGACACCGCCTGGCCGACGGCCCGGCAGCTCTACAACACCCGGTTCGACACCCTCAAGCCCGCCGCGGTCGCGTACGTGTCCCACCAGGACGACATCCGCACCGCCCTGGCCTACGCCCGCGCCCACGCCCTGCGCGTGGCGATCCGCAACGGCGGCCACTCCTATGCCGGCTGGTCCTCCGGCGACGGCCGCCTGATCATCGACGTCTCGAAACTCAACCGCGTCCGCTCCTCCGGCAACACCGCGGTGATCGGCGCCGGCGCCAAACTCATCGACGTCTACCGCGCGCTGGCCGCGAAGGGAGTGACGATCCCCGCCGGCTCCTGCCCCACCGTCGGCGTCTCCGGCCTCACCCTCGGCGGCGGACACGGCGTGGTCTCCCGCGCCTACGGCCTGACCTGCGACAGCCTCACCCAGGCCACCCTGATCACCGCGGACGGCAAGCAGCTCACCGCGAACGCCCGCGAGCACAAGGACCTCTTCTGGGCCCTGCGCGGCGCCGGCAACGGCAACTTCGGCGTGGTGACGGAACTGCACTTCAAGACCCACCCGGCCCCGCAGGGCGTCTCGGCCTACCTGTCCTGGCCCTGGTCGAAGGCGGCCGCGGTGGTGAAGGCCTGGCAGGAGTGGGGACCGTCGCAACCGGACGAGATCTGGTCGTCCCTCCACCTGGCGAGCGCCGCCGGCGGCAAGCCGACCGTCTCCGTCGCGGCCTTCTCCCTCGGCACCTACGGCGAACTCCAGAACGCGGTCGACCGCCTCGCCGACCGCGTCGGCGCCCCGGCGAGCAGCGTCTCCCTGCGGCGCCGCTCGTACGAGGAGTCGATGGAGGTCTACGCCGGCTGCTCCTCGTTCCCGACGGACGCCCAATGCCATCTGCCGGGCTCGACCCCGGGCCGTTCCCCGAAGGGCGCGCTGGGCCGCGAGACGTACGCCGCGGCGTCGGACTTCTTCGACCGCTCCCTGTCCGCGGCCGGTATCCGCACGCTGCTGTCCCAGATCGGGTCGGTACGCGGCGGCACGGGCAGCATCGCGCTCACCGCCCTGGGCGGAGCGGTGAACCGTGTCTCCCCGACCTCCACGGCCTTCGTCCACCGCCGTTCCCGCATGCTGGCCCAGTACATCGCCTCCTGGCGCCCGGGCACGACGGGCTCCACGGCCCGCGACTGGCTGGCCTCCGCCCACAAGTCCATGCGCCCGTACGCCTCAGGAGCGGCCTACCAGAACTACACGGACCCGACCCTGACCAACTGGCGCAAGGCGTACTACGGCGACGCGGCAACCCGCCTGACGAACCTGAAGAAGCAGTACGACCCCACGCGCTTCTTCACGTATCCCCAGGCGCTCTAGGACTCGCCCAGCTGAGCTGCGGGCAGTCGTGCCGCTTGGGGCGACACCTGTCCCAAGCGGCACCCCGCTCCGCCGGGCTGCGCAACGCCCCGCCCTCAGCACCAACGCCGAGAACTAAGCAGCAAGGTCTCGCTCAGATGTCCCGGCCCCGGCCCGCTCACTCCGAGCCCCAGAAACCATCGCATCCGCCCCATCACCGGCGACCCCGCGCCCGCGAGCCCGCACAAGCCACCCCACCCGAGGCGACCGCTCAACAGCCCGAGTGACCGGCGTCAGCAACGCCATCGCCAGCGGCGACAACAGCAACGCCACAGCCGTCCCCAGCGCGAACCCGCCCACGACATCCGTCGGGTAATGCACACCCATGTAGACACGAATGAACCCGCCGAACACGGCCAGCACCAACGCGACCAGCCCGAACTTCCGGTTCGCGACGAACAGCCCGACCGCCATCGCCATGACGATCGTCGCGTGGTCGCTCACGAACGAGTAGTCGGTCTTGCCGCTGACGAGCACCTCCAGCCCCTGGTGGTCCAGGAACGGCCGGGGCCGCTCCACGAAACCCCGTATCGGCACGTTGACCAGCACGGCGATCCCCGCCGCGAGCGGCGCCCAGACCAGCGCCGCGACGGAGGACGCCGCGTCCTCCTCACCCCGGCGCCGCACGGACCACCAGCACCAGAGCACGAGCAGGACGATGGCGAGCAACAACCCGTACTCGCCGACGAACTCCATGACCCGGTCGAACCACGGCGGCGCGTCCTTGGCCAGGCCATTGATGTCATAGAGCAGGTCGACGTCGGGGTTCGACCCGGATTCGGCGAGTCCAGCCATGATGCTGCGGCCCCTTCGTCGTCTCTCCCGGCGCACCTGTGTGTGCGCCGCTCCTGCCACCCCCGTGGTTGTAGATCCGCTTCCGCTGCACGCGTGCGTGACACGTGCCGACTCACGTCTGCTCGGCTACGTCACCAGGAACGCATGGTCCCCGCTGATACGTTCCACACTCCACCGAATGATCACGCAGACGTTATCGAAGAGAGACACGTCTTCGCAGCTCAGGGGGTGGGTTCACGCTCGGCTCACACCGGCGTGGGCAGTGCTTTCGCGCCATCTTCGGTCACCCGGGTGGCCCCGAAGTAGTCGGGGGTGTCGATCGGGTCGAACCGGATCACCGCACCCGTTCGCGGCGCGTCGATCATGTACCCACCTCCGACATAAATGCCGACATGCCGGATGGCACGCGAATTGGTGAGGTCGTCCGAGAAGAACACGAGGTCGCCCGGGAGCAGTTCGTCCCGCGCGGGGTGCGGCCCGGCGTTGTACTGGTCGTTGGCGACGCGCGGCAGCTTGATGCCCACGGTCTCGTAGGCGGCCTGGGTCAGTCCCGAGCAGTCGAAGCGTCCGCCCTGCTCAGCGGTGCCGGTGCCGCCCCACAGGTAGGGCGTGCCGAGTTTCGTCTGCGCGTACTCGATGGCGCCGGCGGCCTGCTCGGAGGGGTCGACCCGCCCGACGGGTGCCGCGAAGCTCTCGGAGAGCGTCGTGATCCTCTTCACGTAGTTCCGGGTCTCGGTGTACGGCGGCACACCCCCGTACTTGATCACCGCGTACGCCCCCGCGTTGTACGCGGCCAGCATGTTCTCGGTCGGATTCCCGCCAACCTTCTTCACGTACGAGGCGAGTTCGCAGTCGTACGACGCGGCAGAGGGAATCGCGTCTTTCGGGTCCCATACGTCCCGGTCCCCGTCCCCGTCGCCGTCGATGCCGTGCGTGGCCCACGTACCGGGAATGAACTGCGCTATCCCCTGGGCGGCGGCGTGGCTCTGGGCTCTCGGGTTGAAGCCGCTCTCCTGGTAGAGCTGGGCGGCGAGCAGGGCCGGGCTGATGGCGGGGCAGAGGTTGCCCCACTTCTGCACGAGGTCGGAGTACGCGGCGGGCACTGCCCCCTTGGCCAGTGCTTTCGCCCCACCGCCGATCCCGTTGGCCAGGTTCCCGGCGACGATGTAGACCCCGACGACGAGCAGCATCACGAAGGCCAGGGCGGAGCTGATCGCAACAGTCGCCACGATCCATGCCTTACGCACCGTCAACCGCCCCTCGCCGGCCAGGAGTCCGTCGCCTGGTCAGTGTAGAGGCGCCCGCCGTGCGCCGGAATGATCACGGGAAGGAGAGTCGGGGCGGAAAGGGGAAAACCCGAGAGCACGGGGCGGCACGGGTCGGCACGCCGGGGGCAACCGGCGCACGGCCCCGTCACGGGTCGGCCGCCGCCTCCCGGTACAGCCGCCCCACCTCCGCACCGAGCACCACGCTGTAGGACACATCGGGGGTCGTCCCGCCATCTTCATGACCGCCGAGGATCCCCACGACCTGCCCGTCCCCGTTCACCCAGGGACTTCCGCTGGTGCCGCCGGTGAATCCCGGGCATTCGATGCGCTGCTGGGTGGGACTGTGCGCGGTCGGCTTGTTGGTACAGCTGATGGGCGTCTCCCGGGAGTCGGGATATCCGGTGAGGGTCACCGCCGTCGCCCCCGTCGCCGTACCGGTGGCGAGCCGGTACCCACCTACGACGTTCTCGACCCCTTTCCCTCCCCGCGGCACGACCACGGCGAACGCCACGTCACTGTCCTCCCGCCGCCCCTCGACCCACCCACGGGGCATGAACCGCCGCTTCACCTTCCACACCCCGTAGGGCGCACGGCCGTCCCGATACCCGGGCACGAACACGAGCCCCCCGCGCCCGTCCAGGCAGTGCGCCGCGGTGACGAGCAGATTCCGGTACGGAGCACGCACAACGGATGCGGTACAGAAGTGCCCACCGTCCGGCCGGGTCGCCCGATCCGCGGGGACAAGCACCCCGACC
>NZ_NGFN01000120.1 GCF_002148965.1 Streptomyces swartbergensis | reverse complement strand
GTCGGGTGACCCGCCCCCGGCTCCTGACCCCCGGCTCCCGGTCCGCGGTTCACCCGGTCTGCGGTTCACCCGGCCCGCGGTTCACCCGGTCCGCCGGTGGTGCCCGACGAGGTGTCAGTCCGTCCTGGCACATAGGGCGTTGCATGACCGACACCGTCGCCCGATTCCCCCGACGGTCCGCCCTGCGTCTGCTCGGCGGAGCGATCGCCGTCGTCGCGGCGGCCGCCGGTGGTCTCGCCGTGCCGTCCCGTGCCCAGGCGCGGGACGGACACGGCCCGGGCGCCGGCGCCCGCGTCATGGGCCGGGGAGCAGCGGCGTATCACCGTGCGCGTCGAGCGGCGGACCCTGTCTTCGTCTTCCTGGGACCGAAGGCCCACGACTGGGTGCCCGGCACCGGTCCGCGCACCCTGTGGATCGGGGCGTCGTCACGGGATCTGGGGCTGCGGACGAGCGCACGGGTGGGTGGCTGACGCGGCGCGCGCCGCACAGCGGCGGCACATGGCCGGGAGGCGCCCGGCATCGAACCGGAACAGACTGGTACTCCTCCTGAGGCCGTCGCAGAACCCAGGGAGTCATCACTCATGCCCGAGGCCCCGCGCCAGGACAGCAGCACGCAACCCACCGACGAGGAACTGCGCACGCTGGACGCCCACTGGCGGGCCGCCAACTACCTGGCGGCCGGTCAGATCTATCTGCTGGCGAACCCGCTGCTGACCGAGCCGCTGCGGCCCGAGCACATCAAACCGCGGCTGCTGGGCCACTGGGGCACCTCGCCCGGACTCAACCTCGTCCACACGCACCTCAACCGGGTGATCAAGAACCGCGCGCTGGACGCGCTGTGCATCTGGGGCCCGGGCCACGGCGGCCCGTCGGTGCTGGCCAACTCCTGGCTGGAGGGCAGCTACAGCGAGACGTACCCGGACGTGACACGGGACGCGCAAGGCATGGAGCTGCTGATGCGCCAGTTCTCGTTCCCCGGCGGCGTGCCCAGCCACGTCGCCCCGGAGGTGCCCGGCTCGATCCACGAGGGCGGCGAGCTCGGCTACTCCCTCGCCCACGCCTACGGCGCCGCCCTCGACCACCCCGGCCTGCTGGTCGCCTGCGTGATCGGCGACGGCGAGGCGGAGACCGGCCCGCTCGCCGCGTCCTGGCACGCCAACAAGTTCCTCGACCCCGTCCACGACGGTGCCGTCCTGCCGATCCTGCACCTCAACGGCTACAAGATCGCCAACCCGACCGTGCTGTCCCGCCTCCCGCAGTCCGAGCTCGACGCGCTCCTGCGTGGCTACGGCCACGAGCCGATCCACGTCAGCGGCGACGACCCGGCCGCCGTCCACCGCGCGATGGCCCAGGCGATGGACACCGCGCTCGACCGCATCGCCGAGGCCCAGCGCGCCGCCCGCGAGGAGGGCGTGACCGAGCGCCCGCACTGGCCGGTGATCGTGCTGCGCACCCCGAAGGGCTGGACCGGCCCGGCCGAGGTCGACGGCGAGCCGGTCGAGGGCACCTGGCGCTCCCACCAGGTGCCGCTGGCCGGTGTCCGTGACAACCCGGACCACCTGCGGCAACTGGAGGCCTGGCTGCGCTCCTACCGGCCCGAGGAACTCTTCGATGCCGAGGGCCGGCCGGTCGCGAACGTCCTGGCCTGCGTCCCCGAGGGCAGCAGGCGGCTCGGCGCCACCCCGTACGCCAACGGTGGGCTGCTCGTCCGCGACCTGCCGATCCCGTCGCTGGACGACTTCGCCGTCCCCGTCGACAAGCCGGGCACGACCCTGCACGAGCCCACGCGCGTCCTCGGCGACCTCCTCGCCCAGGTCATGCGGGACACCGCCGACCGCCGTGACTTCCGCCTGGTCGGCCCGGACGAGACCGCCTCCAACCGGCTCCAGGCCGTCTTCGACGCCAGCGGCAAGGCCTGGCAGGCCGGGACCCTCGACGTCGACGAGCACCTCGACCGGCACGGCCGGGTGATGGAGATCCTCTCCGAACACCTCTGCCAGGGCTGGCTGGAGGGCTATCTGCTCACCGGCCGGCACGGGCTGTTCTCCTGCTACGAGGCGTTCGTGCACATCGTCGACTCGATGGTCAACCAGCACATCAAGTGGCTGCGCACCTCCCGCCGCCTGCCGTGGCGCGCCCCCATCGCCTCCCTCAACTACCTGCTGACCTCGCACGTGTGGCGGCAGGACCACAACGGCTTCTCCCACCAGGACCCCGGCTTCGTCGACCACGTCCTCAACAAGAGCCCCGAGGTCGTGCGGGTCTACCTCCCGCCGGACGCGAACACCCTGCTGTCCGTCGCGGACCACGCCCTGCGCAGCCGCGACTACGTCAACGTCGTCGTGGCCGGCAAGCAGCCCTGCTTCGACTGGCTGTCGATGGACGAGGCCCGGGTCCACTGTGCCCGCGGCGCCGGCATCTGGGACTGGGCCGGCACCGAGGACGGCTCCCGCGAACCCGACGTGGTGCTGGCCTGCGCCGGAGACGTCCCCACCCAGGAGACCCTGGCCGCCGCGCACCTGCTGCGCCGGCACCTGCCCGACCTGTCGGTCCGCGTGGTGAACGTCGTCGACCTCGCCCGGCTGCTGCCCCGGGAGGAACACCCGCACGGCATGAACGACTTCGAGTACGACGGCCTCTTCACCACCGACAAGCCCGTGATCTTCGCCTACCACGGCTACCCGTGGCTGATCCACCGCCTGGCCTACCGCCGCACCGGCCACCAGCACCTGCACGTGCGCGGCTACAAGGAGGCCGGCACCACCACCACGCCCTTCGACATGGTCGTCCGCAACGACCTCGACCGCTACCGCCTCGTCATGGACGTCATCGACCGCGTCCCGGGGCTCGCGGTGCGCGCCACGGCCGTACGCCAGCGCATGGCCGACGCCCGCACCCGCCACCACGCCTGGATCCGTGAGCACGGCACCGACCTGCCCGAGGTCGCCGAGTGGAACTGGAACGCCTGAGCCGCGGGGGACGTCTTGTCAACCGGTAGGCTTCCCGTGCTCGCAGGGAAGCACAGGGAAAGGATCCGGCGTTGCACGTCCAGGAGTGGCTCGAAACCGTACCCGCGGTGGCCGTCTACGCACTGGTGGGAGTGGTCATCGGCCTGGAAAGCCTGGGCATCCCGCTGCCGGGCGAGATCATCCTCGTCTCCTCCGCGCTGCTCGCCTCCCAGCACGGTGACATCGACCCCGTCGTCCTCGGCGCCAGCGCCACGGCCGGCGCGATCATCGGCGACTCCATCGGCTACGCCATCGGACGCAAGGGCGGCCGCCCCCTGCTGGCCTGGCTGGGCCAGAAGTTCCCCAAGCACTTCAGCGAGGGCCACATCGCCACCGCCGAGCGGTCCTTCGAGAAGTGGGGCATGTGGGCCGTCTTCTTCGGCCGCTTCGTCGCCCTCCTCCGCATCTTCGCGGGCCCGCTCGCCGGTGTGCTCCGGATGCCGTACTGGAAGTTCCTCACCGCCAACATCCTCGGCGGCATCCTCTGGGCAGGCGGCACGACAGCGGTCATCTACTACGTGGGCATCGTCGCCGAGTCCTGGCTGAAGCGCTTCTCGTGGCTGGGCCTGGTGGCGGCGGTCCTCGTCGGCCTCACGTCGATGCTGGTCCTCAAGCGCAAGGCGAAGAAGGCAGCACCTGCTGTCGCGGCTGAGTAGGTCTGTACGAACCTACGCGTGCACCTCACGGTGCGCCTTCGCCAACTCGGCGTACATCGTGCCGTTGAGGGTGACCCCCTGCCGCTCCTCCTCCGACAGCTCCCGCCGCACCTTCGCAGGCACCCCCGCCACCAGCGACCCGGGCGGCACGACCATGCCCTGCGGCACCAGCGCCTGCGCGGCGACGAGCGACCCGGCCCCGATCACCGCCCCGTTCAGAACCGTCGCCCCCATCCCGATCAGACAGTCGTCCTCGACGGTCGCCCCGTGCACCACCGCGTTGTGCCCGATCGACACCCGCTCACCCACCGTGACGGGAAACCCCGGGTCGGCATGGAGGGTGCAGTTGTCCTGGACGTTGCTGCTCGCCCCGACGGAGATCGTCTCGACGTCACCGCGCAGGACGGCCCCGTACCAGACGCTCGCGCCCACCCCCAGCGTCACGCCCCCGATCACCGACGCCGTCGGCGCCACGAACGCCGTCTCGTCGATCTGCGGCTCCCTGCCCCCGATGCCCGTGATCATCGCCCGCTGTCCCATGTCCGCCTCCCGGAAACGTCGTAGACCACCCGCACCGTACGCCACCTGGTAGGGCGAAGATCACAGGCCCTCGCCCCCATACGGGCTCCGTCCGCTGAGTACGGTGACCTCGTGCCGAAGCGCAAGAACACGTTCTCATCCTGGCGGCGCGGCCTCGCGCAGCGCGTCGTCCACGCGGGCTGGGCCTGGGCGCAGCGCACGGGTTCCGTGACCGCCGAGCACCCCGGACGCTACCGATTCGGCGCGATGGGAACAGGTACCAGACTCGCCTTCCCGCTCGGCACGGTCTTCGGCGAACCCTGGATCCACCTGGGCGCCCACTGCGTCATCGGCGAGCAGGTCACCCTCACCGCGGGCCTCATGCCCGACCTCGACCTCGGCCCGGACCCGATCCTGCGCATCGGCGACGGCGTCGTCCTGGGCCGCGGCAGCCACGTCATCGCGGACACGACGGTCACCATCGGCAGCGACTGCTACTTCGGTCCGTACGTCTACGTCACGTCCACGAACCACTCCTACGACGACCCGCACGAGCCCATCGGCAAGCAGTGGCCGCGGATGGAGCCGGTGGAGATCGGGCCCGGCTGCTGGATCGGCACGGGCGCGGTGGTCCTGCCGGGTGCCCGGATCGGGCGGAACGTGGTGGTGGCAGCGGGAGCGGTCGTCCGGGGCGCGGTGCCCGACCACGCCGTGGTGGCGGGCGCGCCGGCGCGCGTCGTACGGCGCTGGACACCGGCCGACGGCTGGCAGCCGCCGCTGCGCACCCCGCAGCCGGTGCCGATACCGGAGGGCGTCACGCCCGAGCAGCTGTGCGCCCTGTCGGGCCTGGACGAGGAGGCGGCGGCCCGGCTCGCCGAGCTGGACGAGGAGGCGGCGGCCGGACTGGCCGAGCTGGAGCCGGGTTCCTGAACGGCCCCGGTCGGCTCAGCCCGACGCCAGCAGCACCGTCCCCACCAGGGCCAGCCCCGCACCCGCGGCCTGCACCGCCCGCAGCCGTTCGCGGAGCACACCGCGCGCGGCCACGGCCGTGACCACCGGGTAGAGCGAGGCGAGCACGGCGGCGACGGTGACCGGGCCGTGCTGCGCGGCGATCGAGTACGTGCCGTTCGCGGCGACGTCCGCGAGGCCGACGAAGGCAAGTGCCGGCAGGGAGCGCCACGGGAAGCCGCCCGCCGGAAGGGCGGGCGCCCCGCGCCGCACCGACACGTACAGCGCCAGTCCGCCGGCGGCGACATTCGTCACCCGCTGCACGAACAGCGCCAGGAACAGCCCGGTCAGTGTGGTCGAGGCCTCGGTGATCAGGGCCATCACCGCGCCGAAGCCGAAGGCCGCGAGGAGGGTCAGGGCGATGGCCTGGCGCTGGACGGGGGCGCCGCGGAACTGGGGCCCGCCGGCCAGGCAGACGCCGGCGACGGCGACGAGGATGCCGACGAACTGGAGCACGCCGGGGCGCTCGCCCAGCACCAGGCCCACCCCGACCGGCACGGCCACGCCGATCGAGCCCAGCGGCGAGACCACCCCCATCGGGCCCAGCGCGAGGGCCTTGTAGAAGGCGAGCATCGCCACCGGCCCGACCAGACCGGCCGCCACCGCGAACCACAGCTGCGGCCCCGCCTCGCTCCAGCCGCCCGTGGCCACCACCAGCACGCCCAGGACGACGACCGCGATCGACTGCGAGACGACGACCACCGTCAGCGCGGGCGTGCGCCGGGTCAGCAGTCCGCCGCCGAAGTCGGCCAGTCCCCACAGCAGGCTGGTGGCCAGGGCGAAGAGCGCTGTCATGGGCGGATGCCTCGCAGTACAGTTCGGTGAACGATCAGGTCAACCACACCGTAGTGCAGTGAGTTGCACTATGTCATACAGAATATTGGACGGAACGTGTCGGACCTCGACCTGCTGACCCAGTCACTGGCGCGCAGCGTCAAGCACTGGCGCGCGGTGCGCGGCTTCACCCTGGACGTGCTCGCCGCCCGGGCGGGTGTCAGCCGCGGCATGCTCATCCAGATCGAGCAGGCCCGCACCAACCCCAGCCTCGGCACGGTCGTCAAGATCGGCGACGCGCTCGGCGTCAGCATCACCACCCTCCTCGACTACGAGCAGGGCCCGAAGGTCCGCATCGTCCCCGCGGAGCAGGCCGTACGGCTGTGGCACACCGAGGCCGGCAGCTACAACCGGCTGCTTGCGGGCACCGAGGCACCCGGGCCGCTGGAGATGTGGGACTGGCGGCTCATGCCCGGCGAGAGCAGCCCGTCCGACCCGCACCCCGCCGGCACGATGGAACTGCTCCACGTCACGGCCGGGGAGCTGACCCTCACCGTCGACGGCGTGGAGCACCGCGTCCCCGCCGGCGCGAGCGTGTCCTTCGAGGCCAACCTCCCGCACACGTACGGCAACACCGGAGACGTGCCGATGGAGATGATGATGGCCGTCTCGGTGCCGCCCGTGACCTGAGACGCCCGGTCCGAGGGCGGTCCGGTGTTGTTAACGTGCCGCCATGCGCGCACCCATCGGACACTTCGACGACGCCCGCCCGGCCCCCGCCTGCCTCGACGAGCTCACCGGCCCGGTCGCCGACGCCGTACGCCACTGGCAGGGCAGCGTCCCCGCCGACCAGATCCTCTACGTCGACACCGACCCGGAGTGGGCCGACACGGCCACCTTCGTGGAGCACTACGGCCGTGACCTGCTGGAGCGGTCCGCGAACTGCGTGGTCGTCGCGGGCAAGCGTGGCGGCGAGTCCACGCTCGCCGCGTGCGTGGTGCTGTCCACCACCCGGGTCGACGTCAACGGCGCCGTACGCCGCCAACTAGGCGCCCGCAAGGCCTCGTTCGCCGCGATGGGCACGGCGACCGGGGAGACCGGCATGGAGTACGGCGGCATCACCCCGCTCGGACTGCCCGGCGGCTGGCCCGTACTGGTGGACGCGGCCGTCGTCGACCTGCCGTACGTGCTGGTCGGCAGCGGCCGGCGGCGCGGCAAGCTGCTCGTGCCGGGCAAGGCGTTCGCGGAACTGCCGGGCGCGGTGGTGCTGGAGAGGCTCGGGGTCGCCTGAGGGCAGGTCCTACGCCGCCGCGTGGTGGGCCAGCGGCAGGTGTGGGTCGGCCTCGCCCGGGGCCGGTTCCGGGTCGGCGTGGACCAGGGCCGCGGTGAGGCGGGGCACGGCGTGCAGCAGCGCGTGCTCGGCGTCGACGGCGATGCGGTGGGCCTGGCGTACGGTCACGTCACCGTCCACCACGACCGCGACCTCGGCGCGCAGCCGGTGACCGATCCAGCGCAGCCGCAGCTCACCGACCCCGCGCACCCCGGGGACCTCGGTCAGCGCCCGCTCGGCCCGGTCCACCAGGGCCGGGTCGACCGCGTCCATCACTCGGCGGAACACCTCCCGCGCGGCGTCCCGCAGCACCAGCGCGATCGCCGCCGTGATCGCCAGCCCGACGATCGGGTCGGCCGGTTGCCAGCCCAGGGCCGACCCTCCGGCGCCCAGCAGCACGGCCAGTGAGGTGAAGCCGTCGGTGCGGGCGTGCAGCCCGTCGGCGACCAGCGCGGCCGAGCCGATCGCACGGCCGACGCGGATGCGGTAGCGGGCCACCCACTCGTTGCCCGCGAACCCCACGAGGGCGGCCACGGCGACCGCCGGGACGTGCTGGACCGGGCGCGGGTCGAGGAGGCGGTCGACCGCCGTCCACCCGGCGAAGGCCGCCGACGCGGCTATCGTCAGCACGATCACCAGGCCCGCCAAGTCCTCGGCCCGCCCGTAGCCGTAGGTGAAGCGCCGGGTGGCCGCGCGCCGGCCGAGCACGAACGCGATCCCGAGCGGCACGGCGGTCAGCGCGTCCGCAGCGTTGTGCACGGTGTCCCCGAGCAGCGCCACCGAGCCGGAGGCGGCCACCACGACCGCCTGCGCCAGTGCCGTCACCCCGAGCACCGCGAGCGAGACCCACAGCGCCCGCATCCCGCGGGCCGAGGACTCCAGTGCCGGGTCGACCTTGTCGGCCGTCTCGTGGGAGTGCGGCGTGAGGAGGTGGGAGAGGCGGTGGCGGAGGCCGGTGGGGGAGTGGTGCTGTGGATGCTCGTGCCGGTCGCTCACGTGAGTCCCCTTCCGGTGCGTGCGAGTGGACGTGCCCACGCCCATGGCGCCATTATGTGCGTATGAGCGCACGCATGCACCTATCACCTGCGCACGATGCGCATCCGCGCAGCCCCGGCGAGGAACAGTTCGCGCTCGCGGCCGAACTCCTCGCCCTGCTGGGCGACCGCACCCGGCTCGCCCTGCTGCACGCGCTGGCCGAGGGGGAAGCCGACGTCACGACCCTCACACAGACCTGCGGGGCGGCCCGGCCCGCCGTCAGCCAGCACCTGGCGCGGCTGCGTCTCGCGGGCCTGGTGACCACGCGCAAGGAGGGCCGCCGGGTGATCTACGCGCTCCGCGACGGCCATCTGCGCCGGCTCGTGGACGAGGCGCTGAACGTGGCCGACCACCGGCTCAGCGACCGGCCCGTCCACGACTGAGTCAGTACCGCGCGGCCGTCCCCAGGTACTGCTCGGCGAAGGCGGCGGCCGCCGCGGGCGAGGTGAACAGGCGGCGCAGCCGGGCGAGCGTGGTGCCCGCGCGGAATGGGTCGCCCGCGGCCGTGCCGTGGTACACCTCGGACAGCCACTGCGAGAACTCCTGGTAGTCCCACACCCGCCGCAGGCATGCCTGCGCATAGCCGCCGAGGCCGCTGTCGTCCCCGCCGGTCAGGTGGGCCACCAGGGCGTCGCCGAGCAGGAAGGCGTCGTGCAGGGCGAGATTCATGCCCTTGGCGGCGATGGGGGCGACCAGATGGGCGGCGTCACCGGCGAGGAAGAGCCGGCCGGACACCATCGGCTCGACCACGTAGTCGTGCATGTCCAGCACGCGCTTCTCGATCAGCCGCCCCTCGGTCAGCGGCGGCGCACCGGACGCCCCGAGCCGCTCGTGGAGCTCCGCCCAGACCCGCTCGTGCGGCCAGTTCTCCGGGTCGTCGCCCGGCGGGCACTGGAGGTAGTAGCGGGTCACCTCCGGGCTGCGGGGCATCTGCCCGGCGAACCCCCTGGAGTGGCAGCCGAACAGCACGCAGTCGGCGGACGGCGGCGCCTCGGCGAGCAGGGCCAGCCAGCCGATGCCGTAGTCGTGCCGCGCGACACGGACCCGCTCCGGCGGCAGGGCGGCCCGCGTCACCCCGCGCGCCCCGTCGCAGCCGGCCACGAAGTCGCAGTGCACGACCCGGTGTTCACCCGTCTCGGGGCAGGTGTACGACACCGACGGCCGGTCGGTGTCGATGTCGTGCACCCGCACGTCCCGGACGCCGAAGCGGATCTGTCCGCCGCGTGCGTCGGCGTACTCGCGCACGAGGTCCGTCACCAGCAACGGCTGCGGGTAGACGAAGTGGTGACTTCCCGTCAGCTCGCCGTAGGGGAACCGGTACCGCTCGCCGTCGAAGCGGAACTCGCACGCGCTGTGCAACTCCGCGCGGTCCAGCAGGTTCCGGGCGAGGCCCCGCTTCTCCAGGCCCCGTACGGCCCATTCCTCGATGACTCCGGCCCGGGGCCGCTGTTCGATGAACTCCCGGGTCTCGGTCTCCAGTACCAGGCAGTCCACGGACGCGGCCCGCAGGATGTTGCCGACGGTCAGCCCCGCGGGACCGGCGCCCACGACGACGACCGGAACGCGGTGCGGGGGCGGCGGGTCGGTGCGGGGGGCTGTCGAGGTCACCCGCACATTATGACGATCCGATCGCCGAGCGAGGAGGATTCCGCAGCGGTAGTGTGATGGGCCCTGACGACAGCGAGGATCGGTTGCCGCCATGACGGACCTGCTCCCCCTGGCGGCACTGTCCGCCGCGGCCCTCACCGAGGGCGTCAGATTCCTCTACGACCAGGCGGGCGAGCTGCTCAGAGCCCGCCGTGAACGCCGCGCGGAGCAGTCCGCCGGGGACACCCCGGCCGTCGTCGCCGAACCGGCTGTCCTGCCCGCGGCCGACCCCGCCGCTGTGGAGCGGTTCTCCGCGGAACTGCGCGCGCTGCGCGCCGATCTGCACGAAGTCGCCTCCGGAGTCGACGAGATCGACCCGGCGGACGAGGCGCTGGTCCGGCGCGTCGACGCCCTGCGCCGCGTTCTCGAGGCCGTGTACGGCATCGCCGTGACGTTCGACGGAGAGACCCGACCGGACGACGTGCCGCGCACCCACGGGCGGATCGACGTCGACGCCGTCGCCGGCTACGTCGCGGCCGTCCGGGCCGACCGGCCCTCCGGCTGGATCAAGGGCGACGTCCGGGCCGGACGGGTCGAGGCGGGCGGCGAGGCGATCGGCGTCGACCTCCGCGACCAGCGGTGACGGCCCCGGTCACGGGCGCCGGCGGCAGCGGTCCCGGGCTGCACTTCCAGGACCTGATCACGGACCGCGCCACCGCGTTCGTACCGCGCCCCTGGCTGGCAGGCGACATCGAGCGGTGCCTGTCGGACGCCACCACACGCATCGTGCTCGTCACGGGCGAACCGGGGGCGGGCAAGACCAGCCTGCTCGCCGGCCTGGCCCGCGCCCACCCCGAGTGGCAGCACTACTTCATCCGCAAGGACAGTCGGACCGCGCTCACCGGCAGCGACCTCCAGTCGTTCCTGCTCACCGTCGGTCACCAACTGGCTCGCACCCGGCCGGAGTTGTTCGAGCCGCAGCGGCTGGAGGTCACCGTCGACCAGCGCATCGGGACGGTGGAGACGGGAGCCAGGGCGGTCGGCATCCGCATCGACGACCTGCGTGCCTCCCCGTTCCACCGGACCGCGTCCCTGCGCGTCCAGCAGGACGTCCTCCGGGTGTCGGGCAGCGCCCTGGGCGTCGAGATCGGGACCGCGACCGTGGAGCCGCGACTGCTCGAACCCGCGGTCCTCGCCCACCTCGCGCTGATCGGGCCCGCGCAGGTGCTGCTGTCCGACGCGCCGGACGAGCGGATCGTGCTCCTCGTCGACGCCCTCGACGAAGGCGCCCACGAACCCGGTGCGACCCTGCTGGACTGGCTCGCCACAGGCCCGCAACTCCCGGCGAACGTCCGGGTCGTCGTCACCTCGCGCCCGCACGCCGCGCTCGACCGGCTCCGCTCCGCCCGCGGCGGGAGCATCGCCGAGATCGCCATCGACCCGTCGTCGCCTCAGGTGCGGGGCGACCTGCTCACCTTCGCCGACCAGGAACTGGCCCCGGAGACGGTCGCCAAGGCGCTGCGTGCGAACGGACGCGACCCGGTGGAGTTCGCCCGCGCACTCGTCCGGCGGGCGAGCGGCAACTTCCTGTACATGGCGATGTATCTGCGGGCCCTGCGCCAGGCGATCGACCAGGACGACGCACCGCTCACCACCCGCCTGACCAACGCCGACGCCGTTCCGGACGGCCTCCACGGCCTCTACGCGTTCTTCGTCGAGACCGCGCGCACGCAGCTCGAGAGCCTCGGCATGCTCGACATCAGCGACCCCCTGACCGCCACGGACCTGGTCACTCCCGCCTGGGAGGGAGCCGCCCAGCCCCTCCTCGGCGTCCTGACCGTCGCGCGCGAGCCACTGACTCCCGAACAACTGCGTACGCTGGCCGGGATCCGGGTCTGGCCGCGGGCCGTTCGCTCGGTGCTGGGCCGGATCCGCTGGCTGCTGTCCGTCCGGGACGGCCGGTACGCCTTCTACCACCCGTCCGTCGCCCAGTTCCTGACGGACCCCCAGGTCGCCCGCGAGCACCTCGACTGGGGCGTCGCCGAACAGGAGTGGCACGAGCGCATCGTGCGCCACTACCGCGCCGGGGCCCCGTCCTGGGCGGACGTCGACTGGCCTGCGGTGGACCGGTACGGCCTGGCCCACCTCGCCCACCACCTCGTACAGTGCCGGCCCGCGATCGCCGCCGAGGCGCCGGACCTGGTGTGCCCGGGGCTGCGCCTGGCCGGCCGGGCCGCGTTCGGCTCCGACCGGTACTTCGCCAGGGTCGTCGAGACGGCCGCCGACCACCTGCTCGACGGCGCTCCCGCACCGTCGGACACCCCGACGGTGCTCTTCCTGGCCACCGTACGGCGCCAGTTGCGGCGGGCGACGTCCATGGCGGCGCCCGCCGTGTACGGCCTGCTGGCCCGGCTCGGCCGGGTCGACGAGGCCATGACGCGGCTCGGCGCGCTGGCGCCGTCCGGGCAGCAGGTGGCCGCCCTGCTCGAGGTGCACCGCCACACCGCGCATCCGGTGCGCCGGGCGGCCGTGCGCGACCTGCTGGGCGAGGCCGCGTCCGTGGCGCCGCTCGACCCCCACGGCCTGGCGCGGGATTTCGTGGAGGAGGCGGCGCGCAGGCTCGCTCCCCACGACCTGCGGCTGGCCCTTCACCTCTGGGAGCGGGCCCAGCACGAGGCCTGGAAACCGGCTCCGCCCGACGACGTGCTGCGTGCCGCGGCCGACGAGGCCGACCACGGCGACGCCATCGAATTCGTGGCGGGGATGAGCGCCGGGCGTTGTGGCGCCTACCTCGACCTCGCGGACCGGGCTCACGGCGATGACCGGGACGAGCTGCTGGCGTGGACCGCGCGCGCCCTGTGCCACGCCGCTCCCGGGGAACGGCTGACGTCCCTCGTACGCCTCGCCGGCACCCTGCGGGCCACGCGACCCGAGCACGCCGACCGTTTCGCCGAGCAGGCGATGCGCGAACTGGCCGAAGCCTGGCCCGGGGAGGACGGCGCGCTCGCCCAGGCGGTGGCCGAGGCGGCCGAACACGCCGCGGGACCGTACCCGGCGCTGTCGCGGGAGCTGCTGCGCCGTCTGGACACCGTGGAGGTGACGGGCCTCGTCGACGACGCCTTCTTGCAGGCCGCACGCGTCCGGGCGGCCCTCGGCGACATCCGCGCCGCGCACCGGCTGATCGACCGGGTCCTGCGCTTCGGCAACGGCGTCTGGTACGCGAAGAAGGCCGCGAAGGTACTCGCCGCCTTCGACGGCGAGGCGGCGACGGCGGTGATCGACGCCGCCTGCGCCCGGGTTCCCCCCGAGCCGTCGTCGCGGGACATGCTCAGCCGACTGCACCACGACGGGGACTTGGAGACCCTCGCCGAGGCCCTGGCCGACCGCGCCCCGGAACGGGCCGTGGCCTACGCCCGCGCGATCGCCACCACCGACTGGCAGCCGCCCTTCCACGACCGCTACTCGGCCCTCGTGCTCGTCGCCCACCGGCGCGCCGACGCAGGCGACCTCGCCATGGCCCGCGCGATCCTGGACGAGGCGTTGCACGCCGCCGAGGAGGTACCGCCCGTGGCCAACCCGCCGCTGTGGGGCTTCTACCACCTGGTGGAAGAAGGGGGTGGCGTGGCCCGGGGGAACGCGGTCAGCGACCCCGTGGCCGAGATCCCCATGGTGATGAACCACACCAACGACTGGCAGCGGCTCGTCGAACAGCGCTTCCACAGCGACCCGTCGGACGTCCTGCGCGCCATGACGCCCAGCACCTGGTCGGTCGGCCACCCGTACTCCTGGGCCCGTACGATCCGCTGCTTCGCCGAGGCCGTCGCCGTACGGGACCTGGACCGCGCCCGCACGCTCGTGCACGCCCTGACCGACCCCGGCGAGCGGGTCGTCGGACTCGCCGGGCTCTTCGGGATCGCCGCCGGAGCGGACCGGGCGGCGGCCGACCGGCTGTGGGCCGAGTTCGGACAGGCGTACGCCGCGATACCCCGGTACGAGTGGAACCTGCCGCAGCAGCAGGACGGGCCCCTGGCTTATGTGCGCCCCGACCACCGCAGCAGATTCGAGGCCGCGGTGCGGCTCCTGCCGTGGGAGGCCGACCCGGCCATGGCCTTCCTCGGCGCCGACGGCACTCCGTACCTGCTGTCCATGTTCCACTTCGCCTTCGGCGCCGACGCCTCCCGCCGCTACGCGTTCGACGTGATGAACGGCCGGCAGCCCTACCCGCCGTTCGCCCACACACACCGCTCACTGCTCCGGATGCCCCTGGACGTCCACGGGCCGCTGCTCACCGGCGTGATGCTCGCCCCGGCCATCGTTAACGAGTACCTCGCGACCGCTTCCGGCGCGCCCCCGGCCGTCGAGTCCCCGCCCGTCCTGGAGGACGAGGTGTACGCGGCCTACGTGGACATCGCTCTCCTCGGCGCGGAGGCCGGCGCCGCACGGGTGCGGCCGCTGCTGGACTCGCCGAGGCTTCCGGCCGTGGCGGCGCTGGTGGCCCGTACGGCCGAGATCCACGGTGCGGGCGATCCGGCCGTGGCCGCGCTGTGCGCCGACGTCGTGGCCGCGGCGGAGCGGGCCGAACCCGCCCAGCGCGTGGTGACGTTGCTGCAACTGGCCCGGTCCCCGGCCACGGCCGGCCTGGTCGACGCGGAGGACCTGCTGGAGCGGACGCTCGCCCTGACCGACAATCCCTGGGAACGCGTGGAGCGTGACGAGGTGCTGCGCGAGCTGTTCGCCATTCTCCTGGGCAGGTCTCCCGGGACCGCGCTGCGGCTGCTGTACGACCGGACCGCGGATGCCTGGGCCATGGTGACGGCGATGCTGGAGAACGCCGTCACCCCGCTCCTCGATGGCCTGGGACCGGACGCTCCGCTGCTGCTCCACCGGGCCCTGCGGCGTGCCGTGGCCTGCGTATCGGCGCGGGGCCGCACGGACGTGCCGTCGATCGACGGTGTCCGTACGGCCCTCGGCGACTGACCGGGTCGGGCGGTCAGTGTGCGGTCAGTGGACGGCCACCTCGGTGACGGCCACCTCCCCGATGCTCCGCTCGATCTCCTCCGGCCGGGACGCCGACGCCCGGGCCCAGTAGTAGATCACCAGGGAGAACACCGTGATGACGGCCATGTCCCACCACAGTCCGATGTGTCCCTGGCCGCCGAAGCCGCCCTGCCAGGAGATGACGCCCATGCCCAGCAGGTAGACGGGCAGCCACCGGGCGGCCTTCCAGTCGAGCCGGGGCGCGTCGGGCAGGCCCTTGCGGGTGGCGTACCAGGCGTATCCGCCGAGCAGGACGTAACCGAGGACGATGGCCACACCGAGCCGCCACAGCGTGTCCCAGGTCGACCAGTAGATGATGAGGTTGGCCACGACGAACGACAGCGGGGAGACGACGTTCCCGCCGGGCAGGCGGTAGGGGCGTTCGCGCTGCGGCAACCGGTCGGCGAAGACGCCGTACGCCAGCGGGGCGCCCGCGTACATCAGCACGCTCGCCGAGGTGATGAAGCCGACCAGCTGCTGCCAGCTCGGGAACGGCAGGAAGCAGACCACACCGGTCACGAAGGAGACGATCAGCCCGAACCACGGCACGCCCCGCGCGTCGGTGCGGGTGAAGATCTTCGGCGCGTAGCCGTTGCGGGCCAGGCCGTAGGAGACGCGGGAGGTGGCGGTGGTGTAGATCAGGCCGGTGCCGCCGGGGGAGACGACCGCGTCCAAATACAGCACCACGCTCAGCCAGCCGAGCCCCAGCAGGGTGGCCAGTCCCGCCCAAGGACCGCTGATCCCGGGATAGTCGAGCTTGGCCCAGCCGTGCGCGAAGGAACTCAGCGGCAGGGCGGCGATGAACACGATCTGGAGCAGGACGTAGATCGCGGCTCCGATGGCGACCGAGCCGAGCGTCGCGCGCGGCAGGTCACGGGCCGGGTCGCGGCTCTCGCCCGCCAGCTGGATCGCCTGCTCGAAGCCCAGCAGGGCGAAGATGATGCCGCTGGAGCTGACGGCGCTCAGCACGCCGTGGGCGCCGAACGGCGCGAAGCCGTGCTCGGTGAAGTTGCCCGGGTGGAAGTTGCCCGCCGCGATGATGAAGATCGCGACCAGCGGCACGGCCACCTTCCACCAGGTGGCGGCGCTGTTGGTGTGCGCCAGGATGCGCACGCCGAGGAAGTTGATGACGACGAACACGGCCATCAGGAGCACGGCGACGACGAACCCGCTCGTCGTCAGCGTCCCGTCCTTGGCGTGCTGGAAGCCCTGCGCCCAGTGCCAGTGCCCGGCGTAGCCGATCATGGCTTCGACCTCGATCGGGGCCACGGTCGCGGCCTGGAGCCAGGAGAACCAGCCGAAGGACATGCCGGCGAGACCGCCGAACGCGTAGTGCGGATAGCGTGCCGTGCCGCCCGCGACCGGGAACATGCCGCCGAGTTCCGCGTGCACCAGTGCCAGCAGCACGATCGCGACCGCGCCGATCAGCCAGGACAGGATCGCCGCGGGGCCGGCCGCCACGACTGCCTTCTCGGCGCCGTACAACCAGCCGGAGCCGATGATGGATCCGACCGACGCCCACATGAGGCCGATCAGTCCGACATCCCGGCGGAGGCCGTCTCTTACCATGAATTCAGGGGCCTCTCATAAATGAACTCGGGGAGTTCGGCGTGCAAGAGGCCTCAGGTTAGGAATGGGTCAGCCGACGGCAGAAGGCGCGTTGTGAAGCCTTGACCGGGCGCGGGCATTTCCTGGAATGCGCTTCAGGAATTCTGTACGCCGCGATGAGGAAGTCGTGGGATCTCGATCGCCGGGCAGCGGTCCATCACCATCTCCAGGCCCGCGGCGCGGGTCCGGTCGTACGCCGCCTCGTCGAGGACGCCGAGCTGGAACCACACCGCCTTCGCGCCCTTGGCGACCGCCTCGTCCGCGACGGTTCCGGCGAGATCGCTGTTCACGAACACGTCCACGACGTCCACGTCGAAGGGGATGTCCGCCAGACTGGCGTACCCCTGTTCGCCGTGCACCGTCTCCGCCTTCGGATGTACGGGCACGACGCGCTTGCCGTAGCGCTGGAGCACGGCGGCGACGCCGTACGCCGCGCGCTGCTGGTTCGACGACAGGCCCACCACGGCCCAGGTGTCGCCGAGCTCGGTGAGAATCCTGCGGACCGTTGCCTCGTCGCCGTACACCGGCGGCCTCCTCGAAAGTCACGGAAGAACTGCTGTCCCCACAACGGCGCAGGGTGCGCGGTGATTCCCCGGCGCCCTCCGTGATAGCTTGCCGACGCCAGTCGAACCCATGTACGTGGGTCAGGGAATCCGGTGCGAATCCGGAACTGACGCGCAGCGGTGAGGGGGACGGGCGGGGCCTCGGCCACTGGACGGCGTGTGTGACGTCCGGGAAGGCGCCCCGTACCGGACGAACCCGAGTCCGAAGACCTGCTGGCGGCCCCCGCGGCGGTTCGCGGCGGGGGAGCACCGTACGACCGGGCTCCGCGATCGAGCCCTCGACGACTGAGGACTGGTTCTTGTGCCCCTCGCCCGACCTGCCCGTGCCGCCGTCCTGCTCGCGGCCGGCTCCCTGCTCCTGACCGGCTGCGGCGACTCGAAGGCCACCACCACGAAAGCCGCCGTCACCCTCGGCAATTGCGGCCACGAGGTGCGCGTCGAGGCCGCGCCACAGCACGCCGTCTCCCTCAACCAGGGCACCACCGAGATCCTGCTCTCCCTCGGCCTCGCCGACCGCCTCGCGGGCACGGCCACCTGGACCGACCCCGTGATGAAGGGGCTGGCGAAGGCCAACGCGAAGGTGCCGCGCATCGCCGACAACAACCCGTCCTTCGAACGGGTGCTGGACGCCGACCCCGACTTCGTCGCGGCGTCCTTCGTCTCCACCCTCGGCAAGGGCGGTGTCGCCACCCGCGAGCAGTTCGAGAAGCTCGGCGTGCCCACGTACGTCTCCCCGTCGGACTGTGCCGGCAAGGACAACTCCGGGGGCGGCGACGGCGCGCGCGCCGAGGCACTGGGCATCGACACCGTCTACGGCGAAGTACGCGACATGGCGGCCGTGTTCGGGGTGAAGGAACGGGGCGACAAGCTCGTGGCCTCCCTCCAGCGGCGCATGGCGAAGGCCACGCGGGGCATCGACGCCTCCGACGTCACCCTCCTGTACTGGTTCGCCAACTCCGAGTCGCCCTACATGGCGGGCTGTTGCGGAGCGCCCGGCATCATCACCCGAGCCCTCGGCGCGAAGAACGTCTTCGACGACACGCACGAGGAGTGGCCGCAGATCAACTGGGAGACGGTCGCCGAACGAAACCCCGACGTCCTCGTCATCGGCGACCTGACCCGCAAGTCACAGACCGCCGAGTCGGCCGCGAAGAAGATCGCCTTCCTGGAGTCCGACCCGGTCACCAGGAACATGGACGCGGTCAAGCACAAGCGGTACGTGCTGCTCAGCGGGCAGGCCATGAACCCGACCATCCGCACGGTCGAGGGCGTGGAGAAGGTCGCCGCCGGACTGCGCGAGTCCGGGCTCGTGAAGTGACGGTCCGCGGGCCCGCGCTCGGTGTCGCGGGCGCCTTGCTGCTGGTGGTCTCCCTGGCCCTGGCGATCACCGTCGGACCGGCCGACATCCGGGTCGCGGACGTCTGGTCCGCCGTCGCGGCCCACCTCGGGCTCGGCAGCTCGGACCTGACGCCGATCCGCGACGGGATCGTCTGGCAGCTGCGGCTGCCGCGCACCCTGCTCGCGGCCGTGTGCGGGGCCGGACTGGCCGTGTGCGGGGCGGTGATGCAGTCGTTGCTGCGCAACCCGCTCGCCGACCCGTTCGTGCTCGGGGTGTCCTCCGGCGCCTCCACCGGCGCGGTCGTGGTGGTCGTCCTGGGCGTGGGCGGCGGCGCCGTCTCGGTGTCCGCGGGAGCGTTCCTCGGCGCCCTGGTGTCCTTCGCGCTGGTGCTGCTGCTCAGCCACACCCTCGGCGGCACCACCGACCGGGTCGTCCTCGCGGGCGTCGCGGCCATGCAGCTCTTCTCCGCGCTCACCTCCTTCATCGTGATGACGGCTGCCGACGCCGAGACGACCCGGGGCGTGCTGTTCTGGCTCCTCGGCTCGCTCGGCGGCGCGGGCTGGACCGACGTGTGGCTGTGCCTGGCCGTCCTGGCCGTGGCGCTGGCGGTGTGCCTGTCGTACGCCCGTACCCTCGACGCCTTCGCCTTCGGGCAGGACGCGGCGGCGGCGCTCGGGGTGTCCGTGGCCCGCACCCGCCTGGTGCTGCTGTGCGTCACGGCCCTGCTCACGGCCGCGCTGGTCAGCTCGGCCGGGGCGATCGGCTTCGTCGGGCTGGTCCTGCCGCACGCCGCGCGGGCCCTGGCCGGTCCCGGGCACGTCCGGCTGCTGCCGGTCACCGCACTCGCCGGTGCGGTGTTCCTGGTGTGGGTGGACACGCTCGCCCGTACGGTCCTGGATCCGCAGGAGGTGCCGGTGGGAGTCGTGACCTCGCTGATCGGGGTGCCGGCGTTCGTGGCGGTGCTGTACCGGACGCGGAGGGTGCGGTGAGCGGGGTGGAGACGGCGGTGGGCGGTGCCGGGCTGCGGGCCGACCGGGTCGGTCGCCGGGCCGGCGGGCGCCTCGTCCTCGACGGTGTCGTCCTCGCGCCGGAGACCGGCTCCACCGTCGGCGTCCTCGGCCCCAACGGCTCCGGCAAGTCCACGCTGCTGCGGCTGCTGGCCGGACTGCTCACACCGACCGCCGGAGTCGTCACCCTCGACGGCACGCCGCTGGGGGACCTGCCCCGGCGTACGGTCGCCCGCCGCCTCGCCGTGGTCGAGCAACAGGCCGACACACAGATCGAGTTGACGGTCGCGGACGTCGTACGGCTGGGCCGCGTGCCGCACCGCCGCGCCTGGACGCCGGCGTCGCCGGACGACGAGCGCGCGGTGCGCGGCGCCCTGGAACGCACCGGCCTCGCCGACCGCGCCGGCCAGCCCTGGCACACCCTCTCGGGCGGTGAACGCCAGCGGGTGCAGATCGCCCGCGCGCTCGCCCAGGAACCCCGCGAGCTCCTCCTGGACGAGCCGACGAACCACCTCGACATCCACCACCAGCTCGACCTGCTCGCCCTGGTCACCGGCCTGCCGGTCACCACCGTCGTGGCGCTGCACGACCTCAACCTCGCGGCGATGTACTGCGACCAGGTCGTCGTCCTGAGCGCGGGGCGGGTCGTGGCGGGTGGTGCTCCGGGCGACGTCCTGACGGAGGAACTCATCGCCGAGGTGTACGGGGTGCGGGCCGCCGTCAGCTGTGAGGGCCCCGAGCGGCGGCCTCATGTGCGGTTCCTGGGGACGCTGGGCTGAGTGGGTGGTGTGTCGTACGTGGGGACGGCTTTCGGCACGGTGACCTGATCCGTCCGGCACGCCATTGGTGGGGTGTTCCCGCCACGGTGGCCGGAAAAAGCCGCACATGGCTGCGTGTGCCCGTCCGCCCGTCCTACGCTCGCCTCGTGCTGCGCATCATCGACGCCCGTACCGGCGAGCCGGTCCACGCCGCTCCGGCCCGCCGGGGCCTGACCCGTGTCGAGGTGCACGCGCCCGGCTCCGACCCGACGAATCTGCGGGTGCTGCTCGTGGCGGACCTGCTCGTGCGGGCGCTGGAACTCGGCGGCACACCGGTGTGGGCCCTGCTGACCGGCGGGAGCCGACAGGCGGAACTGCGCGCGGACGCCACGGCCCTCGGCATCCGCCCCTTCGAGGACAGCCCCGACGTCAGCGCCGGACTGGGCGAGGCCCAGGTCGTCCATGTCGCCGCCGAGGGTGGAGCGGCCCCTGACGGGGCGCGGATCGCTGTCGCGCCTGTGGAGGAGACGGAGCCGGGCACGCCGCGCGGAGAGCGGCGGGAAGCCGGGACCTCGGACGCGGTTTCGGGGGAGCTGGGCCTGCCGGTCGGCGGGGCGGCGGAGTCGGGTCGGCCGAGCGGGCAGTCGGCGGAGTCGGGCCTGCGAGGCGGTGAGTCGGCGGACTCGATCCTGCCGGTCGGTGAGTCCGCGGAGTCGGGCCCGCCGTCCGACAAGTCCTCGGAACCGAGCCCACCGAGCGGCCGGCCGGCGGAGGCGGATCCGCTGGCCGACAAGTCCTCGGAGTCGGACCCGGCGAACGGCCAGTCGGTGGGACGCGGCACGCTGGGCGGTGTCGACCCCACCGTCCTGCGCCTCGCTCTGCTCACCCGGCACCACGACGCCCCCGTCCGGCTGGATGCGGGCGTCCTGGAGGAGGCCGGCGCCACCCTCGCCCGCTGGCGCGGCGCGGTCGCCCGCTGGGCCCGAAGGCCCTCCCGGCCCGTCCCCGACGACGTGCGGAGGCGATTGCGTGGGGCCTGGGAGGACGATCTGGACGTGCCCCGGGTGCTCGACGAACTGCGGCGGGTGGAGAACGAGCCGGAGCTGCCGGACGGGGCCCGTTTCGAGACGTACGCCTACGCCGACCGGCTCCTCGGCCTCGAGCTCACCCGCGATCTGGGAGCACCGTCATGATCGAGCGCGCCGGAGCGGGTCCGCTGCGCCGACTGGTCGTGCTGCGGCACGCCAAGTCCGCCTGGCCCCTGGACGTCGCCGACCACGAGCGCCCGCTCGCCCCTCGTGGCCGCCGGGACGCCCCCGCGGCCGGACGGGCCCTGGCCGAGGCCGACTGCCTGCCGGACCTCACGCTGTGCTCCACCGCCGTACGCGCCCGCCGGACCTGGGAGCTGGCCGCCGCAGAGTGGGGCACGCCCCCGCCGGTCCGGTACGACCGGCGCCTGTACGCCGCGAGCCCCGCCGGTCTGCTGGCCGTCGTGCACGAGGTGTCGGCCGAGGTGGAGACGCTGCTGCTGATCGGGCACAACCCCGGCCTGGAGGAACTGGTCCTGGCGCTCGCCGGTGACGGTCTCGACGACAGCCTGGAGCGGGTCCGCACGAAATTCCCGACGTCGGCCATCGCCGTACTGTCCTGGTACGGCACGACCTGGCAGGACCTCACCCCCGGCGCCGCGCTGCTCACCTCCGTGACTGTGCCCCGGGGCGCGAAGAAGTAGATCCCGGGCCCGCGCATAGGGTGGCCGGATGCAGGACGAATACCGCACGGTCGCCCGCGCCGGCGTGCACGAGACCGAGGTCAACCGCTCCCGCTTCCTGTGCGCACTCGCCCCGGCGGCCACCGAGCAGGAGGCGCAGGACTTCATCGCCAGGGTCCGCAAGGAGCACGCCGACGCGTCCCACAACTGCTGGGCCTACGTCATCGGCGCCGACGCCTCCGTCCAGAAGGCGAGCGACGACGGCGAGCCCGGCGGCACCGCCGGCGTCCCCATGCTCCAGATGCTGCTGCGCCGCGACATGCGGTACGTCGTCGCCGTGGTCACCCGCTACTTCGGCGGGGTGAAGCTCGGGGCGGGCG
>NZ_NGFN01000012.1 GCF_002148965.1 Streptomyces swartbergensis | reverse complement strand
CCCCGCCGCACGGTCTCAGCCGCAGCGAGCCACTTCCCACCCGGCAACCGCTGAACCCCCGTGGCCGCCCCGATCTCCGGATTGGCCTTGAAGGAGTGCCCGATCGCTTCGAGCTGCTTGCGCACGCCACTGTCGAGACCGGGTTCCAGCTCGGTCTGCGCGGCGTTCCGCTGACTGGCGCGCGGCGCCGCGATCGCGTCGACGAGCGGCAACCCCCGGTCGAGGAACCCGGTGAGCGTCTGCAGGACGGTCGTGATGATCGTCGCGCCACCCGGCGACCCCAGCGCCACCACCGGCTTGTCGTGCCGGTCGAGAACGATCGTCGGCGACATGGACGACCGCGGCCGCTTCCCCGGCCCCGGCAGGTTCGGGTCGTGCACGGCGGGGTTCGCCGGGGTGAAGGAGAAGTCCGTCAGCTCGTTGTTGAGGATGAACCCCCGCCCCGGCACGGTGATCCCGCTGCCACCCGTCTGCTCGATGGTGAGCGTGTAGGCGACGACGTTCCCCCACTTGTCGGCCACCGTCAGGTGCGTCGTGCTGTCGCCCTCGTACGTCGTCGGGGCGGCGGTACCACCGGAGCCACACCGCGCGGGATTGCGCGGGTCGCCCGGCGCCACAGGACTCGTCAGCACCGCGTCGTCCTTGATCAGGCACTCGCGCGAGTCGGCGAACCGCTGCGACAGCAGCTCCTTCGTCGGTACGTCCTCGAAGGCCGGGTCGCCCACCCAGCGGCCCCGGTCCGCGAAGGCGATCCGGCTGGCCTCGATGTAGCGGTGCAGATACTGCGCCTGGCTCGCCTTCGACAGGTCGGTCCGCTCCAGGATGTTGAGCGCCTCGCCGACCGTCGTACCGCCGGAGGAGGACGGCGCCATGGAGTAGACGCCGAGGCCGCGGTACGCGGATTTGGTGGGCGCCTGGAGCTTGGTGCGGTAGGCGGCCAGGTCCCTCTCGGACAGGTCGCCGGGGCGGGCGTTCCAGCCGGACGCCGGGTCCACGGGCGGCTTGTTGACCGTGTCGACGATGTCCCGGCCGATGTCACCGCGGTAGAGCGCGCCGACGCCCTTGCGGGCCAGCTCCGCGTAGGTGCGGGCGAGGTCGGGGTTCTTGAAGGTGGAGCCGACGACGGGGAGCCGTCCGCCGGGCAGGAACAGCTCGGCGGTGTCCGGGAAGTAGCGGAAGCGGGTCTCGTTGGACGCCGTCTGCGAGCGGAAGGTCTCATCGACCGTGAAGCCGTCACGGGCGAGCCGCTCGGCCGGCTTCAGGACGCTCCCGAGCCGCTTGCTGCCCCAATGGTCGAGCGCCGTCTGCCAGGTGGCGGGCGTGCCCGGGGTGCCGACGCTCAGGCCGCTGCTGACGGCCTGGGCGAAGGGGACGGGCTTGCCGTTCTCGACGAACAGGTTCTTGTCGGCGGTCAGCGGGGCGGTCTCCCGGCCGTCGATGGTGTGGACCGTACGGGACTTGGCGTCGTAGTAGACGAAGTAGCCGCCTCCGCCGACGCCGGCCGAGTAGGGCTCGGTGACGCCGAGCGCGGCGGCCGTGGCGACGGCCGCGTCGACGGCGTTGCCGCCCTTCCTGAGGACCTCGATCCCGGCGGCGGAAGCGTCGGGGTCGACGCTCGATACGGCGCCGCCGTAGCCGACGGCCAGCGGGGACTTCTCACCGCCGGTGCTCTGCGCGGCGGGTGGCGGCGCCGCCGCTCCCGCCGACACCACCACAGCGGCCGAAACCGCCAGGACCCTCAGATTCCGTGCGACAGGGCGACGCATCCGCACCTCCAGTGAAAGGCCGTCCGCGCAGCTTAATTCATCGCCATGGCCGCGTCAGGAACGTGTCGAACACGGGTGTGTCGACGCCCGCTACCATGCGCGCCCATGAATGACGACGTGCGCAACATCGTCCTGGGCGTGGTCGCGGCGGGTATCAGCGCCGCGCTCGGCTGGGTGGCCCGCACCTATCTGTACCGGCGCAAGCTCCGCCGGAAGCAGGCCTTCTTCGGACTGCCCGACAACTCCGAATCCCTGCTGGTGGTGAACCGGGGCGCCGCGGGGCCCGAGTTCGCCGTGATGCGCTACGACGTGTTCGCGCTGCTCGAACTCGCCGCGCTGATCAAGGACTGCAACGCCCACGCCCAGATCCTGCCGCACGACACGGCACGTCAGGGCTTCGGCGAGCGCACCGAGTTCTGTGTGGGCGGACCGGCGTCCAACCGCCGTATGGCGGCCCACCTGTCCTCCCTGCTGCCCGGTGTGCGGGTGAACGTCGACGCCGAACCGAGCCCGGACCGGGGCTCGTTCCTGATCGGCTCCGAGCGCTACCGCGTGGAGAACGGCAGGGAGGAGTACGCGCTGCTCGCCCGGCTCACCGCGGAGCGGAGCCAGCACACCCGTCCCGTCTTCCTCTTCTGCGGCCAGACGTCGATCACCAACCAGGCCACCACCCGCTATCTCGCCCGCAACCACGAGCGGCTGGCCCGCAAGTACGGCAACAACTCGTTCGTGCTGCTGCTGAAGGTGATCAACTCGCAGGCGTACGGGCCGGACGTCGTGGAGATGGTCGAGGACGTGACGCGCGTGGCACAGACGCCACTCCCCGCCCCGGCTCCACGGGGCAGCCACCGGGCCTCCTGAAGTCCTCCACTTCTCAACAATCGTTACTGGCACGTAACTTACCGACGGGTTACCACTGGTAAGGGGTCGAGGTTACCGTCTGGTCACTTTGCACTGACACGAGTGAGGAGTGACCCGTGGGACATCACCGCAAGGCCCTGCGCACCACCGCCGTAGGCGCCGTCTCGGCGACCCTGGTCGCCGGTACAGCCCTCGGACTCGCCCCCACCGCCCAGGCGGCGCCGAGCCCCATCCGGTTCGTCGACATCACCGGCGACGGCGGCACGGTCCTCAAGGCCAACGTCGTCACCCCGGCCGGCGCCGACGGCACGCGCCGCTACCCGCTGCTCGTCATGCCCACGAGCTGGGGTCTGCCTCAGGTCGAGTACCTGGCCCAGGCCCAGAAGCTCGCCGACTCCGGGTACGTCGTCGTCACCTACAACGTGCGCGGCTTCTGGCAGTCGGGCGGCGAGATAGAAGTCGCGGGCCCGCCCGACGTGGCCGACGCCTCGAAAGTCATCGACTGGGCGCTCGCCAGCACCCCCTCGGACGCCGGGCACATCGGCATGGCGGGCGTCTCCTACGGCGCCGGCATCAGCCTGCTCACCGCCGCGCACGACAAGCGGGTCCGCGCGGTCGCCTCGCTGAGCGGCTGGGCCGACCTGATCGGCTCGATCTACTCCGGGCGCACCCAGCACGTCCAGGCGGCCGCCCTGCTGGACGGCGCGAGCCTGGTCACGGGCCGGCAGGGCGCCGAACTCCGGCAGGTCTTCGACGACTTCTACTCCTCCAACCTGGCGAAGGAGCCGGAGCTCATCGCCTGGGGGAAGAAACGTTCCGCTGCGACCTACGTCGACCAGATCAACAAGAACGGCGCGGCGATCATGCTCGCCAACGCCTGGGGCGACACGGTCTTCCCGCCCAACCAGTACGCCGACTTCTACGAGAAGCTGACCGGCCCGAAGCGGCTGGAAATGCGCCCCGGGGACCACGCCACCGCCGAGCTGACCGGCCTGTTCGGGCTGCCCAACGACGTGTGGAAGGACACCGAGCGCTGGTTCGACCACTACCTCAGGGGCGAGGACAACGGCATCGACCGGGAACAGCCCGTCCAGCTCAAGTCCCGTGCGGCGGGCGGCTACGAGGGCTACCCGGACTGGAAGTCGGTCGCCGCGAGGAACCGGAAGATCGACCTCGCGGGCACGACCACGATCCGCACGAACGTGAACTCGGGGGCCGACGGCGGAGTCGTCTTCCTGTCCAGCATCCTCGACCAGGTGGCCCAGCTGCCCCCGGTCGCCTCCATCCCGCTGCTCCCCCGCCGCTGGGCCGCCGTGTGGCAGTCGGAGAAGTACGCCACGGCCCAACAGGTGCGCGGAACGGCGAAGTTGCACACGACCCTCACCCCGGCCAAGGAGAGCGGCACCCTCGTCGCCTACCTGTACGACGTGGGGCCGCTCGGCCTCGGCAAGCTGGTCTCCCACGCGCCGTACACCTTCCACGGGCGCACCCCCGGAAAGCCGTTCGGCGTCGACCTGGAGCTGTACTCCACGGCCTACGACGTCCCGGCCGGGCACCGCCTCGCCCTGGTCGTCGACACGGTCGACCCGCTCTACATCGAGCACAACCCGTCCGGCGCGCAGCTGACCTTCTCCTCGCCGGAGAACGACCCGTCGTACGTGTCGGTTCCGCTGCGCGAGCAGTGATCTCCGGCTGCCGCCGGACGGGCCTGGCCGATGTGAACCGCCGCCCCCGTGGCCGACAGGGCCGTGGGGGCCGCACCCGGCGGGAGTGGCCCGCGGAGCGGGCGGGCGGTCTGCTCACCCCGGGCGGGATCGGCGGAATTCGGCGAAGTCCCCCTCTCCGACAGGGATGAAGGGCACATCGTAGTCGAGGTCCGATGCGACGAGCCGTCCGGAGCCCCGCCGTTCAGTGCTTGAGGATCTTGGAGAGGAAGTCCTTGGCGCGGTCGCTGGTGGGGTTGGTGAAGAACTCGTCGGGGGTGCGGTCCTCGACGATCCGGCCGTCGGCCATGAAGACGACGCGGTTGGCGGCCGAGCGGGCGAAGCCCATCTCGTGCGTGACGACGATCATGGTCATGCCGTCGCGGGCCAACTGCTTCATGACCTCCAGCACCTCGTTGATCATCTCCGGGTCGAGGGCCGAGGTCGGCTCGTCGAAGAGCATCGCCTTGGGCTCCATGGCCAGGGCGCGGGCGATGGCCACGCGCTGCTGCTGGCCGCCGGAGAGCTGCGCCGGGTACTTGTCCGCCTGGTCGGCGACGCCGACCCGGTCGAGCAGTTCACGGGAGCGCTTGTCGGCGTCCTCCTTCTTGCGCCCGCGCACCTTGACCTGCCCCAGGGAGAGGTTCTGCAGGACGGTCTTGTGGGCGAAGAGGTTGAACGCCTGGAAGACCATCCCGACGTCGGCGCGCAGCCGCGCGAGGGGCTTGCCCTCCTCCGGCAGCGGCTGCCCGTCGAGGATGATCTGTCCGGACTCGATGGTCTCCAGACGGTTGATCGCCCGGCACAGTGTCGACTTTCCCGACCCCGACGGGCCGATGACCACGACCACCTCCCCCCGGCCGACGGTGAGGTTGATGTCCTGGAGGACATGCAGCTCACCGAAGTGCTTGTTGACGTCACGCAGCTCGATCAGCGGATCGACGGCCATGCTCAGCCCTACTCACTCTCAGCTGTGTGGTGGTTGCCGCAACGTATCCAGGCAAGATCGGACTTGAACGGCGACACGCACTTTTCGATCATTAGCCGTATTTACGGCGGACTTTGGGCCAAAGGTTCTGAGGCTCAGCGGTTCTGAGGATCAAGCGTTCTGAAGACCAGTCTCACGCCTCCGCGACTTCCGCGTACAGCTGGGACAGCTCGGGCACGCCGTTCGCGGCCCATTCGTGACCGGAGTCCACGACGTCGAACTCCCGGCCGGAGGCGAGCCGCACGACGGGCTGCCCGTCGGACCGGATCTCCCAGGCCGCTCCGGGCACGCTGCGCACGATGACGGTGCCCAGGTAGAGCCCTGCGTCGTTGCCGAGCCAGGTCAGGGTCTCCTCGTCGTCCCGCCAGAGTGGCACGAGCTGGTCCAGCGCCTCCAGCGAGGCCGCCGAGTCGTCCAGCCGGACACCCGCCCGGGACGCCTGGGAGCGCAGCAGTTCACACTCGGCAAGGAGTTCCGCGATGCCTGCCGGATCGGGAACCCCGAGCTTCCGGCGCCGGTTGCCCAGGAAAGGGATGTTCATAAGCCCAGCGTGTCATTCGTACCGCCGTACGCACCACAGGCGCGCGGGCTCGCCGGTACCTGACAAGTTCACGCCGAGTTCGTGCAGGGCTCGTTGACGTGCCTCTGCCGTCTCCCTAGTTTCACCGTGCGTCGCGCCTCGTCCGCCTCGGCTTTTGCCGTGTCATCTGTTCCGTTCCTGCGTTTCGTCTTGTTGCGTCGTGTGTCGATGAGCGGGAGGAGTCGGCCGTGCGCCGATGTGTCCGGGGGATCCTGATCGTCCTGGCCCTGTGCGGGTCCCTGGTGCCGGCGGTGCCTGCGCAAGCCGTCGAGGAGCGGCGGGCCGCACCGGTGCCGCTTGAGCGGCTGTTCGACAACGTCGCCGTCAGCAACGAAGGACGGCCCGCGCAGGCCGACTTCGACGGTGCCGGTGCCTCCCTGTCGGCGCGGGACCTCGCGGCCGCGGGCTGGACGCCCGGCCGTCGCCTCACCGTCCAGGGGGCCCGGCTGACCTGGCCGCGGCGGCAGCCCGGCGAGCCGGACAACGTCCGCGCGGCCGGCCAGGACGTGCGCGTCACGGGGCGCGGGGACGCCCTCGCCTTCCTGGTGGCGGGCACCGCCGGCACCGAGGTGGGCGGCCCGGGCGTGATCACGTACGCGAACGGCACCCGCTCCGGGTACCGGCTGACCGCGCCCGACTGGCGCACCGGGCCGCTCGCCACGAAGGCGGTGGCCCTGCCTCACATCAACACGCCCGGCGGGCAACTCACCGAGCGGGCCCGCCTGTACGTCGTGACGGTGCCGCTGGCGCCGGGGCGCCCGGTCGCCTCGGTCCGGCTGCCGCAAGCGCCCGGGCTGCACGTCTTCGCGGTGTCGGTCCGGACCGCGACGCGGGGCTGGACGGGCAGCTGGACGACGTCGACCTCCGGCTACACCGCCGTGGGGCCGTGGACGGACCGGACGCTGCGGCTCGTGGTGCACACGTCGGCCGGCGGGCCCCGGGTGCGGGTGCGGTTCGACAACACCTTCGCGGCGGCGCCGGTACGGATCGGCGGCGCGACGGTCGCCGTGCAGGCGTCGGGCGCGGCGGCACGAGGGACGCCGGTGCCGCTGTCCTTCGGCGGTGCGGGGGACGTGGAGATCCCGGCCGGGGCCCAGGCGTACAGCGATCCGCTGGGCTTCGCCGTCCCGGCGGGCGCCAACCTGCTGGTGAGCTTCCATCTGCCCGGCACGGTGGCGGCGGCGCCCGTGCACCGGCTGGCGCAGCAGCGGTCGTACGTCAGCGGGCCGGGCGACCACGCGGCGGACGTCTCCGCGGACGCGTACGACTCGGTGATCACCAGCTGGCCGCTGCTCGCCGGGGTCGACGTGAGCGGCGGGCCCGGGTCCGTCGTGCTGCTCGGGGACTCGATCACCGACGGCGACAGGTCCACGGTGGACGCGAACCGGCGGTGGCCGGACGTGCTGGCCGGCCGGCTGCTGAAACAGACCACGGTCCCGCGCTACGGCGTACTGAATCAGGGCATCTCGGGCAACCGTGTGGTCACCGACCGGTATCCCGGCGACGGGGTGTCCACGGACGCGGCCGGGGTGAGCGCCCTGCACCGGTTCGACCGCGACGTCCTCGCCCAGCCGACGGCTCGTACGGCCGTCGTCTTCGAAGGCGTCAACGACCTGCGCTGGGACACCTCGGCGGAGCAGGTGATCGCGGGGCTGCGCGAGCTGGCGGCACGCGGGCACGCCCGGGGCGTCAGGATGCTCGCGGCGACGATCCTGCCCTGCGAGGGCGAGGCGCGCTGCACGGCCGCCGTCGACGCCGAGCGGGTCGCGGTGAACGAGTGGATCCGGGACGGCGGGGTCTTCGACGGCGTGCTCGACTTCGACGCGGTGGTCCGGGATCCGCAGCGGCCGTCCCGGATGCTGCCCGCGTACGACAGCGGGGACCATCTGCATCCGGGCGACGCGGGGCTGGCGGCCCTGGCGGACTCGGTCGACCTGCGGCTGCTCTAGCGGGTGTCGGGTGGGACGGGTCGCAGGCAGTTCCTAGACGTCGAGGTCCACCACGACCGGGGCGTGGTCCGACGCGCCCTTGCCCTTGCGCTCCTCGCGATCCACGTACGCGTCCTTGACCGCCTTCGTGAACGGCTGGTTGGCGTACACGAGGTCGATGCGCATGCCGCGGTTCTTCGGGAAGCAGAGCTGGCGGTAGTCCCAGTACGTGAACGGGTGCTCGTACTTGAGGGGCCGCGGGACCACGTCGGACAGACCCGCCTCGCGCAGGGAGGCGAGGGCGGCGCGCTCGGCCGGGGTGACGTGGGTGGAGCCCTCGAAGGCCGCGCGGTCATAGACGTCGTCGTCCGTCGGCGCCACGTTGTAGTCGCCCATCACCGCGAAGGGGCGGCTGCCGGACGCGTCACCGGCGACGGCGGCCTTGAGGGCCTCGAACCACTGGAGCTTGTAGGCGTAGTGGGGGTGGTCCACCTCACGGCCGTTCGGCACGTAGACCGACCAGACGCGGAGCGGGCCGCACGTCGCCGAGATGGCGCGGGGCTCCACCGAGCCGTCGAAACCGGGGTCGCCGGGCAGGCCCTTGACGACCTCCTCGATGCCGACGCGGGAGAGCACCGCCACGCCGTTCCACCGGCCGGTCGCGTGGACCGCCGACTCGTAGCCCAGCTCGCGCAACTGCTCCGTCGGGAACTGGTCCTCGGCGACCTTGGCCTCCTGGAGGCACAGCACGTCCGTGCCGCTGCTCTCCAGCCAGGCCAGGAGCCTCGGCAGGCGGGCGGTGATCGAGTTCACGTTCCAGGTCGCGATGCGCATGCCCCACAACCTACCCGGCGGGTCTGACAACCCGGCCCGGTGCCCTGGAGCCTCAGACCTCGGCGGAGTCCCCCGGGGTCAGCCGCAGGTGTTCGGAGCCGCCGAGCTGCCCGATCTGGCGGTCGTAGATCGGGCGGGCGAGATCGGTGAGGTAGGCGTCGTGGACGTCGTAGGCGCGCTGCGGCCTGACCTCGCGGACGTAGTCGATGACCTCCGAGATCTTGCTCCACGGGGCCATCACCGGGAGCATCAGCGTCTCGACCCGGTGGCCGGGGACGGTGAAGGCGTCGCCGGGGTGGAAGACCTTGCCGCCGTCGACGAGGAAGCCGACGTTGGTGATCCGCGGGATGTCCGGGTGGATCACCGCGTGGAGCTCGCCGTGGACCTGGATGTCGAAGCCGGCGGCGGTGAAGGTGTCGCCGTGGCCGACGGTGTGCACCCGGCCGGGGAACGCGGAGGAGACCTTCTCCGCGACGGACTTCAGGGTCCAGATCTGCGCGGCCGGGTTGTTCTCCATCGCGGCGCGCAGCCGGAACTCGTCGAAGTGGTCGGGGTGCTCGTGGGTGACGAGGATCGCGTCCGCGCCGAGCGCGGCGTCCTCCTCGCTGAACCCGCCGGGGTCGAGGACGAGGGTGCGGCCGTCCTTCTCGAGGCGGACGCAGGCGTGCGACTTCTTCGTGAGCTTCATGATTCCATCCTGCCTCCGCGCTCCCCCGCGGGCTCACTCCTGGGGCGTGGTCTCCTCGCGGATGACCTGCTGGGCGACCTTGAAGGCGCTGTTCGCCGCCGGTACGCCGCAGTAGACGGCCGCCTGGAGCAGCACCTCCTTGATCTCGCCCGGGGTGAGGCCGTTGCGCAGCGCCGCTCTGGTGTGGAAGGCCAGCTCGTCCAGGTGGCCGCCGGCGACCAGGGCCGTGAGGGTGACGCAACTGCGCGTGCGGCGGTCGAGGCCGGGGCGGTCCCAGATCTCGCCCCAGGCATAGCGGGTGATGAACTCCTGGAAGTCCCCGGAGAACTCGTCGGCCTGTGCCAGCGCCCGGTCAACGTGCGCGTCGCCCAGCACTTCGCGGCGGACCTTGAGCCCGGCGTCGTAGGGGTCGGGCCGTCCCTGGGGCTGCTGCGGCACGACCGGGGCGATCTCGGCGACGGGCCCGGTCTGGACGGGCTGGGCGGGGGCGGCGGACAGGACCGGCTTGACGGCGGCCGCGGGCAGGGCGGTCTGGCCGGTGGAGGTCTCGAAGACGGGCTGCCAGGCGGTGGAGAAGTGCCGCACCAGGAGGTCCGTGACGGCCGCGGGCTGCTCCACCGGAACCAGGTGGGAGGCGCCGGGGACGACGGCGAGGCGGGCGTCCGGGATGCCGGCGACCAGGGTGCGGGCCTCGGCGGGGCCGGTGACCTGGTCGTCCGATCCGACGAGGACCAGCGTCGGCACGCCGACCCGCCCGAGCTCGGCCCGGACGTCGAACGAGGCGAGCGCCTCGCAGGCGGCGATGTAGCAGCCGGGGTCGGTGGTGCGCACCATCTGCACGGCCCACTCGGTGATCGCGGGCTGCGCGGCGGCGAACCCGCCGGTGAACCAGCGGTCGGGCGCGGTACGGGCGATGGGGTCGAGCCCGTTCGTCCGGACGATCACGCCTCTCTGCCGGAACTCGTCGGCCGTGCCGAAGCGCGGCGAGGCGGCGATCAGCGCGAGGGAGGCGAGCCGCTCGGGATGGCGCAGGGCCAGCTCGATGCCGACCGCGCCGCCGAGGGCGCAGCCCGCGTACCCGAAGCGCTGCACGCCGAGCCCTTCGAGGGTGGTCAGCAGCCGTGTGGTGAGGTCGGCGACCGAGCCCGCCGGGTACGCGGGAGCGCCGCCGTGTCCCGGCATGTCGAACCGGAAGACGCGCCACTGCTTGATCAGCTCGGGGATCTGGCGGTCCCACATGTGCCATGTGGTACCGAGGGACGGGCCCAGGATCAGGACCGGAGCCTCTTCTGGCCCGTCAAAGCGGTATTGCAGGGTGTTCGACGGTGTCTCACTCACGCCTCAGACCCTCTCACGTATCACGAAATCACACACGGCCGGGGGAAGCCGGCGGCTCGATGCACCCAGCGGCCCGACTCGTCGGGCATCGCCGACGGCCTCGTCGATCGAGACCAAAGCATTTCCGCGTGCACGCGCGCCCTGAGGCAATGATTCACGATCAGGTTTGTCATGGGCTGCGGGGAGCGGACGGTGACCGTGCTATGCCGCTGAGAGGCCGCGTTGTGGTCGTTCGGGGGTGAAGGTCCGCTGGTCGCGTATGAGGGCCTACAGGACGTCGAGGCGTCGCCGGGCGAGGGCGAGCACTGTGCATCACATCAGCGGTGGGAAGGCGGGGTCGTAGCAGCGGTGCCGGTCGGCGTCGGCCAGTTCGGCGCGCCGGACGTCCTGCTCCGGCCCGGTTAGGCCAGTCAGGAGATCTCAGGGCATCCGGATGTCCTCGGCGACGGCCTGCACGCGCTCGCCGGTGCGCCGCTGCGACCGGTTCGCGCCGCGGCCGGCGTGCCGGGGGGTTACTACCGCAGCGGCGGCGTCGCTCGACGGGGCGAGGACGGCTCGCTGCGGATCCTGGGGCGCACGGAACTTCATGGTCAAGGTGGGCGACGCCCAGATCAGCACCCAGCAGGTGGAAGGCGTCCTGCTGGACCATCCGGCGGTCGCCGAGGCGACCGTCGTCGCGCTACCCGACCCGGTGGCCGGCCACCGCCTGCACGCGCGGGTACGGCTTACGGAGTCCGGCGCGGTGGGGGTACTCGCCCTGCGTGCGTACTGCGCGGAACGCGCCCGTACGGCCGCCGTCCCCTCCGTCCCACATCGACGGGCAAGGTCGACCGCAACCGGGTCCGTCAGTCCCTCACGACGGGCTGACGCGACCCGCCCGGCACGCCGTCGAGACGACATGGACACCCTGATGTCGAGGACGGCGGCCGGGCCACGGCGACGTGGAAAGGGGGCCGCCAGGTGCGGACAACCCTGGCGGCCCCGTGCGGTGAGCGGCCCTGACGGCTCAGGACTCCTTCAGTGCCGCTGCCGTCCTCTGCAATTCCTCCAGCACGGCCAGGATCTGGAAGAGCTTCCGGAACGACGCAATGATGCGCCTGGTGGGCCGGCGGAGCGTGCGGCTGGCGGAACCCAGCATGCCGACCAGAGCGATGCCCTCCTGGTAGGAGGCCGCCGAGGACTCCGCCTCCCAGTGGGCCGACACCATCTGGTCCAGCAAGTCCTTCGCCCCGTCCGGCCAGTCGGGGCGCGGCATGCCGGCGATCCACTCCAGGAACCCCCTGAGCGCCCCGACGCCGGCCTCCAGGTGCTCCGCGAGGCGCTCGGTCGCGGCCCCGAGTTCGTTCGCGGGCCCGTCGATGGCCTTGGCCAGGCGGTTCAGCACGGCCATAGGCGTACTCGGCGGCGCCCCCGGACGACTGGTGCGGTCCGCGTCCGCCAGGATTAGCGCGGTCACCTCCTTCAGCTCCTCCATGGCGGCTTCCACATCGGCCATATCGGCCGCGAGGGCCTCCACATGGGCCTCGGCGTCGACGATCAGGTCGAAGAAGCCGGGGCCCTCCTTCATGTCGTCGGCGGTGCTCTGCCTGGGGGGCTGCAGAAGTGACGGCACCGGCGAGGACGGCGGTCCGCTCTCCCTCGGTGTCCCCTTCTCCGCCGCCAGCAACTCCGTCAGACGCTGCCGCGCGGCGACGGGGTCGCCGTCGTGCGGGGGAAAGGGAACGCACGTCACCGGTCCGGCGGCCCGGAGTTCGTCGGCTCGTTCGGTGACGTGGACGGTGGGCCGGCCGAGCGCGTGCCGCATGCCGAGCCCGAAGGACAGGTCGCCGTCGGATCCGCCGAGGTCCGCGACGACGAAGTCCACCTCGGTGAGCATCCGCAGCAACTGGTCCCTTGGCAGACCGGCGTCGGTGAGCCGGTCTGCTCGCAGGAAGTCGAGACCGAGCTGCTCACACGCGGGGCGGACGATGTCCTCGTAGATGACGGTGGAACGGTGCCGTTGATCAGGGAGGGATGTGCCGGGAGGGTCGGCGCTAATCACGGTGGTACAGACGGCGAGGCAGGTGGGCATCGCAGGCTCCTTCGCGGAGAGCGGTACGGGGGTGGCCCTGCCGGCGGACGGGGTGCCGGCAGGGGAAGAGATCAGTCGAAGAGCGTGAGCGCCACTCCGTCGGCGACCTCGTCGGCGAAGACCGGTCGCTCCTCGATTCCCAGGGCGGCGAGGAGGTCCACGGTGCGGACTCGATGGCGCCGTCCGATCCGGATCGTGTGGCAAGGGAACGCCTCTTCGCCGACGAGTCGGTAGGCAGTGGCCAGGCACATCCCGAAGGCCCTGGCCGCCGTGCGCAGATCGACGCTCACGGGAAGGTCGAAGATCTCACGGAAGGTGAGGGTGGTGTCGTCCCGACCGGTCATCAAGTCCTCCCGGCGCGGCGCAGGGAGAGCGTGGCGACCTGGCGGCCCCGGCCCGAGTATCCGACGCTGGCAGCCGTGTCGGCCAGGCCCCAAGCCCGCGCCAGCGCGCCGAGCCGTACGCCCTCGACCCGGTGGGCGGGGACGGTGATCCGCAGGGTCGCCGACAGGCCGTGGGTGCCGGGCGGCGGGTCGTAGTCCGCCTGCCACAAGTCCTCGCAGTCCGCCGCGACGGGCGTGCCTCCTGCACCGTCCACGTCATCGACGGCCCTCTCGAGGTACGCGGTGCGCCACACGGACCAGGCCCGTGTGCACGCCGAGCGCAGCACCGTACGGCCGGGATCGGCGTCGTGCGGGTCGACTGCCGCCAGCGCCTCGAGGTAGCAGGTTGCGAGTTCGGCTTCGACATCTTCTCGTTCGGCACCGAAGCGCGAGGTGATTTTGAAGGCGGTGCGGCGAAGTCCTGGCAGCCCCAGCCACAGCACAGCGGTGGGCCAGTCGTGCCGCCCGTCGGAGTCCATGTGGACGCGCTCGGCGATCTGACGCCACAGGGCCGTCCGCGTCTCAGGGCAGGCAGAGCGGTCGTAGAGCAGGCGCCGGGCCTGTGCCGGAGTCAGGGGAGTGCCGGACGGCTGGGATCCGTCGAACAGGCACAGCGGGGGTGTCGGGTCGCCGTCCGCACACCGGCGTTCGACGGCGGCGAAGATGCCGCCGGGAGACGGAAAGGTCATCGGTCCTCCTGATCAGTCGGTGTTCGTGGCCGCGGCGTCGCCGCGCAGTTCCGTCAGGGCACGGGCCGCCAAGTCCTTGCCGGGCAGACCTTCGGGACCCCGCCCCATGGCCAGCAGCCAGCGAAGGAATCCGGGCTGCCGGGCCGCGACCAGCGCGTCGAGCAGTCGGCTCAGCGCCCGTGCGCGGTCCTCCGCACCGTCCGCTTCGGAGGCCCAGTCGATGAGCGCGTCGCGCATGGCGGGGAAGGCGGCCGGTTCGTCGAGGGCGTGCCCCACCAGCTCGACGGCACACGACGCCAGCTCGGCGCCGGAGAGCACCTGTTCGCACCACCACGTGAGGTCCGTGCCCGCGATGTTGGGACAGACGAGGCCGGCCACCAATCCGAGGAGGCCGTCGGACCGAGCCCACTCAAGCATCCGGCGCAGCACGTCTGCCCTGGCCGCGGAGTCACCGACCTCGAAATGCCGTACCAGCGCTGCCATCACGACACCGATGAGGGACATGTCCGCGTCGTGGCGCTGCGTTTCAACGAGGTGTCGCAGCAAAGGCAGGGCCTGCGATTCCGGGACCCGTCCGCAGTCGGGGTGGCAGGCGTGCGCGGCCACGCTGCGCAACGGTTCTTCGGCCGCGACGCTCCACCGATCCAGCAATTCGCCGGCCTGCTGCCCGGCCACCGGGTCGCCGACGGCCGTCCCCAGGCACCACGCCGCCACGAAGGGCGCCGCCGGCGACGAGGCCGATGCCAGGTCGGGCAGGTGCTCCAGTGATCGTCCCGCGGTGGCCGCCGCCATGGCCGCGGCACCCCGGCCCGCCCGTTCGACCTGCTCCGCTTCGTGGCCGGGGTGCGCGAGCCAGAGGTGCAGCAGGGGCATAAGGTCCGGGCGGTCGCGGCACAGGGCCTCCCAGACGGTCTCCGTCACCGCGGGCCAGAAGAAGGAGACCGTGTCCGCGCTCTCCGCACCGGGGCGCCGGACGCGGTGCGCTCCGAGAGCGCGCAGCGTCTCGGAGGGCGAGGGACGGACGGGGTCGCCTGCCGCAAGGCCGCGCGGGCTGTGCGTGTCGGGTTCCCGCTTCTCCGACGGTGCCAGCAGCCGCAGCAGGTCCTCTGCCCGCTCCTGCACCACACCTGGGGACATTCCTCCGTAGACGCAGAGGGACAGCAGGTGGGCGAGGAGGGCGGGATCCGCCTGGGCCCGTGCGAGGATCTCGGGCCCCTCGGTCCGGGCCAGGTGCCGCGCGACCTCGGAGCCGGAGACTCCGCTCGCGACGCCCAGACGCAGTACCGTCCGGGCCGCCTGCGCGGCCTGGCGCGGCGGCAGCCCGTCCGGTAGCAGTTCGCCGTGGTGCCCCGGCTCCAGCGACCGCAGCCACGCGGCGCACGCCCCGGCATCGGAACAGCCGTCCGACAGATGGGCGCTGAAGATCTGCCGCGGGTCCGGCGGCAGATGGCGGACGACGGGCATGCTCAGGTTGTCCTCCAGGGCGGCGACCAGCCCCGGAGCTTCCGCCAGGACGAGGACCAGGCGGGCCCCCACCTCGGCCAAGCGCCCTTCGAGGCGGGACATGTCCCATGCCCGGAGCGCGAGGGGGTCCGGGGGCTCCATCACGAGGTATCCGTGCACACCGTGCCCCCGCGGTCCCCATCGGGAGATGTTGACCGCGCCGTCCACCTGGACGAGAACGGGCTCCTCGCTGCCGTGCGCCAGCAGGTTGAGAGCGTGTGTCTCCCGCCCGCTCCCCTGCTCCCCGACGAGTACCACGATGCCCGAGTCGAGCGCGGTCAGGGCCTCCTCGAAGCCGGGAGGCGGCACGAAGCACCGTCGGGCCGACTTCAGACGGCCGGATCGGACGGGTCCCTGGCGCATCGGTGCCGCGCTCCCCCCGTCTTCGGCCGGGCCGCCGACGGTGGTCTGCCGCTGACCGCCCGCCACCACACCCGTGTTGACGGTGCCGTGGGGAGCCACCACGACCATCTCCCGACCGGCCAGGGCCGCGAGGACGGCGGTCAGATCGTCGCTCCGGAACGGTTCACTCATCGTCCGCTCCGGCGTCCGACGGGCCGGTGAACTCGACGGTGGTGACGTGCTGGCCGCCGTGGACGACGCCCGTGTTGATGATTCCGCGTTCGGCGTTCAGGACCGTCGCGGGCTCGGTCTCCGTCGCGCGGCGGGCCCCCGGCGCCGTCGGACGGGGCACCGCAGGCGCGACGGCTTTTCCTGGTGCACGAAAATCAACGACATTGTTCGTATTGCGGTCTTCTTCTGCTCGCATGTCGACCTTCGGTGAACTGAGCGCCCTTGGTGATCGGGCGTTCGCCTTGTGGACACGTCGAGATTCCCGCACAACGGTCCGCAGATCGGTTCCCGAGGACCGGAAAACGAGTGAGCGCAGTCACATTCTTGAAGCGTTTCGGAAAGCGCACCAAAAGGGCGAGGCGCTGCTTTGACAGCAGCGCCTCGCCTTTCCGGTTGACTCGGCGGTCGCGGGGTCAGAATTCCCCGCCGGGGACGGGGCAGCCGAGCGAGGCGATCCGATCGCGCAGGAGGCAGGAGAGTTCCTTCCGCTCCTGCTCGGTCAGCGCGCCCAGCAGTGCGGCCAGTTCCTCCTGCCAGTCCGTGCKCGGAGGGCTGAGCAGCTCTTGGTGGTCGACTGCCCAGTCGAGTACCTGGCGTACCTGGTCCGGGTGCCTCAGGAGCCAGAGCGCCGCCAAGGACACCGGTCCGGCGTGGAGCGCCTGGAGACAGAACTCGTACTCACCCCGCCGGCTGGTGGTCCAGGAGTAGCGGACGCCCGCGCCTTCCTCCTGGCCGAGGAGCAGTTCCTCACCCGTTTCCCGGAGCCGGACGTCGAACACCCGGAAGCTCAGGCCCGTGTCCGCAAGACGCTGCGGGATTCCCAGGTGCTGCATGATCTCGGGGGCTCCGAGTCCGCTGCCGGCGGCCGCCTGCATGTCGGCCAGCCGGTGCAGTGCGCCGGTGAGGTGGCCGCGCACCACATGCCAGCCGTGCACGGTCCTCGTGCGGACCAGCCGCACGGGGTCGTGGACCCACCAGGACACCCACAGGTCGACCGATTCCGTGCCGTAGACCGTGGGAAGGCCGACCGCTCTGGTGTCGACGTGTTCGGTGGTGTCCACCCGGAACGCTTCCGTGTAGTCACCGCCCAGCGAGGGCGCCGCCGCCTCGTCCGGCACGGGCAGATCGGCCCCGCCACCGTCGGGATCGCCACGGCGTCCGAGGAAGTAATAGCTCCCATCCGTGTCCCTCAGCACCAGCGACCACTCCTGTGCCGTGGACCAACGATGGCTGAGGATCTCCCGCCAGGGCGGCCTGGTGACCCTGTGGTAGAGGGGTTCGGTCGATTCGTCGCTCACGCTGCCTCCCACCGTTCGCCGGAGCGCCACCTGTCCAGCGCGGTCCGTGCCGCATACTGCCCGGCCCAGCCGTCCGTCCCTCTTTCCTGCAATTCGACGAAGAGACGGAACTCACCCCTGCGCATAGCACCGGCCAGTGCCGCGAACAGTTTTTCCACGGCCCGGCGCGCCAGGTCGTCCCATTGACCCCGTTCGGCCCAACCGAGCAATTCCGGACACGTCGTTTCGAACACCTCGTCGGAATTCAAGGAGCGGCGTGTCATGTCGACGATGGCGGTCGCGTCAGGATCCCACGCAGCGAGCCGGCGTAAGAACCACTGCGGCGACCGAAGCACATGGGCGAACAGGGCGAGCACCTGGTCCGTGTCGCATCGTCCCTCTTCCAGCCATGCAACGAGCCGGCCGAACACCTGGGCCTCGTGACCGGCCTGGAACAGGCTCATGATCGCGACCCGCACAGCGGCCAGGACCTGATCGTCTCCGTCCACTCCTTCGCCCGTCGACCGGTCCCGGACGCTGAGGAGGAGGGTGCGGAGGAGCCGCAGCGCGAGGTCCGGACGTGAGATGCCGAACTCCGAGCCGCACGCGTAGGCCACGGTCGTTCGGCGCTGAGAGCCAGCGGCCCGGCTCCAGCCGTCGAGGCGATAGCGCACCTCGGCGACGAGAACGGGGTCTTGAGCCGCGATGCCCAGCGCGTTCGCCGCGATGAGACGGCTGTTCACGCGTTCCGACCCGGCGAGCGCCTCAATGTGGCGCAGCGCACGCCGCCCGCCTCCCCACTTCGCCGCGTTGCCCATGAACCTGCCTGCCGCGGCGGCGAGTTCGTCGGTCCGGTCCACCTGCCGCAGCCACTCGACGAGCAGCTCCGACAGCCGTCCGTACTCGCGCCACACGTACCTGAGTACAGCCTCCGCCTGCCGGTGCCTGACGAACGCGATCGCTTCCACGCTGTGCGCGTACACCCCCGCCGTGTGGATCCGGCGCTCCTGCCGGACCGCGCGGACGGCGTGCAGCAGCTCGGTGAGGGAGTGCCGGAAGGCGAACTCCGGGTTGGGGCGTTCGGTCTTCCCGTCCCCTTCGACACCCGTTCCCGGCAGCATCGCGGCCAGACGGCCCTGCGACAGCGTCAGCAGCCTGTCGGCTTCTTCCCGGACGAGCCGGTGGTCCAGCCCCTCGAAGACACAGGCGGCCAGCAGGAACGCCAGGGCGTCCGGATCACCGCGCAGCCTTGCCACGAGATCCGGGACCTCCTGCTCGGCCCGGTAACCCAACCGCGCCTCCAGGTCACCGAGAGCCTCCGGGTCCCCGTCCGCCGCCACGATGGCCGTCACCAGTTCCACCACATCGGCTGGAACCAGCTCGGGAGCCAGCAGATCGCCCAGATCGTGGCGTCCCTCCAGCGCCGACAGCAGACGTTCCCTCTCCCACCGGTCCTCCACCACCGCCTCGAAGTAACTGCCGAACACCATGGCGGGCGGCGGCGGTACGCACATCATGGGCGTGACGTGCAGGTCCTGTTCCAGCCGGCGCAGCAGGTCCACGTCATCGGGTAGGACGATCACCATGCGCGCCCGGACGCCTTCCAGCAGCTCGCGCACATGCCCGAGCACACCGGGGCGCAGTGGCCGGGACGGGAACAGTCCGTCCATGAGGTAACCGCGTGCCAACGCGTCGGTGGGCTGCCAGCGGTCCAGTTCGACGACGCTGTCCAGCGCCCGCAGCGGGGCCTCCTTCCCGCAGCTCGCGCGCAGCAGATTCAGCGCTGTGGTGCGGCGGCCGGTCCCTGCGCGTCCGGCGAGGAAGAGCGGCCCCCGTTCCAGCATCCGCAGCGCTTCATCGAACCAGTCAGGTCGTGCGAACCCGAACTCGGCCGCCCGCACCTCCGCTTCCGGAATGGGCCCTTCACGCACCCTCCCTTGCCGCGGCGCGTGTCCACCGTTCACGGATCCGTTGTGGATGCGCTGCCCACCGTGCACGGAACCGGCGTTGACGTTTCCGTTCGGGGCGTACACGAACGGACCGCCCACCCGCGCGGCGCCTCCGATGGCATCGATCAGCTCGGACAGCTCCCGTTCGGCCTCGTCGCCGTGGGGCGAGCCCTGCGGCGGGAGGCTGGGGACGCCGGGCGCATGGCCTGTCGTCCCGACCGGCGGGATGTCCTCTCCGGGGGTCACCGCCGCCCCTGGTACTTGTCGCCGCGGACCTGGTCCCCCTGGAAGCCCCGGACCCGGCCGGCCTTGTTGCCTTCGACGTGATCGCCGGCGACGTGGTAGTTGCCCACGCTCTGCCCACCGTGGACGGTGCCGGTGTTGATGTTCCCGTTGGGGGCACTGTTCCTCACCTGCCGGACCTTCCCGCCCTCGTTCACCGGTGCGGGCGCGGCGTCGGGCTCCACGGGCACGGTGGCCCCGGCGTTCGCGGGCTCCTCGTACAGGGGCCCGGAGGGCTGCGGTACGTAGATCCACGCCCGCTGGGAGAACGGTTTGCCGTCGACGGTCGCGGCCACCTCGACGAAGTGGTCAAGGTGGCGCCCGGTGTAGCCGCCGGCGACTGCGTCCTCGTAGCAGCGGTCGGAGAGGATGGCTGCCACTCGCGTGACGTTCTCCTTGTGGGAGGCGAGCACAGCCTTGACCGGGCGGGAGTCCAGCAGGCGGTGCGTGTCGTTGCGTGCTGTGCCGTTGCCGCCGAACTCGTCTGCGGTATCGGGCAACGGTCCGATGTGCAGACTGGCCCGCAGCCTGATGGGCAGCGCTCCGTGGGACAGCATGTTGTAGTCGGTCAGTACCTCCTGCAGCGTGAACATCAGGGGGTGAATCACGAACGGCATCCGCGCCGGATCGAATCCGAAGACGTAGCCGTCGCCAGTCGATGCGGGAAACCTGCGGTCATCCCAGAGGTCCCGCAGCTCCGCCCTGGCCAGGGCCGTCTTGAGGAGTGCGGGTACGGCACGGCTGACGCCTTCGTGCTCGATCGCGGGGCGCCCAGTGAAGTCTTTCGCGTCCACGGCCAGGATGCCCCGGTAGGGCGGCAGTGGATGGCTGTGGGCGTTGGGGCCGGTGGGCCGCTCGGGCAGGTCACTGCTGAACTCGCGCATGTCGCTCCTCGGTGAAGCCCGCCCATTCCGCGAGGGGCCGGGCGGGGACGGTGATGCGTGCGATGACGTGCACGAGGGAGCTTCACAGGGAGGGAGCGGCCGTTCCGTTCCGCGGGCCCGAACGGAGGGTGGCGTGAGTCACATGGCGGTCACGCGCTGTCCCGTCCCCGGACCAGCCGCCGCAGATTGTCCTCATTCACCACCGTGATCCGACACTTGCCGGCCTCAACCGTGTCCGCGCCCAGCTCCTCCAGTGCCTTGCTGACGGCCTTGCGGCCCACATTCAGGTGCTGCGCCAAGTCGTCCCGCGTGAGGGAAAAGGTAGGTGCCCGCCTGCCCGAAGGGTCTCGCTTGTCGGAGCTGTCCACGAGGCGGAGCAGGGTAAGAGCGAGGCGTTCGTGCACGGCTCCGTCATGAATCTCCGTCTGCTCCCACAGACGATGGGAGGCCATCACGGCAAGACGGCCGGCCAGTTCGGAGCATTGCAAAAGCCTCCGGAAATCCTCCGCGAAGACCACGGCTGCTTTGCACATGCTCATAGCCCATACACTGGCCGTCCGGGTGCCGCCGCACTGGACCGCCATTTCACCGACGATGTCGCCCGCCCCTCGGAAGGCGAGCAGCCGCCGGCGCCCGTCACGATCGACCCGGACGACTTTGACCAACCCACTTTCGAGGGCGAGTACATGAGTTCCCGGATCTCCCTGAGTCAGCAGGGCGGCGCCTGGCAGGTAGGTCTGCAATCGGTACGCCGTCAGTCTGTCCCACTCTGCGCGCGACACCAGCGCGCGAAACGGCAGCACCAAAGGAGTGCGATCTTCGCTCATGCGATCACGCTAAGGGCAGGGCACATCGCTCAAGTGGGGAATGCCGGGTTCCGCACCACTAGGCACTCAAAGCGGCCGGAACCTTACCACTCGGCCAGATCACGCCCCGGCAGGGCTGGCCGGGCCGCACCGGTCACCGACGCCCCTTTGGTGCGGGAACGCTGGACACCAGTCTGACCAGGTTGAAGACCTCGCGGGCGGCATACCGTTTGAGACATCGGATGATCTCAGGTCGGGTCTTCGCCCTCCTGGGTGCGGCGCTCGTAGTACACCAGGATGCGCGGGGCGTGACACAGGCGGGTGAACACAATGCGGTGCAGGGTCACGTTCGCCTGCCGGTCACCTCCATAGTCGAGCAGGAGCGTTGGGGCACTGGGGTACGTGACACTTCCAGACGGTACAAAGGGGCACTGACAGCGCACTCCCGGAATGTATGGGTTCCTCCCGCAAGTGCAATTGCGAAGTAGGCACGGCCTGAAAGGATGAGCGGAACACCAACCGCGCGAGGCAACCGCTTCGTGCGCGCAAGCGCAGCCGATCTCACAGTGAAGTCACAACGCAGCGCTCCGGTGCGGCTTCGCCGTCTCACGGCTCCGCGTAGAGGCCCCGTCAGGACAGACCGGACCCCGCTGGCGCCTCGCCGTATCACCCGCCTATCACACAGCCATCACCAACTGGGCGGCCCCTCACAGACCAAGGGGCCCTGACCTGCTGTTTCATGACCGTGCTGGGCTGGCGTAGACGCCCCCGGACGGTCTCTACAACCTGTGCCACGTGGTACCGAGGGACGGGCCCAGGATCAGGACCGGAGCCTCTTCTGGCCCGTCAAAGCGGTATTGCAGGGTGTTCGACGGTGTCTCACTCACGCCTCAGACCCTCTCACGTATCACGAAATCACACACGGCCGGGGGAAGCCGGCGGCTCTTGCCCCGCTCGACGCGATACGTCCGGCACTGCCGGAACCCTCGGGGATCCAGGTACGAGTTCTCCGGCGTGTACGCGTGACCGCCCCCGGACCCACTGGTTCGAGTGAACCCCGTGAACGTCCGGGCGCCTGGAGCATACGGCCCGCTCAGGGCCGCCCGGGTGGCAGGGCGGCGGCGTTGGTGCGGGAAAAGATCAGGTCACTCATTTCTCCCAACGGGCTCCTGCCACCGCACCGGCGGAGCGGGCCGGTGCAGGGCGGCCGGGTGGCTGGCCGATGCGAGTACGCCATCCAGCGGGCCTTCGGTGATGAGGTGGCTTCCGCACGTCAGCGCAGCAGTCGCACCGCCAGGCGGGGAGCACGACGGACCAGGGCGGCCGCGGTGATACCGATCGCCGCACCGACGGCGACATCGGAGGAGTAGTGGGCTCCCGTGTGCACGCGTTCGGCGGCCACCGCGACGGCAGGCACCGCACACACCGCGCCCGCCCACGGCCACACCGCCGCCACTGCGGCGCTGAACCCCACCCCCGCGGCCGTGTGCCCGGAAGGGAAGGACGACGAGTCGGGGCGGTCATCGACCTCCTCGTGCGAGATCCATTCCTTCGGCGGCCGACGCCGATTCCACACAGGCTTGAGGACACAGTTCGAGGCCAGTTCCGCCACGGCCATGCTCGCCAGGCCGGCCATCGCGGCCCTGCGTCCCCGCCACCCGGCGGTGGACAGGACCACGGCCGCGCCCCACCACAGTTTGGTGTGCTCGGCCGTCTCCTCCACCGCCGGCAGGACCCGCCGGGCGCAGTCCGATCGCCACGACGCCACCCACCGCGTCAGCCGGTGATCACCCTCATGAAGATCCGCCAGCAATCTCATGACCTGCGACTTCCCGGTCTGAACAGCGCCTAACTCGATGTCCCTCGACACATCACGACGAAATTTCCGACTCCTGGCACATGAAGGGACCCGAGCCATGACGACCGCCAAGGACATCATGAGCCCGAGCGCCCAGTGGATCCCGCGGACCGAGACGCCGGACCGCGCCGCGCAGATGATGAGGGACCACGAGGTGGACTCCCTGCCTGCCCGTGATCGAGAACAAGCGGATGGTCGGAATGATCAGCGAGACGGACATGGCACGTCACCTCTCCGACGACCAGCTCGCAAAGTTCGTCCAGCGCGTCCACGCGAGCTGACCGGCCGACCACAGCCCAGCAACCACCAGGAGTTCCCACACGCATGTACGCCCCTGGCACCCGCATGTGCGGCGCAAGCGCCCGGGGCGACTTCTGCGCCGGCGCGGCGGGGTCGTCTCGACGGGAGCCGTGCACGGGACTGCTGCTGACAGGATCGCTGCATCCGCCGGCCTGCCAGGCCGGCGCTGAGAGGGCGGCCGGTCCGGCGTCATCGCCTGCGACGCCGTGGGCCTGGACGGGCCTCTCGCGGGGCGTGCGCCCGGCGCCACCCGGCAGCGGGGGCCAGCTGCGTGCCTCCCTCCTCACCCGCATGCCCGCCACGAAGCGTCGACCTGTGATGGCCGTGTTGGTATGGGGAGTGACCTCCATTCTCTCGGAGGAGATGACCATGCACGAAATGTGGTGCGGTACAGGAGCCTCAGGCGAGCCGATGTGGCATGTGCTGACGGCTGACAAGATCCGGACGCTGTGCGGGGTGGACAAGCACGAGGAGCCCGGAGGGCGGGCGCCGACGACGGACAGGCACTGTTTCCCGTGCATGGACGTCTTTCAGGCCGATATGGCATCCACGAAGTCTTGAGTGGGATGGCTGTGTCAGTTTCCGAGCTAGTCGTTTTCGACGCGACTTCGGGAGTCGTTGCGCGACGATCGGCGTGATCAATGTCAGCGACTCTTGATGTCACTTGTGCGCGGCGACGGGTCCCTTTGCCGGTGGATCCGCTGAGTCCCAAGAGCGGGGATGTCAGGAGGAACAGGGAACAGGGCGGCGGCGCTGGGCCACTGCGTCGGTCACACCGCCGTTCCCGCCTTCGCGGGGGCCGAAGCTGTTCGTGCTCGTCCTGCCGCCGCAGCCGAGCGCGTCCGCGGTGCCTGAGCGTCCACCTGTCCGGCGAGGGCCTCCCCGCCTGGCAGGGGCAGCCAGTGCACGCGCCGCAGCCGCGTATTCGTCCTCCGCGTTCCTCATCACCCGCCGCCGATCGGCCGGACCCCGCCGGGCAGCATCCCCCTGACCATCCCCGAGGAGGACGGGGCGGGCAGGCGACGGGGGAACGCCTGCCCGCCCCGGGGCAACGACCCGCACAAACGGGGGACGCGGGCCTTGCGGAGCCGCATTCACGGCTCACCGGTGACAGCGCACCGGCGACCGGGAGTGTGTCACACCCCCAGCGCCGATCCGTCCTTGCAGGGCGCTGTGGTCACGCCGGTCGGATGTTCTCCGCCTGCGGTCCCTTCTGGCCCTGCGTGACGTCGAACTCGACTTTCTGCCCCTCCTGCAGCTCGCGGAAGCCCTGAGCGGCAATGTTGGAGTAGTGGGCGAAGACGTCAGGTCCGCCGCCCTCCTGCTCGATGAAGCCGAATCCCTTTTCGCTGTTGAACCACTTCACGGTGCCCTTGGCCATGACCTGCTCCTTCGAGGAAGACCGGGCTCGCACCTTGCGGCCCGGGAGGTGATCGCCCTGGTCCGGAGAGGCGCTGAACAGCAAGAACGCCCATGATCGTGATCACGGGCGAACGGGACTTCGGAACCACGACTGCTGAATTACGACGCTACACCGCACCGTCGGCAGCCGCTAATGGCGCGGCCGTGGATCGTGCCCGTTCGTCGGCCGTCCGGTGCCCACAGACCCGCAGGGGGCGTGGAATATGTGCCGCAATGCGGCGATTATGGATAGTGGAGGTCCCGGTCAGGGGGACTTCCGGAACGCGAGACGGTCGTGGCGTGCCACGACCGACGGGCCTTTCGGAAGGAGACGATCGGAGATGCCGCTTCCCGTGCGACGTGAGCAGAGCAGCCCGGTATGGGACCCCTTGAGGGAGTTCCAGGACCTGTATCAGCGGATGGGGCAGCTGTGGCAGTCCACCGTTCCGGGTGGCGGCGGCCTGCTCGGTGAGACCTGGGCGCCGCTGGCCGACCTGGAGGAGACCGACGACGCCTACGTAGTCGAGGTCGACCTGCCCGGGGTGAAGAAGGACGACATCACCGTCGAGCTGAACGCCGGCGAGCTCGCCGTGCACGGCGAGATCAAGGAAAAGGAACACACCGGCGTGCTGCGCAGCCGCACCCGGCGCACCGGCCAGTTCGACTACCGGGTGACGCTGCCGCAGGACACCGACGAAGAGCACATCACCGCCGAACTCACCGAGGGCGTACTCACCGTCAAGGTCCCCAAGGCCGAGAAGGCCAAGCCCCGGCGCATCGAGATCACCAGCTGACCCACGCCCCGTTCATAGCCCCGGGCCCGCCCACCGGGGCGGGCTCGGCTCGCCTAGCGGCCGTTACGGGTCCCCGGCCCGCCCGGTGCCCTTGGACACCACGCCGGCCAAGAACCCAGGGCTACGCAGATCCGGGGACCAGAAACACGTAACTCCTACTCCGTCCGCCCCGCCGTCTGTCGGTCCCAGGGCGTGCAGGATGCGGCGCCCCGGGTACCCAGAGCATGCGGTAGTTCAACGAGCGCCATGTGGAGGAAACAGATGATCTCCGACTTGGTGTTGGTGCCCGCCGAGAGGGCTCCGCTCGCCGGTGACCTGGTCGTGCCCGGACCGGTACGGTCGGTCGTCCTCATCGCCGAGGGCAGCGGCAACTCCCGTAACAGCACGCGCGACCGCGCCATCGCCGGCGTGTTCCACCGCGCGGGCATGGGCACGCTGCTCCTGGACCTCCTCACAGAACGCGAGAAGCGGGAAGACGCGCGCTCGGCCCGGCACCGCTTCGACATCCCGTTCCTTGCCCGGCGGCTGGTGTCCGCCATCGACTGGCTGCAGCAGCGGCCGGAGACGGCGAACGTCCCGGTGTCCCTGTTCGGCGCCGAGACGGCCGCGGCGGCGGTTTTGCTGGTCGCCGCCGAACGACCGGAGCGGGTCTCGGCCGTGGTGTCCCGGGGCGGGCGGCCTGACCTGGTACACGACGACCTGGGCCGGATCCAGGCGCCGGTGCTGTTCATCGTCGGTGGCGACGACGAGACGGACATGCGGCTCGGCCAGGAGGCAGCGAGAAAGCTGAAGGCACCGAGCGAGATCCATGTCGTCCGCGGTGCGACACACCTCTTCCTGGACCCACGGCTCCTGGAGGAAGTCGCGACTGCGGCTCGGGACTGGTTCGCCTCCCACCTGACCAGGGAACGGCATTCGGCCTGACCACGGTCACGTCTTCGGCCGGCCCGCAGCAATTGGTCCCGCAGCGATTGGTCCCGCAGCGATTGGTGCAGGAAGACCGCGCGACAGGACGCGGGCAAGAAGATCGGAGCGGCTCAGCATGCGTCCTGTGCGCGGCCTGAGCCCGCCGTGGACGCCGAGGCGAGCCAGGTGGAGACGCGGCTGACGTCGGAGTGGGTGACGATGCCGACGAGCCGGCCCTCCGCCAGGACGAGGGCCCGCCGTACGGGTCTGGCCTCGATGGCGGGCAGGAGGTGGACCAGCGGATCGTCGGGGGCGGCCGTCGGGATGTCCTCGATCGGCGCCATCATCGCGGCGACCGTGGTGGAGCCGCGCTCGGCCAGACTGTTCTGCCCCGCCTGGTTGATGCTCACCGCTCCCACGGGCCGCCCGTCGGGGCCGATGACCGGGAAGGCCGAGTGCCGGTAGCGCCAGGGCGGACCGCTCAGGAACTCCCGGACGGTCGTAGCGGCAGCCACGGTGATCGGATCCGGAGTCATCACCTGGCGCACCGGCATGGTGCCGAGGAGTTCGCGCAGTTTGGCCTGGCCTTCCTCGGCGGTCGCCATGGCGGTCATGAACCAGCCGAGCAGCAGCCGCCAGACCCGTCGACTGCGGCACCGGCAAGGACCAGGTACAGCCCGATGGCGATGAGCGGCCATCCGAGCAGGCGGCCGGCCCCGGTGGCGACCGCAGTGGCGACCGCGGTGGCGCGCAGGTGGTTGCCGGTACGCCACCTCACCACGGCGCGCACAGCCGTCCGCCGTCCAGCGGCGCGGCGGGCAGGACGTCGGCTGCGGGCCGGAACGACGCTCATCGTGCGCGGCGAGTTCTCCATCGTCATCCTCGGACTGGCCGGCACGCTGCACGGTGACCTCGCGCCCTGGGTCACCGCCTACGTCTTCATCCTCGCCATCGCGGGGCCGTTCCTCACTCGCCTTCCAGGGGCCCCGCGCTTGGGCCCCTAAGGACGGCGACCGCGCTCGCTCTGACGATCCCTGCAGGTACGGGCTGGCTCGGCTACACCGATCACGGTCCGCCCGGATCAGGCCGTGCGCGCGTCGAGCAGGCGACGGCCTTTGCCGGACTTCTGAAAGGCGCGAGAAAATGGGGGCATCGTCCTGGCACGTGCTGAGGTGGTGGGAACGATGACGCTGCCGCTGGTCGTGGGCGTCGACGGGTCAGAGGCCGGCCTCTGGGCGGCCGACTGGGCGGCGGATGAGGCAGCCCTGCACGGACTGGAGCTGCGCATCGTGCACGCCTCCCTGTGGGAACGCTATGAAGGCCCCGTCTTCCCGCATTCCGCCGAGGTGCCCTCCGAGCACGCCCTGGCCCAGGGCATCGTCGACCGGGCGGCCGAACGGGCTCGGCAGCGCAACCCGGACCTGAAGATCACCGTCGACATCCTTCCGGAGGACGCCGAGGCGGCGCTGCTGAGGGAGGCGCGCCACGCCGCCGCCGTCGTGACCGGATGCCGGGGCCGAGGACCGATCACGGGCGCGCTGCTGGGCTCGGTCAGCCGCTCCCTGGCGACGCATGCCCCTAGCCCGGTGGTCGTCGTACGGGGCACCTCACAGAATCGGCAAGGAGCCAACGGCCGCATCGTGCTCGGCGTGGGCGATGCCACGACCGGCACGGCCGCGATCCGGTTCGCGTTCCGCGAGGCCGAAGCACGGCGCTGCGCGCTGGACGCGGTGCGCGCCTGGCGTCGCGCCGCCCACCGGCCCCTGGCGCATCCACTGTTCACCGGGAACCCCGCACACCACTACGAGGATCAGGCAGCGACCCTGCTCGACGACGCCCTGCGCGCCCCGGAACACGAACACCCGGACGTACCGGTGCACCGCGTCACCGCCGAGGGCCCGGCCCACCACGTCCTGCTCACGCACTCGGTCACGGCCGACTTGCTCGTCCTCGGCGCCCCTCGACGCCAGGGGCCGCTCTCACTGCCCCTCGGCCGCGTGGCGCACGCCGCGCTCCAGCACGCCGACTGCCCGGTCGCGGTGGTGCCGAAACGCGCAGCCGCATCCTGAACCGGTCCAGGCCGCGACGGACAGCGCACGCGCCGTCAACACAGCAGACCGGTGAGATGGTCGACCTCGTATGACCGAGGCAGTCCTTTTGCGACGGAAGGCGCGGGGGGTGAACTGGGCCATTGGTGTGATGACGGTGTGGTGGCGCTGTCGTACGTCTTGCTTGCGCGTTGTGCAGTGTGTGGAGTCGAACGACGCGCCGAGGAGACCGGGTTGCCCTTGAGTATCAGCCCCGGCGCCTACACGTTGCTGCGTGATCAGCTTGTCGAGGTGATCACCTGCCTGCGCTCGCAGGCCGCGGCCCGTGAGTGCGATGGCCCGATCACTGAAGCCGAGGATGCCACCTCCGAGAGCGGTGCCCCACAGCGTGTCGGGGCGGTCACACGGTAGGTCCGCCGGGTGCCGCACCGGCAGCATGTGCTCCTCGCGCGGGTGGGTCATCCGGCGCCATCCTGCGGGCCTTTGACCGGGGTGCACCCCCTTCCTCGGCCTCGCCATGGGCGATCATCAGGTGGGCGAAGTCGTTCAGCGCGGTCAACTGCGAGCGGGTGTCGCCACCTCCGTCCGCTCGCCTGCCGGGGGTTGGCGATCACCGGCACGGGGCATCAGGAGTCGGGGGGACCGGTCGCGCAAGACATGCCGCGGCCCCGGCGAGCGGCCGGACCGCGGGAATGCCGGGTTATCCAGGAGGGGAAGTGATCCGCCATGCGTACGCATCGGCGTACCCATCGGCGTTCCGTACGAGTGGAGTACGTGCTGCCCGAGGAGGCCGCATCGGCGGGGAGGGCCCGGAGGCTGACCTCGGAGTTCCTCGGCCGGCCTCGCCACCGGATGAATCGGGTCGGTGCCGGGCACATCGACGACGCCGCGCTCATCGTGTCCGAGCTGGTCACCAACGCCACCCGACATGGCCGCAGCGCCTGCCGCCTGCGCCTGCAGAGGTCCGACGAACAGGTGACAGTCGAGGTCTACGACGACAACCCCGGTCAGCCCCGCATGCGGTCGGTGACGACCGACAGCGAAGGCGGGCGGGGCCTGGCCCTGGTGCGCTGTTTGGCACAGCGGTTCGACGTCGCTCCGGTCAGGGGCGGCGGCAAGAGAGTGCGCGCGGTCCTGGCTATCTGAAACTACGCCGGGACCTTGCCGTCGGGATCCGCGTCGTCGTCCGGGCCATCAGCACCCCGTCGTTGACGAGGGTGCGCTCGGGCCTCCCCATGCGTTTCCCTGCGTGGCAGCTCAGTTGCCGGACCGCTCGGCGAGGGTGTGCGCGACGAGGGCATTGGCGTGACCGTGGCCCAGCCCGTGCTCGGCCTTGAGCCAGTTCACGAGCTCCATGTGCTTGGTCAGAGGCGAGGAGCGGATCAGGTCCTTCCACTCCGCGATCGGGCGACCGTACTTCTTCTCGATGGAAGGGAAGTAGCCGGCAGGGCCCTTCACGGTGGCGGTCATGTCAGCCATCCTGTCTGTCCGTTGCGTTGCTTCGGTCTCGTCGCTGGTACGACCGAGGGGCACGGACGGAGTCATCGGTCGATGAAGGTGTGCTGCGTCACACCTTCTGTTCGCCGATGTGCGGGTGCAGGTTGAAGAGGGGGAACAGCCGCTCGGTGTCCCCTAAGACATTGGCTGGCACCTCGGGTGGCGGCAGCGGCGGCGGGCCGGATCGAGCAAGGGTGCGGTTCGAGCTACTGCCACACCAGCGCGGCGACGCGGCAGAAGTTGCCTCCCAGGATCGCGGCCACGGCGTCGTTGGGGTACCCACGAGCCAGAAGCGCGCCTTCGACCGTCAACAGTCCTTCCGGCGGCATGAAATTGATCGGTCCCCAGCGGGTGTAGCAGTCGGGGAACAGCTCCGGGCTCTGTGCGAGCATCGCGTTGAAGTCCTCGTGGTCGAACGGGTAGTCGGTCGAGACTCCGACGTGTTCCGGGCCGACGAGGTCCACGGCGTAGTCGATGTGCCGCACCAGCGCGTCGACGGTGGCGTCGTTGGGGCCCAGGAAGATCCCGACGCCGGTGATGCCGATGACCCCGCCCGTGGCGGCGCACGCCTTGGCCTGCTCGTCGGTGATGTTGCGGGGGTGGTCCCACACCGCGCGCATGCAGGAGTGGCTGTAGATCATCGGCTGCTCGGAGATCTCGCACATGTCCAGCCCGGTACGGGCACCGCAGTGCGATCCGTCCGCCACCATGCCGACGGCGTTCATCTCCCGCACCAGCGCCCGACCGTAGGCGGTGAGTCCCTCGTCGGCCTCGTCCAGGCAACCGCCGCCCGCCGCGTTCCGGTTGTTGTAGCTGGGCAGCAGCGTGCGGACACCGAGGTCGTAGAACTGGCCCACCCGGTCCAACCGCCCCTCCAGCGGACCGGAATCCTCCAGATCGAAGGCGATCGCCACATCCCCCGCACGCCCGGCGGCCTCGATGTCGTCGATGCCCGCAGCCAACCGCAAACGATCGTCCGCGGTGATCCGCTCCCGCCAGTCGGAGATCAGACCGGTGACGTCATCGGCGCTGTGGGGCGTATAGCCCACGTTCACCGAGACGAAGCTGCCTCCCGGCCTGCGGTAGCGGGCCAGCTCGCCGACGTCCGCGCGCCGCTCCAACGGCAGGCAGCAGTGCTGCTCCCACAGCAAGGGCGGGCCTTGTGGTCCGGAAGATTCATTCGACACATACGCATCATGCCCGTACCCCCCGGCTCCAGACCCGGCAGCGGGAACGGGGGCCCAGTTCCCGATGCGGGCAGGTGCTTGCCGTAGGCGGCCTGAGCCGCCCGGCTGGTCGACCAGCCCGACCACGGCTGAACGGAACGCTCCGGGCGATCAGAGGGCCGTCCCCTGGCGCCGCGAGGCGACCGGACATGAACGAGAAACAGAGGCGGCTCAGCTCCAGCTCCGCGAGGTCCTGGGCCACTCGCTGTACGGCACCGGGCGGCCCGTGAACGCGTCCAGGACAATGCGCTTGCCGACCGGCCGGTCCAGCTTCAACGGCACCTTCTTGCCGCGCAGTTCACCAGTGCAGATACCGTCCTCGGAGCCGGCCACGGATGCGGACAGCACCACGCTGCCGCTCGTCTCCAGCACCGCCACGGTAGGGCCGTCGTCGCAGGAACCGTGGGTGGCGACCACGGTGATGGACCGGCTGTCCGTCGCTACCTCCGTCAGGCCACCGAGTGGCGCCAGCACGTCAGTGGGTACTTCTTCCTGCCGGAGCGGCTTGATCGGTGGCGCGGGGAGCTTGGACGGGCTGACCGCGGCCCGTTTGAGGGGAGTGGCGTAGCCCTCTACGGTGAACAGCCAGGCCGGGACGGTCGCCGGCCCACGAGTGGTGACCACGGTCATTTCGCCCAGCCTCGCCCCGGTGACTGTCAGGCGCGGTCCGGGGCTGCTGTCACGGTCCAGGGTCGTGTAGGCCTTCTCGGCCTCCATCAGTGGTGTCGTGAGCGAGCTCCCGCTCTTCCACGTCACCTGTCCGCTCTTGTGCGGGGCCGCCGGGAGCTTCCCGCGCAGGTCGAAGTTCCCGGTCTCATAGGCGCGCCTGTCTGCTTCGCTGCGGAGGCCGTTCTCGGGCAGCTGGACGACTGCCTCCATGGGGTAGTAGCCCTCGTGCCACTCCTCGGCTGCCTCGGAGCCGTCCCACGCATCGGCTACCTGGCGGGCGCGAGCCCCCAACTGGGGCGCCGACTCGGTGCCGCGGTCCCCTGCGCCACCGTTGCCGTCTTCCGCGTTGCCGCACCCTGCGGCGGCACCGGCTCCAACGGTGCACAGGGCGAGCACGGCGAGAAGGCGGACGGTGCGCCTGATGTCGGTACGCATGGGTCTCCCAGGGGCTGGTCGGTGACCGGTGGAGGCTGTGACGGGCGGGTGCAGGCCGTTCCGTCCCTGTGACGCGCCGACCCCGACCCGGGTTCGGTCCCACCCATCGTCCGCTCGAGCCCGTTATCGCATCGTGACTGGGCGGCTGCGCATGTCCGGGCTCGGGGCTGCGCTGCGATCGCCCTGGACCCACCCGAGTCGTTCTGAAGACGGTGGTTGACCGAGCCGCACCGAGACAGTTGCCGTTTGACAACTATAGACGTGAGGCAACAAAGTAAGCCGTGTCGTACGTGCACGGGGAAGGACCTGGAATGTTCCGGTGGGCGCAGACCACTCCGTGCGCTGCTTGCCGCCCCCCAGCGGTGTCGTCGGGCCGGGCTCCGATGCGGGCTGCTCAGGCCGTCCGGCTCTCGAACTCCTGGCAATCGTCGTGTATCTGCGCGTCTGCCGCGTCGCAGAAAGCTTCCAGCCCGTCCAGCAGCGCGGTCCGCTCGGCAGTGGGCATCTGCTCGAGGACGGCCTGCAGTGCCTTCTCCCGGCGGGCGCGAAGATCGGCGAGGAACGCGCTGCCATGGCTGCTGAGGTGCAGGCGCACCTCGCGTCTGTCGGCCGCGCTCCCCACGCGCTCGACGAAACCGGCGGCCTGCAGCCGGTCGCACAGCCGGCTGGTCGAGGGTGGCGTGGAGGCGAGGAGGTCGGCGAGGGTGCGCAGGTTGATGCCCTCGTCGTGTTCGAGGACAAGCAGCACGCGCAGCTGGGACGCGGATACCGGCGCGGTCGAGGCCCGCCCCCAGAGGACTTCCAGCAACTCCGCGGCCGTCGAGGTCACGCGCGCCACCTCGTACGGCTCCGGGCGGGGGCTGAAGGAAGTCACCATCACACTCTCGCAGGCACTGGGATGCCGGCCAGCGTACTAGGCGCGCGGCCTGTCCAGAGATGAATCGAGCAACCGGAGCGGTCCCGTTGACCGGCTCTCTTGCGAGTGCGAGGTCGGCGGGCGCCCGGCGAGGGAATGGTGCATCAACCATCGTGAACAGATTCGTGGTCGCTGAGCGCGCTCTGCGGACGGCGGCGCCCCATCAGTTGCTCGACGCGGTCCGTGGTGTGCTCAGGGAGCAGTACGCGGCGGACTCCGTCGACCTGTTCATGGCCGACTACGGCCTGACGGTGCTGCAGCCGGTGTCCGTGCTGCCGCACACGCTGGAACCGCTGCCCGTGCACAACAGCCCGGCGGGCCGGGCCTTCGGTGCCCAGGAACCGTTCGTGGAGACCGCCGACGGCGGTCTGGCACGCGTGCACCTGCCGGTCACCGTGCGCGGGGACCGGCTGGGCGTGCTGTCGGTGACCCTGCCGGGCGGGGATCATCTGCGCAGTTGCGTTGCAGAGCTGACGGAGGTCGCCCAAGTACTCGGGCACGAGGTGATCGTGGCGGAGCGGGATACGGACCTGTACCTGCAGGCGCGGCGCAAAGACCGGCTCACCCTGGCCGCGGAGATGCAGTGGCAGCTGCTGCCCGGTCGTTCCTGCGCGCGCCCTGAGTATGAACTCGGCGCGCAGTTGGAGCCCGCGTACGCGATCTTCGGTGACAACTTCGACTGGTCCGCGACGGCCGACCACCTGATGCTGTACGTCACCAACGGCATGGGCGAGGGAATAGAGGCCTCCCTGCTGACGAACCTGGCGATCAACGCCCTGCGCAACGCGCGCCGGGCCGGTCTCCCCCTCGCCGACCAGGCGGCCCTGGCCGACCAAGCGGTGTACGCCCACTACCGGGGCCGCTGCTACCTGTCCGTGCTCATGTTCGACTTCGAGCTCGGCACGGGGCGCGCCTGGGTGGTGGACGCCGGCTCACCGCAACTGCTGCGGCTGCGGGGCGGCGTGGTGGAGCGGATCGCCTTCGAAGCCCAGCTGCCTCTGGGGATGTTCGAGGAGACCGACTATGTGGCACAGAGGTTCCAGGTCGAGCCCGGCGACCGGCTGGTCTTCGTCAGCGACGGAGTCTACGCCGTCGCCTCACCCGGCGGCGAGGCGTACGGGGATGCCGCTCTGACCCGGGCGATCATGTCGACCCGTCTGCTGCCCGCCGCGGAGGTTCCGCGTGCCCTCTTGCGTGAACTGACCGGGCATCGCGGCAGACCCGCCCCGGACGACGACGCCCTGGTGGTGTGTCTGGACTGGCGCGGCCGGCCACGGTGACGAGCCGTCATCGATGGCTGGCGAGGAATCGGCTGGCACGTGTTGTTTGCGCCACACCGCCGGCGCTAATGTTTGTCACATGGCAACAATCTGCTGATTGTCTGTCGCTCGACGGCCAATGGGCCCGTGCAGAAGGAGAAGCTCAGGTGGAGCAGGACGCGGCTGCCGACTCGGCGGCAGCACGGCTGGTGGGGTCCTTCCTGGAGCGCCGACGGGAGCAGATCGCCCAGCGCTGGGCGGATGAACCGCTGTTCCGCACGGTGTTCACCGTCTCCCGGGACGAGGCCGTGGAGGCGTCCAAGGCCGTGGTGGACGCGCTGTCCGCGGTGGCCGTCACCGGCCGGCTGGAGGACATCGAGGCGCCCGGATTCCGCGCGGTGCGCGACCAGTTGGGCCGCATGGTCGCCTCTCGGGCCCGCAGCGGGTTCACGTCCGCACAGATCGCCGATGAGGTCGCCGGCCTGCGCGGGTCGGTCACCGAACTGATGCGTGGCGAGTTCCCGGACCCGGCCGCTCCCGACGCCAAGGACTGTGTGCTCTCGCTGGCCCTGCTGATGGGCACCCTTCGCCTCGTGGTGATGGAGACGGCGCTGAGCGCGGGCGAGGAGCTGATCGCCCGGCAGCGCCAGCAGCTGCTGGAGGTGGCCACCCCGGTCATCAAACTGTGGGAGGGTGTCGTCGCCGTACCCCTGATCGGCACCCTGGACAGCGCCCGCAGCCAGGTGGTGATGGAGAGCCTGCTGAACGCGGTGGTCAGCGAGCAGGCTCGGTACGCCATTCTGGACATCACGGGCGTACCCACGGTCGACACCCTGGTCGCCCAGCACCTGATGAAGACGGTGGCCGCTGCCCGGCTGATGGGCGCCGAGTGCATCGTCTCCGGCATCCGCCCCGCCATCGCCCAGACCATCGTCCACCTCGGCATCGACCTGGGAACGGTTCTCACTCACGCCGGACTGGCCGACGCCCTGGCTTACGCGCTGGAACGGCAGGGCATCGAAGTGAGCCCACGTGCAACTGCCGGTGCGGGCCGACTATGAACGGCGGGCCCTTCGGCGGACTGACACCCGTGCCGGTCCTGGCGCTGGGAGACATTCTTCTGGTCACGCTGCAGGGCGAGTTGCACGACGGCACGGCAGAGCAGCTGCAAGAGGACATCACCCACCGCATCGCGCAAGGAAACGCCTCCGGTGTGGTGATCGACATCTCCGGCGTCGAGATCATCGACTCGTTCCTGGGTCGGATCCTGGCCGAGATCGCCTCCACCGCCCGCCTGCTGGCCGCACGAACGGTCGTGGCCGGGATGCGGCCGGCCGTGGCGATCACGCTCGCGGAGCTGGGGCTCACGCTTCCCGGTCTGCACACCGCCCTGAACACCGAACGCGCGATGGACCTGCTCGCCTCCCCACGCAGCCCAGTTCAGAAGGGCACATGATGCAGGTCTCCCCCGACACCGCCACGACCAGCCTGCCGATCGGCTCGGACGCCGACCTCGCCTGGGTCAGACAGCGGGTGCGGCAGACTGCGGCGGAGCTCGGGTTCGGCCTGGTGCAGCAGACGAAGCTGGTCACCGCGGCCAGTGAGCTGGCCCGCAACACCCTCGTGCACGGCGGTGGTGGCCACCTCGAGATCACTCCCCTGACCACAGGGCCGAACCGCGGGCTGCGGCTGACCTTCCTGGACACCGGCCCCGGCATCCGTGACATCGAGCAGGCCATGACCGACGGCTTCACCACCGGTGGCGGCCTGGGACTGGGGTTGAGCGGAGCCAAACGGCTGGTCAACGAATTCGACTTCGACAGCCGGCCCGGCGAAGGCACCACCGTCACCATCGCCGCATGGGTGTCCGGCCTGCCCTCCCCCCGCGCGGGGGCGGGATGAGCCGGGTGGGGGACATCCCGGTGAACGACTCGACCCGGGTCAGGGATGTCCGCGTGGCGGCCGACACGGCCTCGGGCCACGCCGGGCTCCCCCCTCAGCGCACCGCCGCCGCCCTGGTGTCCACCGAGCCGGCGACCAACCTCGTCAAACACGTGCCTGCACCTCTCCAACGGCTTCGCCCTCCACAGCACCCCAGGACGCGGAACGGTCGCGGTGGCCCGCATCGACCACCAACCCGCAGCCCGGCAGGACCCGCCTCACCCGCCGGAGCCGGAAGCACGCACAGGAGGAATCACCGTCTCCTACGTCCAGGCCGAGGACTCAGGCGATGCCTGGACCAGGGCATCGGCGACAGGCGGGTGACCCTGATGCTCGCCGACGGACTCGACCACGGGCCCGAGGCCGCACACGCCTCGACCGCGGCCAACCGGGCAGCTGTATCTCGCCGGGGCCGGCAACGTCGGCGCACGCCTGCACACCACCGACGGATGGCAGCCGCTCGTCTCCCACCCAGGCATCGTCTCCCACCCAGGCATCGTCGTCGCCGCATTCCCGGCCACCGTGCCCGTCCAGCAGGCGCCCTGGCAGCCGGACAGCCTCCTGGTCATGCACGGCGACGGGCTCCCCGGCCGAGGGACGCCACCGATGGACGCCACCGAACGACACGTGGCCGTACTGTCCTCACAGCACTGGGCCCCAGCTCATGACCGTCACCTCTGACCTGTGGAAGATCGGCTCGGTCTCCGACGCGGCCCGAGCCCGGACGACGGTTGCCCGTCTCCTGGCCGACGCCGACGTGCCGCTCGTTCAACGCACCCGCTTCCTGACCTCTCTGACGGCGCGGCTTCGCGCATGCCTCGACCGGAGCGGAGTCTGGGAACTGCTCATCACCACCCGGCCGGCCACCGATGAGGCACCCGGACACGTCGGCGCCGCTGTGCGCCCGGCCGGACATCCGCCGCAGGACCCGCCGCCGTGGCTTCGCACCCTCACCTGCTCCCCGCCGGCCCAGCCGCCCGGTCCCCGTGCCGCCGACGCCGGCGACGCGGCCCTCGCCGAGATGCTTCTCGCAGCCGACGATGACACCGCAGCGGTGCTGAGCAGGCTGGACGAGCAGGAAGAGCTGGTCCGCTTCCACCGCGAAGAGCTGCACCAGACCAACCAGGGCGTACTGGCCCTCCACGCCGAACTCGAAGCCGCCGCGCTCCTGCAGCGCCAGTTGCTCGACGCCGAACGGGCCGCTCGCACCGAGGCGGAGAACGCCCGGCGTCTGCTGACCTTCCTGGCCGATGCCAGCGCCGCCGTCACCGCCTCCCTCGACCACGAGGACATCCTGCGCCGCCTGCCCGGCCTGCTGGTTCCCGAGTACGCCAGTCAAGCCGGCGTCTGGCTCCTGCACGACGAGGAGACCTCCCGCATCGGCCATCGCCCGGCCGCAGCCGCCGCCGCAGCCCGCACCGGACGCCCACAGCACGCCGCCGCCCACCCCAGTGGTCTGCCCGGCATCGACGACCTGCCCCCCTCCGCACTGGCGCCGACGCAGCCACTGCTGTGCATCCCCCTGACCGCCCGCCACGTCATAGGCGTCCTCACGCTCCGCGCCCCCGGTGACCGGTTCGCCCCGGACACCTGCGTCATGCTGATCGAACTGGCCCGCCGCATCGGTATCGCCCTCGACAACGCCCTGCGCTACGAACAGCACCGGGACACCGCCGAAGCCCTCCAACGCGCCCAGCTCACCGACCTGCCCACCACCGAAGGGCTGCACCTGGCCGCCCGCTACCTGCCCGCCACGCACGGGCTCAACATCGGCGGCGACTGGTACGACGCCTTCGAACAGCGCGACGGCAGCCTGCTCGCCGTCATAGGAGACGTCACCGGGCACGGTCTGCACGCGGCCGTGATGATGGGCCAACTGCGCACCGCGCTGCGCGCCTACGCCGCCGAGGAGGACGGGCCCGGCCGCATCCTCACCCGTCTGCACCGGCTGCTGCGCCACCAGCAGCCCGACCTGTACGCGACCGCCGCCATCGTCCGCTTCCGACCGGGCGAGCCCACCGCCACCTGGGCGTCCGCGGGACACCCGCCGCCCGCGGTACGCACACCCGAGGGAGCCGTGACCGTCCTGGACACCAAACCCGGGATCATGCTGGGCGTCCCCCTGCCGTACACCTACGAGGAGCACACCATTGAGCTGACACCCGGCTCGACCATCGCCCTCTACACCGACGGCCTCGTGGAGCGCCGGGCCCTGGGCATCGACACGGGGATCGATCGTCTCGCCCGGGCGCTGGCCGCGCTGAGCACGCGGCAACTGGAACACGACCTTGACGTGGCGGCCGAAGCACTGCTCACGCCCATGCTGTACGACTCCGCTGGGGACGACGACGTCTGTCTGCTGTTGTGCCGCACCAGCGCGTCGCCGCCGCCACCGCCCGCCCAGGACGTCCAGCGCCGTGTGCCGCGCCCCTGCTCCCCCGCATCCGGGGCCGGGGCGAAATCCCTCGGCCGTTCGTCCTGATCCCTCCGGACAGGACTTCACGGCGATCGCGTGAAGGCCACAGGGGGAGAGGGTGGATGTTCGTGAATGCCTCTGAACCGGTGCGGTCCGCTGAACCGGTGCGGTCCGCCGAAAGCCAACTGCGCGCGGTCCCGCCCCACGCGCTCCAGGCCACCGCCCGCCGCCTCCTGGCCGACCGCTTCGCAGCCCAGGAGATGGTCCTGCTCCTGGCCGACTACGGACTGACCGTCCTGCCGGCCGCGACACCGACCTGTATGTGCAGGCCCGCCGCACCCGGCGCCTCACCCTGGCCGCCGAGATGCAGTGGCAGCTCCTCCCAGGGCGCGGCTGCGCCCCGGGAGGAGTACGTCATCGGAGCCCACCTGGAGCTCGCCTATGCCATCGGCGGCGACAATTTACTCGGGTCCCCGGTCTGCGGCAGCGCCGCGTCCTGAGCCGCGAGAAAGGCCCTCATGCCACGGCTCAACGCCGTGCGCTCAGCAGGATCCATGACCTCCAGCACAGCGGCCAGAGCCCGCCGCTGCCGCTCGGCCACGTCAGTGAAAACACGCAGACCACTCGCCGTGAGACACAGCTGCACCTCACGACGGTTGAGCGGATGCAACGTCCGCTCCAGCAGTCCCGCCGCCTCCAGCCGGTCACACAGCCTGCTCGCAGTGGGCAGCCCCACGTCCAACCGCTCCGCCAGAGCCGTGAGGTTCAGGCCCGGCGCGGTCTGCAGGGCACGCAGTGCCCGCAGCTGAGACACGGACAACCGCAGGGGCGCCTCCTGCACGGCCAGTGACCACAGGTTCGTCAGACTCTCCACGGCACCAGCGATCTCCAGTGCGACAGCTTCCACGCCGTCGCCCGGGCCCTCCGCCTGGTCTCGGGGGCCGTTGAGATAGGTCACGAACATGTCACTTTCAGTAAGCACGGAGTACGGATATCGCGCTCGTGCACACGCTGTACCCGAAGAGTCGGCGCACAAGCAGTCGCCCTGGGGTGTGAATACCGATCAGATCCGGTTCCGGCTTTCCACCTCCCGCGACCGTGGGGCGCTGCGTGGCCCGTGCGAGCATCACCGGCTCCACGCCCGTACCACCGCCGCAGCAGCCACGGCAGGGGAATCAGTCGCCGACGGCCAGGACGATGTCCTGTGGGTCCAGCCCGGTGAGTCGTGCGCCCCAAGCTCTCCGAGCGGCAGTACTTCAGTACGTCGCCAGCGAGGTCGGGAACATCGCCGCGGCGCAGCTCGCGTCCGCGCTGCGTACCCTCACCGACGGCGACCGCGACGCCCTCGGCTCGGCGCTCGGCGCCCTCGAAGCAAGGCCCCCTAAGACAGCGTGATGCCGAGTCCCTCCGCGAGCTCGTGGGCGCTGACGCCGTACGTCTCCCTGATCCGTACGCCGTCGGGGCCGACGTCGAAGACGCCGCAGTCGGTGTAGACGCGGCTGACGCAGCCGACGCCGGTGAGCGGGTAGGCGCACTGCGGCACGAGCTTCGGCTCACCGGAGCGGGTGAAGAGCGTCATCATCACGTAGACGTCCTTGGCGCCGATGGCGAGGTCCATGGCGCCGCCGACGGCGGGGATGTCGTCGGGCCTGCCGGTGTGCCAGTTGGCGAGGTCGCCGTTGAAGGCGACCTGGTAGGCCCCGAGGACGCAGACATCGAGGTGCCCGCCGCGCATCATCGCGAAGGAGTCGGCGTGGTGGAAGTACGCCGCCCCCGGCAGCTCGGTCACCGGGACCTTGCCGGCGTTGGTCAGGTCGGGGTCGACCGCGTCGCCCTCGGCCTTGGGGCCCATGTTGAGCATGCCGTTCTCGGTGTGCAGCACCACCCCGGAGTCGGCCGGCAGATGGTCTGCGATCTTGGTGGGCTGCCCGATACCGAGGTTGACGAAGGAACCGGCCGGGATGTCGCGTGCGATGACGGCGGCCAGCTCGTCCATCGAGAGCCGGTGTTCGGCGCTCCTCGGCGCTCCGGCATACGCCTGGCCGCTCGACGTGGCGGATGACGTGGCGGTTGACGTGGTGGTCATCGGGCCCCCTGCACGGTGTAGTGACGGGCCGCCACCTGGACGACCCGGTCGACGTAGATGGACGGGGTGACGACGGCCTCGGGGTCGAGCGTTCCGGGCTCGACGACCTCGTCGACCTGGACGATGGTCGTCGTCGCGGCCGTGGCCATGACCGGTCCGAAGTTGCGGGCGGTCTTTCGGTAGACGAGGTTGCCCATCGCGTCCGCGAGGTGCGCGCCGATCAGCGCGTAGTCGCCCCTGATGGGGTACTCCAGCAGGTACTTGCGACCGTCGATCTCACGCTCCTCCTTGCCCTCGGCGAGCGGTGTGCCGACCGCGGTCGGGCAGTAGAACGCGCCGATGCCGGCACCGGCCGCGCGCATCCGCTCGGCGAGGTTGCCCTGCGGCACCACCTCCAGCTCGATCTTCCCCTCGCGGTAGAGGCCGTCGAAGACCCAGGAGTCGGCCTGGCGCGGAAAGGAGCAGAGCACCTTGCGCACCCGGCCGGCGGCCAGCAGCGCGGCCAGCCCGACATCGCCGTTACCGGCGTTGTTGGACACGATCGTGAGGTCCTTCGCACCCTGCCGGATGAGCGCGTCGATCAGATCGAACGGCATGCCCGCCAGGCCGAAGCCGCCGACCAGAACGGTGGAGCCGTCCTCGATCCCGGCGACCGCCGCATCCGCGCTCTCGACGATCTCCGCCCGGCTCACTGGGCCGACTCCGTGACGTCGCAGTTCTCGAGTACGACGGCCAGCCCCTGACCGACCCCGATGCAGATCGCGGCGACGCCGTAGCGCTGCTTCGTCTCGCGCAGCACCTTGGCCAGCGTGGCGAGGATGCGGCCGCCCGAGGCGCCCAGCGGATGCCCGATCGCGATGGCGCCGCCCTTCTGGTTGACGATGCCGGGGTCGACCTTCCACGCGTCGAGGCAGGCGAGCGACTGCACGGCGAAGGCCTCGTTGAGTTCGACCGCGCCCACCTGGTCCCAGCCGATGCCGGCCCGGGCCAGCGCACGGTTGGCGGCCTCGACGGGGGCGTATCCGAAGGCCTGGGGCTCCAGCGCCATCACGCCTCGGCCGGCGATGCGGGCGATCGGGTCGGCGCCGATCGTGGCCGAGGCCTTCTCGCTGCCCAGCAGCACCGCGGAGGCGCCGTCGTTGAGCGGGCTGGCGTTGCCCGCGGTGATGGTGCCGCCCTGCTCCGGCGTGCGGAAGACCGGCTTGAGACCGGCCAGGACCTCCGGTGTCGATCCGGCTCGGATGCCTTCGTCCCGGGTCAGGTCGACGCCTTCGACCGGCACCACCAAGTCGTCGTAGAAGCCCGACTCCCATGCCGCCTGGGCGAGTTGGTGGGAGCGGGCGGCGAACTCGTCCTGCCGCTCGCGGGAGATCCCGAAGCGCTCCCGGAGCTGCTCGTTGGCCTCGCCGAGGCTGACCGTCCACTCCTTCGGCATGCGCGGGTTGACCAGCCGCCAGCCGAGCGTGGTCGAGACCGCGGTGACATCGCCGGCCGGGAACGGCTTCGCCGCCTTGGGCAGCACCCACGGCGCACGCGTCATCGATTCCACGCCGCCGGTCAGCACCACCTCGGCATCGCCGGACTCGATGGTCCGGCCGGCCGTCATCGCCGCGTCGAGGCTGGAGCCGCACAGCCGGTTGACCGTGGTGCCGGGCACGCTCACCGGAAGTCCGGCGAGCAGCGCCGCCATGCGGCCCACGTTGCGGTTCTCCTCGCCGGCGCCGTTGGCGTTGCCCCACACCACGTCGTCGATCGCGGCAGGGTCGAGGCCCGGCACCCGGGCGAGCGTCGAGGTGATCGCGGCGGCGGCGAGGTCGTCGGGGCGGACGCCGGCCAGCGCACCGTTGAAGCGGCCGAACGGCGTCCGCGTCGCGGCGTAGATGAAAGCACTCATGGCAGCGACGCTAATCCCGGGCCACGATATTCTGAAGTACGCATATCCGAGCCTATTGATACGGACAGCATATGGATCTGCGCCACCTGCGGTACTTCGTGGCGGTGGCCGAGGAGCGCCACTTCGGTCGCGCCGCCGAGCGGCTCCACATGGCCCAGCCGCCGCTCTCCACGCAGATCCGCCGGCTCGAGGCCGAACTCGGCGTCGCACTGCTGCACCGCACCACACGCCGAGTCGACCTCACCGAGGCCGGCCGGGCCTACCTCGAGCGGGCGCGCGCGATCCTCGCCGACGTCGACGAGGCCGCCCACCACGCACGGCTCGTCGCCGCCGGCGCGGTGGGCCACCTCGCGATCGGGTGCGTGGGCTCGGCGACGTACAGCCTCCTGCCCGCGCTCTCGCGGCGGCTCACGGAGGAGCTTCCCGGCGTCGACTTCTCCTTCCGGGGCGAGATGCTCGCGCCCGACCAGGTCGAGGCGCTGCGCACCGGCGCGATCGACGTCGCGCTGCTGCGCCCTCCGGCGGCCGACCTCTCCCTCACCGTGCACACCCTGCGCCGGGACCGGCTCGTCGTCGCCGCACCGGTCGACCACCCGCTCGCCCGCCGGAAACGGCTGCGGGCAGCGGACCTGGCGGGCGCTGACCTGATCGTGCACTCCGCCGGCCGCCGGTCGGTGATGTACGACGTCGTCCTGGGCCTCCTGCGCGACGCCGGCGTCGAGCCGCACATCCGCCACGAGGTCGGCGAGACCTCGACGCTGGTCACGCTCGTGGCCGGCGGCCTCGGCGTCGCGGTCGTGCCCGAGCCCGTGACCGCGTTGGCGCTCGACGGCGTCGCCTACCTGCCGCTGGCCGGGCCCGACGCACGCGTGGAGCTGGCCGTCGCCCACCGCGCCGACCGCGCCGAGCCGCACCTGACGCGCACCGTGGGGATCATCCAGGCGATGTTCTGAGACGTCCACCGACACCGGACACACCCCCCGGCTTGGCGCGAGGGGCGCGGTGCTCGGGGTGCAAGGCCGGTGCCCGTTCCATAATCCGTTGACGGGCGCGCCGCCCAGCCCCAACGATCAGGCGCGTGTCTGCCGCCCTGGCGCCTCTGCGTCACCACCCATTCCGTCACCTCTTCATCGGTACGACGGCCAACCTGCTCGGCAACGCCGTGGCGCCGATCGCCTTGGCCTTCGCCGTGCTCGACGCCACTGGCTCGGTCGGCTCGCTCGGGTTGGTGGTCGGCGCCCACTCCYTCACCAGCATCCTGTTCCTGCTGTTCGGCGGGGTGTTGGCGGACCGGCTGCCGCGTGGCCCGCTGCTGGTCGGCAGCAGCGTGGTCAGCGCCGTGAGCCAGGCGGTGGTCGCCGGCCTGGTCCTCACCCACAGCGCCGCCATCCCGCTGCTCATGGTGCTCGCCGCGGTCAACGGGGCGTCAAGTTCCTGCTACCAGCCCGCCGCCCAGGCCCTGCTGCCCCAGTCCGTGCCGGCCGAGTCCCGCCGGCCGCCCTCGCGCTCTCCCGGATCGCGGGCAGCAGTGCGATGATCGTGGGCGCCTCGCTGGGCGGCGTACTGGTCGCCGCGGTCGGCCCCGGCTGGGGCCTGGCCGTCGACGCGCTCAGCTTCGCGCTCGCCGCCGCGTCCTTCGCACTCGTCCGAGTCCAGGTCGCGCCGCCCGCGCCCAGCCCCGGCCTGGTGCATGAACTGCGCGTCGGCTGGCAGGAGTTCACCTCCCGCAGTTGGGTGTGGGTGATCGTGGTGGCCTTCTGCTTCCTCAACGCCGGCATCACCGCCTCGTTCACCGTCCTCGGCCCGGCCGTCGCCGACACCACCGGGATCGGCCGCACCGGCTGGGGCCTGGCCGTCGCCGCGTCCTCGCTCGGCGCGGTCGCCGGCGGCGTGCTGTCGCTGCACTGGCGGCCCCGGCGGGCGATCCTGGTCGGCTGCGCGCTGATGGGCCTGACGGCGATGACCCCGCTGCTGCTCGCGCTCGCCCCGTACACCTGGGTGCTGGTCGTGGCCAACTTCGTGGCCGGCGTGGGTGTCGAGCAGGCCGGCGTCGCCTGGTACTCGACCCTCAACGAGCAGATCTCCGAGGGCCGCCTGGCCCGCGTCTACGCCTACGACGACCTCGGCTCCTACCTCGCGCTCCCGCTCGCCCAGTTCGCCGCCGGACCCGCCGTACTCTTCCTCGGCCTCCATGCCACCCTCTACGCGGCCGCCGCGCTCATCCTGCTCGCCACCCTCGCCATGGTCGCCACCCCCTCCATCCGCGCGCTGGTCCCGAAGACCGCAGAACCGCTGCCCGCCTCGGAAGATCCGGTGCCTCGCTGAGCTCGACTCCGACGCGTAAATCACCACAGGTGGGGACTTGCTCGGGCACGATGGTGCGCCCAGAGCGTGCGCGGTTGAGTGAACAAGGCCAGGGAGGCCCAGCCAGGTGGTCCACGCCGACGGCGGGCGGGTTGAGCGCGGACGCGCCGGGTCGCGGCCGCTGCCGGGCGCGAGGCCCGTTACCGGGCCGATGAGGCGCTCGCGCACGAGATCACCGTCATCCACCTCGCCTTGAGCTGATCGGGCGTGACTTCCACGTCGACCGCACCGGCACGAAGATCGCCGGCGACATCACGTACATCCCGACCGGCGCGGGCTGGCTCTGCCTCGCCGGCTGGCCGACAGGCTGCTGGCAGGCTGGCTGGCTGGCTCGACCTGGCCACCCGCGCAGTCATCTGATCAAGCGCCTGTGGGCGGTCTTGAACGAACCGAGTTCGGCGGGCAGGTGCCGCCGGGCGAGCGGTAGTGCAGGGTGTTCGGTGGTGTCTCGCTCCCCCGTCAGTCCCTCTCATCTCTCACGGGATCTCGCACGGCCGGTCCGAACCTGACGGCTCCCTGGTAGGAGACGGTGCCGTGGCCGGACGGCCCCAGATCCGCCGGCGTGGGCGAAGGGGCCCCGGGTGTTATTGAATGAGGTGTGCGGTCAGGAATCCGAGGACCCTGTCGCACGGATTCTGGTCGGGCCCCGGCGCCGTGCCGGGGTTGGCGAGCGAGCTGAGAGAGCCGCATGGACGCCACATCCTCACCCTCGTCTTCGTCGCCGTTCGACATGGTCAGCAGCGCCTTGGGGCAGTACATCCCGCGCTGCGGAGCGGCGGAGGCCGCCGGCGCGCAGGGCGACCGCGCCGCCCGCCCACGCGTGCCGGCCAACCCGGCGCCCGGCCGTCAGGAGCAGATTCTCGGTGCGGTCAACCTGGACCGGGATCTGAGGATCATCCGCTGCAACCTGGACGCCCCCGTTTTCACAGGGCTGGACGCCGCGACCGGGAGCTTTTTCGTCGATCTTCTGCCCCCCGGGGACGTACCGACGGTCACACGGCGGTTGCGGCAGGTCCTCGAGACCGGTGAGCCGCACGTCGCCCGGGTCCAGCGCCTGCGGCGCGGCGACGGGTCGGAGCTGGTGGTCTCGATGAGCATCCTGACCGCCGCGGCGCCTCAGGAGGGCCTGACCGTCTCCCTGATCGCCATGGCCAGGAGGCTGCACCTGTACGCCGCCGAGACCGCGATCGGCACCTCGCTGGACATCGGCGAGACCGCGCAGTCGTTGGCGGAGTCTTTGCTGGCCTGGGGAGACGTGGCCGCCATCGACCTCGACTTCGCCGTGTGGACGGGCGAGGGGGTCACCGGGCAGCAGCAGGGGCGCGTCCGGCTGCGGCGGGCGGCCCTGGTGCCGGACCGGGCGTGGCCCGACGGCTACGTGACTCCGGGCGACGATCTTCCCAGCGATGCGAGTCGCCTGCTGTCGCAAGCGATACGGCGTGACGATGCGGCTCAGGCCATCGTCATACCCGACCGGGAGGCGATCGAACGGGTCCTCGGCAGTCCGCGGCTGGTCCGTACCCTGGTGCCCGGTGACCGGGCGGCGGCCGTGGCGTGCATACCGCTGGTGCTGGACGGCACGCCGCCCGTCGTCCTGGGGGTGGCGGAGGTCTGGCGGAGGGCGGGCCGCCCCTTCGGTGACAGCGAGCTGCTCGACCTGCAGGAACTGGTGGCCAGGACCTCTCATCACGTCGACCTGGCCCGTCAGCACCAGCGCGAGCACACGCAGGTGCTCGCGTTGCAGCGCCGGCTGCTGCCACGGACCGGCGGCGACACCATCGAGACCGCCAGCGTCTACCAGCCGGCCACCCCCGACAGCGCGGGCGTCGGCGGTGACTGGGTGAACAGCTTTCCGCTGCCGGACGGCCGTACCGCGCTGATGGTCGGGGACGTCGTCGGCCACGGTCTGGGAGCCGCGGCGACCATGGGACAGCTGAGTATGGAGGCCCGTGCGCTGCTGTCCGCGGGGCTGGCGCCCGACGAGGTACTGGAGCACCTGGACGAGACCGTGTCGCTGCTGGACGACGCGGAGTCCGGGCTGGCGGCCGGCTACAGCGCCCTCGGATCGACATGCTGCATCGCCGTATACGACCCGGTCAGCCACCGCGTGGCGCTGTCCAGCGCCGGCCACCTCCCCCCGGTCCTGGTGCCCCCGGACGGGCCCGCCGGCCCGCTCGCAGTCCGCACCCACCCCGGCCTGGGCACCGAGTTCGCGCTGCGGGAGCCGTTCGACGTGCAGGCGTTCGCCGCACCCCCGGGCTCGCTGCTCGCCCTCTACACCGACGGCCTGGTGGAGGATCCCGCCGCATCGATCGACGAGGGCATCGGCAGGCTGGCGGACGCCGTGTCCACGGTGCACCCCTGGGACGCCCTGGAGCAGGCCGCCCGGCGTGTGGTCTCCGAGCTGGCGCCTGTGCGCCGGCGCGACGACGTGACCCTGCTGCTCGCGCGCATGCTCGGCTACCGCAAGGGAGACACCGCGACCTGGCGGCTGCCCGCCCGCGACGATGCCGCCCCCCGGGCCCGCGCCCTGGTCTCCGCACTGCTGGAGCGATGGCACACCAGAGCCGACACCCGGGACAGGGTGGTGCTGGTGGTCGACGAACTGGTCGCCAACGCGGTCCGCTTCGCCGGCGGCCCCATCACGGTACGGCTGATCAGGGCCGGTCACGGGCTGCTGTGCGAGGTGGGCGACACCGGCAACGGCAGGCCGCGGCTGGGCCCGGGCGGGCTCCTCGACGACGGTGGTCGTGGCTTGCACGTCGTGCACAGACTCACCACCCGGTGGGGGGTGCGGTGGACGGACACCGGCAAAGTGGTCTGGGCGGCAGTCGGGACGTAACGGGGCCGCGGGTGGGTCGGGCGGCGTGCGTTCGGCAAGCGGGGTCAGCGGCGGTACACCCGGTGGTGCATGCGGCCGGCGGTCTAACCGCTGGTACGGGCCGCCCGTCCGCTGGTACGGACCGCCCATCCGCTGGTGCCGGTGGCGCGAGCTCGCGCTACAGCCACTCCCCCTGCAGGGCGGTGGCCGTGAGGCCCGGGGCCGCCGCGTACAGGACGGCACGATCGCCCGGTTTCTGCCCGGCGTCGTGCGCCCTGCGCAGGATGTCGAACACGGCGGCGCCTCCGCGGTTGCCGCTGGTGTAGCTGTCCCGGCTGTAGTCCAGCAGCCCCGACGGCCACCCGTCGGGCATCGTCTGCTCCATGTACTCCAGCACCCGGGTCCCGCCGGGGTGCGCGAGCAGAACGTCGGGGTGCCAGGAGTCGGGGTCGTCCTGGTAGCGGAGGTGCAACCACTCCCACATCGCGGTGACCGTCTCCTGTACGGCGCGCGGCCCGCGCCGGTCCATCACGAAGTGGGCGCCGTCCGCCCTGGTCTCCAGGCGGTGCAGGTCCCGGGTGCCGGGCAGAGTGTGGTGCCAGGCGGCGTCCAGCCGCAGCACCGACTCAGGCCTCGGGCGGCCCGTGACCACCGCGGCGACCGCGGTGTCCGCGAACAGCAACCGGACGATCAGGGACTCCAGAGTGTCGTCCGCGGGCTGGTAGGTCGTGCTCAGCGCCTCCGCGATCACGACCAGGACCACCCGGTCGGGGTCCGCGGCCACGAGATCCGCCGCCAGGGCCAGGGAGCGGGTCCCGGCGACGCAGGCCCACTGCGTGGCCGGCAGCAGCATCACGTCGTTGCGCAGCGGGAGTTGGTTGGCCAGGGCGACGTCCAGCCCCGGCAGCGCCGGAGTGGTGGAGTGGCTGGTGATCAAGCAGTCGACGTCTGCGGCGTCCAGCCCGGCGATCTGCAGGGCCCCGCGTGCCGCGCGCTCCCCGTAGGACTGCACGGCCGCCCAGGCCGGCGCGGTGCGCTCCTGGACGGTCTGCGGCGCGGGTATCGCCTCGAGGGCGGCGATCACGCGGTCCACGTCCTGTTCGGTGAACCCGTCGCGGGCCAGCGCCTCGCGGGCCGGCACGATGCCGGCAGCCCGCAGGCCGCTCCCGTCGCCAGGCGCGACGGCGGTCTCCAGCGGCAGCATCCACCCGCGGGTTTCGATGCCCGTGCCGGCAGCGATGCCTTCGATCCGCGGCGCCCACGCGGCGTCCGGGTGCCGGCCGCTCACTTCCGCCACGATCTGGCTGGTCTGCACGGCGTGTTCGCCGTGTATCACGGCAGGAGGGCAGAGGTAAGCGGCCATAATGGGCACCTTTCTAAGGGGAATCAAGGGGGAACATCACGAGTGCTGTGTCATGGATCACTTCGGCACTTCGGATCCAAGTCGATGCCGGTTCGCTGCATTTCGGGCGTCGAATCCGCGTCGAGCATGGACGCCAAATGGACATTTCCGCTGTGATGCACGCAACTTAGACAGCCCCGGAGTGCGTGACGTGACACACACTCCGAGAGGGTCCCGCTCGCCGCAGCGAGCGGCGGGGCGCTGTCAGTGGCGGGTGGCAACATCGGACGTATGACGGACACCACGGCATTCGACTGGCGGTCCTTCCTGCTCAGGTGGAGCGGGGAGTGGGCGGATTCCCTGCCGGACGGCGAGACGCGGGGCGAGGACGACGAGTCCGCCCGGCGGGCGCGGTGGCTGGGGTTCCCACCCGCCTCCGAAGAGCGGATCGCAGCCATGGAAGAACGCCTCGGCCGGCGGATGCCGCCGTCGTACCGGGAGTTCCTCAAGGTCAGCGACGGGTGGCGGCACGCGGGCGGGTTCGTGTGGCTGCTGGCGGGGACCGAGGACGCGCACTGGCACAACAACGAGTCGGGACTCGCGGACACGTTCGAGGAGTACCTGGACGAGGACGCCGGGCCCGAGGAGCGGCGGGAGGCGGACATCTGGCGGCGCGGGCTGCAGCTCGACGTCGAGTCCGACGCCACCCACGTCCTCATGGATCCCGAGGACGTGGACGAGGACGGCGAGTGGGCTGTCTACACGTGGGCGAGCTGGCTGGCCGAGCCACCCGAGCGGCACGCGAATTTCCTCGAGTTCATGCGGGACATGCACCGGGAGTTCCACAGCCTGCGCGCCCAACGGAGCGATGAGGAGCCGGTGTTCGTCAACGACACGACGCAAAAGCTGGACTCCCTCGTGGCGGAGGCCCGGCTGGAGGCGCTGCGCGGCGGCTGGGAGCGGGCCGGGAAGGCGCTGGACGAGGCCAAGGGGTACGGCAGACCGCGGGCCGCCGGGCTGGGCGACCAGATACGCCGCCTGCTCGGACAGACCTACATGGTCTACTTCGAGGACTTGGTGACGGATCCGCGGTACGCGCCCGATCTGCTGCCGCCGCTGGTCGCCGAGCACGCGGCGCACTCGTACCGGGACGACTCCACGCTGACGTTCCATCTGCGGGGCGCCGGCGACGACGTGGTGTCACTGGCTCACGCGACGCTGGATCAGGTCAGGAACGGCACGTACCGGTACGCGGCGGCGGGACCCTTCGGGGAAGCGGTCGAGCGGGCGCGGGAATTGGCGCGGTGGGGAGACACCGACAGGGCGTGGCGGACGCTGAAGGACGCTGTGCCCCTGTGGGAGCCGCTGGGACCTGACCACCTGGCGCCGCTCGGGTGGGTTGCCGACCCCGTCCTCGGGCCGCTGCTGACCCCGGAGCGGGGCCGCGAGTTACTGTCCACGCCGAGGGGCGGGCAGGCGGGTGAGGCACCGACACCGACGGCCGGGCTCGACCCGGGCGGCCTGGCGTGGCTCGCGGAGCCGGACCCGGGCAACAACCGCACGTCGTATCGGTTCGTCCTGGTGGAGGGGGTGGGTCCGGAGGAGCTGCCCGGACGGCTCGCGGACGGGGACGGCACGGTACTGAACGAACCCATGACCTTCTGGGAGGCACGCCACCACTCGCTGCGCGACCGAAGAGAGTTCTCGTCCTACGACGACAGGGCTCTCATGGCGATCGGCCGGGCCGGCACCGGCTGGAGCTTCGCCTTCGACGGCGACCCCGCCCCGTTCCACCGGCAGCGGTTCGTCTCGCCGGCCGAGGCTGCCAGCACGGGCACCCGCGCGGTGGTGGTGTGGAGCGGCCTGAGGACATGGCACGGGGAACCGTTCTTCCACCTTTCGGTAGCGCGAGACGGCACCGAGCAGTACGCGTTCACGTACGCGGACGGAGAGGTCCGTTCAAGCGGGGAGATACCGCGGGCGCTGGATCCGAGCCGGTTCTTCGGTGACGTGGTGGACGGCGTCGGGACGGAACGGTCGCTGCTGGCAGCGGTGGCCGGGGAGTTCAGTGCCTGTCTGCCGCGTCATGCCCTCGTTGAGGGGCGGCTGCACACGTTCGTCACCCGCTCGTGGACGCGGCCGCCCGGGAACGGAGAGACGTACGCGGTGATCCGCATGCACGGAATGCACGGTGGAGCCCCACGCCCGGCGGGCGGTGAGCAGCCGGAAGACGACGGGCCGGGAAGCAGGTAGAGGCCGGCCGGGCCGCGCAGATCCTCGATGTGGCGAGGTGTCAGCTCGGCTGGGATCGGGGCCTGCACGGCGACTTCCCGGAAGACCGTCCCTTCGCGCGGCTGAACCCGCGTGCCGGCATCCCGACCCGGTCGGAGGTGTGGCTGCTTCGCTCCTCGGGCAGCAGCGCCACGCTCGCCGGGAGGTGCGGTCTGGGGCACGCGTTCGCCGGTTTCATCAACCCGGACATGGCCTCCCGGGCCTGCTGCGCCACCGTGCGTCCTTCGCCGGTGGCCCTGAGGGGCTGGCCGGACACCGGTCGATCCTCGCGGTCAACGCCGTCGTGGCGGACACCGACGCCGAGGCGCGGCGGCTGAGCTGGTCGACGCGGACCCTGCTCGCCTGCCTGGCCCGCACCGGCGCCGCCCCGGACGTGCCGACCGTGGACGTGGCCGCACGTGAGCCGACCCAGGCCGAGAAGGACACCCTCACGGTCATCGACGGACGCCGGCCCCGTCTGCTCGCGGGCGGTCCCACCACCGTCCGGGACCAGATCGAGCAGATGACCAAGGCGACCGGCGTCCAGGGGGTCATGGTCCAGGAGGTCGTCGCCGACCCGGCGGCCCGCGCCCACTCGCGCGCCCTGCCGGCCCAGGCGCTCGGTGTCGCACCGGCCGCCGTCGCCGCGCCCTGACCCCCACGGCAAGACGGTGTCCTCCACGTCACGACGCGCAGCCCCCCGACTGCGCGTGGTTGCACCTCACGGCCTCAGCCGCCCTCTGTACTACTGGGCAAGCCACGAGTTGCAGAGATCACGTAGATCTTTCGCACGGTTTCGATGGCCTTCCGAACACTGACGAAGCCGGGCACACAAACAGCACCGACTCTGCGGAGTCCCCCCGACCATGAAGCCCTGACCTGGCGTTACGCCGATGTCCTGGATCTACTGGACGCCGCCGGACGGTTTCCACAGGCACTGGATCACCCCGTCCCGCTCTCGGGGTAACGTCAAGGTATGAGTCATCCGCACCCCGAGCTCAAAGCCGCCCCGCCCCTTCCCGCAGGAGGGCTGCGGGTCGTCGCCCTGGGCGGCCTGGGGGAGATCGGCCGCAACATGACCGTCTTCGAGCACGCCGGCAAGCTGCTCATCGTCGACTGCGGCGTGCTGTTCCCCGAGGAGACCCAGCCCGGCGTGGATGTGATCCTGCCGGACTTCACGTCGATCCGGGACCGTCTGGACGACATCGTGGCCGTGGTACTCACCCACGGCCACGAGGACCACATCGGCGGCGTGCCGTACCTGCTGCGCGAGCGGTCCGACATTCCCGTCGTCGGCTCCAAGCTGACGCTGGCGTTCCTGGAAGCCAAGCTCAAGGAACACGGCATCCGGCCGCGCACGGTGCGGGTGCGGGAGGGCGACCGGCGCGGCTTCGGTCCCTTCGACTGCGAGTTCGTGGCGGTCAACCACTCCATCCCGGACAGCCTCGCGGTCGCGATCCGCACCGGAGCCGGGATGGTGCTGCACACCGGCGACTTCAAGATGGACCAGTTCCCTCTCGACGACCGCATCACCGATCTGCGCGCCTTCGCCCGCCTCGGCGAGGAGGGCGTGGACCTGTTCCTCACCGACTCCACCAATGCCGAGGTTCCCGGCTTCACCACCTCCGAACGCGAGCTGAACCCGGCGATCGAGCAGGTGATGCGCACCGCTCCGCGCCGGGTCATCGTCTCCAGCTTCGCCAGCCATGTGCACCGCATCCAGCAGGTCCTGGACGCCGCCCACGAGCACGGCCGCAAGGTCGCCTTCGTCGGCCGGTCGATGGTCCGCAACATGGGCATCGCCCGTGACCTGGGCTACCTGAAGGTCCCGTCCGGTCTGGTCGTGAGCACGAAAGAGCTGGAGAAGCTCCCGGACCACAAGATCACTCTGGTGTGCACCGGCTCCCAGGGCGAGCCGATGGCCGCGCTGTCACGGATGGCCAACCGCGACCACATGATCCGCATCGGCAAGGGCGACACCGTCCTGCTCGCCAGCTCCCTCATCCCCGGCAACGAGAACGCCATCTACCGGGTGATCAACGGCCTCACCCGGTGGGGCGCCCACGTGGTCCACAAGGGCAACGCCAAGGTGCACGTCTCCGGGCACGCCAGCGCCGGCGAGCTCGTCTACTGCTACAACGTCGTCAAGCCCCGCAACGTCATGCCCGTGCACGGCGAATGGCGCCACCTGCGGGCCAATGCCGACCTCGCCATCCGTACCGGCGTCGACCCCGACCGGGTCGTCATCGCCGAGGACGGTGTCGTCGTCGACCTCGTCGACGGGCGCGCGTCCATCACCGGCAAGGTCCCCGCCGGCAACGTGTACGTGGACGGCATGGAGGTCGGAGGCGCCACCGAAGCGTCCCTCAAGGACCGCCTCACCCTCGCCGAGGAGGGCGTGGTCACGGTGGTGGCGATCGTCGACGCGGACACCGGCGCCCTGGCCGAGGCCCCCGACTTCCTGGCCCGCGGCTTCGTCCACGACGACACCACCTTCGAGCCGGTCATCCCCGTCATCGAGAAGACCCTGGCCACCGCGGCCGAGGAAGGCGTCGGGGACGCCCGCCAACTCGAACAACTCCTCGCCCGCGCCGTGGCGAACTGGGCGTTCCGCACCCACCGCCGCAAGCCCCTCATCATCCCCGTCATCATCGACGCCTGAACCACAGCCCGGCAGCACGCCCTGGTTCCGGTCGGGGTCTCGCCGGCATCGAGGCCGGGCACGGGAGTCGTTGCCACCCCCGGAGGCCGGGGTGGCAACGCACTCCACATGATGAGTCTCCGTGGCACTGGCGGCGGGCGGCGCCGAGTGCGGCCAGGCGCCGCTGAACGGCGGCCTGGGACAGGTCGAGGCGGGCCAGCGCCATACCGGTGATCACGAACGACATCCACGTGATCGTCGGGTAGAAGCCGGCGAGCAGCAGATCGAGCACTCCCATGTCGCTGAGCCGGTGGAGCGGGTCGTAGGCGTTGATGCTCTGCTGGATCGGCTGGGTCAGCAGCGAGTTCAGGGCGAAGGCCAGCCACGGTGTGACGAGGGCGAGGGCGGCCGCGGTGATGGCGAGCGTCCTGGCGCCCAGTCGCACCAGGGCAGGGCGAGGCCGGTCCGGCGCGACCGGACGACGATCTTCTTCAGCCACTAGGCGGGGGTGGACCCGACAGTTGCCGGATGGGCGCGAGGCGGCCGCCCTTCCAGGCTTGAAGGCATGACACACCGCGGTCGGCGCCTTCGTCGTGCGGTGCCCGGCAGACTGCAGAAGAAAGGAATGTCGTGAACCGCATCCGCCCCGACGACGGATGAGAACTCCTTGTCCCCCGAGAGACGGTCAAGGCACTGTGCGCTTATGTCCGGCCGCACCGGTGGGCGACAAGCCGAGCCGGGCCGAGACCGCCCGCCGGACGGCAGCGGCTGGTACCCCCGGCCCCCCGCACCTGGGCCCCGCGCGTGCTCAGTGGCAGCCGGTGCCCCGCCGCGTCTGTCGAACGGGGGTCGGCGGTCGGCTCCGAGCGCGCTGGACGGTCTGTCGGCGCCCGGCCTCGTGTGTGCCGGGCCGCGGCCGGCGTTCGTGACTGGGGTGCGGCCGCCGTTCGGTTCGCGCCCTTCCCAGGTCGTTGCGGCGTTGGCGGTCCATGACCCACTGCGCGACATGGATGCGGGAGGGCACGTCCAAGCGGCGCATGACCTGTCGGCCGTGGTTGACCACGGTCCACTCCGACAGCCGCGGCTGCTGCGAGATCTCAGCGGCCCCTCAGAGATCGTTCGCCATGCCCAGGCCCGTCAGGGCCCCGACCGGGTCCAGGTCGGGGGTGCCTCTGGGCCACCAGTCCTCGTGGCCCGGCTCGGACTCGTAGGCGTACCACAGGCCGTCTCGGCCCAGGCGGAGCTGGACGTGGCCGTGGGGGTGGGTGAGGTGGTTGCGCCAGGGGCGGAAGGCGGGCAGGTCGGCGGCGAGGAGCAGCGGCCGGGCCCGGTCGAACCGGCCGGCCGGCGGGTCCCACGGCTCCTCCAGTACGGCGAGGCCCTCCGGTCCGCCCTGGCGCCAGGCGGCGACCGCACGGGCCAGCTCGGACGGGGTACGTCCCGCCGCGGAGGCGAGGGAGGAGTAGAGCGCCCGGGTGCCCGCGGTGAGCCCCGAGCCGGGGCGGGCCGCGGCCAGGCGGACCGCGTCCTCCCAGAGCGTCAGCCGCCCGACCGGGTCACGGCCCGTGGTGAGCAGGGCGTGGGCCCGCGCGGCGGCGTCCGTGGCCAGTTGGTCCAGCGCGAACG
>NZ_NGFN01000119.1 GCF_002148965.1 Streptomyces swartbergensis | reverse complement strand
GCCCTACGGAAGCGACCGTCGACGCCACCTGCCACGACCTGTCCGGCCCTGTCGACGTGCCCGTCATCGGCACCCCACTGCCCAACGTCCGCCTCCGCCTCCTCGACGAACAGCTGCGACCGGTCCCCATCGGCGTCGCCGGCGAGATCTACCTCGGCGGCCCCGGACTGGCCCGCGGCTACGTCAACCGCCCCGCCCTCACCGCACAACGCTTCATCGCCGACCCCTACGGCGACACCCCCGGCAGCCGCCTCTACCGCACCGGCGACCGCGCCCGCCTGCGCCCCGACGGAACCCTCGAATACCTCGGACGCACCGACAACCAGATCAAACTCCGCGGCTTCCGCATCGAACCCGGCGAGATCGAAGCCACCCTCACCCACCACCCGACCGTCAAGGAAGCCGCCGTCACCGTGGCCGCCGACGACGGCACCGCCCGGCTGATCGCCCTCGTCGCCCTCGACTCCCGTGGCCCGCACGGCGGTTCAGGCGACGGCGACCAGAGCGCCCAGGTCGAGGACTGGAACGCCGTCTTCGAGACGACCCACATCGACGCCGTCGACGGCGAACTCACCTTCAACATCAAGGGCTGGAACGACAGCCTCACCGGTGCGCCCATCCCCGCCGAGCACATGCGGGAGTGGGTCGGCAGCACCGTCGTCCGGCTCCTGGCCGGGCCGGCCAAGCGCGTCCTGGAGATCGGCTGCGGCACCGGACTGCTCATGTGGCGGCTGCTCCCGCACGTCGCCGAGTACACCGGCACCGACTTCTCGCTGCCCGCCGTGGAATGGCTCCGGGAAAGGCTGCGCCGCCGCCCCGCGCGCCATGCGCGGCTGCACCACCGTGAGGCGACCGACTTCACCGGCGTCGACGCCGCGTCCACCGACCTCGTCGTCATCAACTCGGTCGTCCAGTACTTCCCCGACCGCGACTATCTCGACGCGGTCCTGGACCGCGCCGTTGACGCCACGGCCGACCAGGGGCGCGTCTTCGTCGGAGACGTACGCAATCTCGCCCTCGCCCCGCAGTTCTACGCCCGCCAGGCCCTCGCGCACGCCGCTCCCGGCGCCTCGGCGCAGGACGTGGCCCACGCTGCCGGTGAACTCGCTTCCTTGGACAGCGAGTTGCTGATCTCCCCCGAGTACTTCACCACGCTCGCCGCCCGCTCTCCCCGCGTCACCGGAGTCGAGATCCTGCCCCGCCGGGGACGGCACCGCAACGAGATGAGCCTGTACCGCTACGACGTGGTGCTGCACGTGGGTGACCGTCCGGCCGCCCCGGAAGCGGAGGTGGTCACCTGGGGCGAACAGGTCCACGACCTGGCGTCGCTGTCCGCCTTCCTGGACCGCGGGGGCCCGGACGCCCTGCTCGTGCGCGGCGTCGCCAACGACCGCCTGACCCGCGACAACGAGCTGCTCGACAGGCCCGTACGCACGACGCCCGTCGACCCCGAGGACCTGTGGACGCTGGAGGACTCCACCCCCTACCGGGTGAGCGTCAGCTGGGCCGCCGCAGATCCGCAGGGCGCGATGGACGTCCTGCTGGTCCGGCGGAGCGCCTGTGACGACCGCACCCTGCTCGTCCCCCACCCCACGCCCGAGCCGTCGGCCCGGCTGACGAACGCGCCGACCCGGCATCGGCGCACGACCGAGGAGGACCCGGCCGCCGACGGGCTGCGTTCCTGGCTCGCCGAACGGCTGCCCGACCATCTGCTGCCCGCGCGGATCGTCGAGGTGGACGCGCTGCCCCGCACCGACACCGGCAAGCTCGACCGGGGAGCACTCGGCGGGCTCGTCACCGCGGCCCGCGCCGCTCGGCAGAGCGACAGCGCCGCCACCGCGCCCCGCACGAGCCTCGAACAGACCCTGGCCGACGCGTGGGCGCAGGTGCTCGGCCTCCCCGAGGTCGGCGTGCACGACAACTTCTTCACCCTGGGCGGGGACTCCCTCCTCGCCATCAGGGCCGTCGCCCGGTGCCGTCGGGCCGGCGTCCAGCTGACCGTCCGGCAGTTGCTGAGCGAGCAGACCCTCGCCGCGCTGGCGACAGCCCTCGATGAGGAGAACCATGACTGACCTTCAGCTGCGCACCGTCGCGCTCACCCATGAGGAGAACACCGAGGTCGACGACCTGTTGCGCACCCTGGCCGACGTACCGGTCGACTCCACCGTGGCGCTGTTGCACCGCACCCGCCTCGCCGCACAGGAACTGCCACTGCGCATCCGCACCGAGCTGACCGGGATGCGGCTCTACGACAGCCCGCGCGCCCTCGTCGTCACGGGCTTCGGCATCGACGACGACCGGATCGGACCGACTCCCGTGACCCGCCCCGCCCCGGCCCCCGAGCGGACCCGGAACCAGGAACTGCTGCTCCTGCTGCACGCGGCCCTGCTCGGTGAGGCCTTCGGCTGGGCCACCCAGCAGAACGGCCGGCTCGTCCACGACGTGCTGCCCATCCCCGGCGAGGAGACCGAGCAGATGGGCTCCAGCAGCAAGGCCGAGCTGCTCTGGCACACCGAGGACGCGTTCCACCCGCTGCGCTGCGACTACGTGGGCCTACTGTGCCTGCGCAACCACCAGCGGGCCGTGACTACCCTGGGCTGGCCCGACCTGTCCCGGCTCACCCCCGAGGACCGGGCCACGCTCCTGGAGCCGCGCTACCTGATCCGCCCCGACACCTCGCACACGCCCGAGCAGAACGCGGCGGACGCGCAGTCCGCCGAACGGTTCGCGGCGATCGCCGAGATGGACGACACCCCGGAGCACGTCGCCGTCCTGTTCGGCGACCCCGAAGACCCGTACCTGCGGATCGACCCGGCCTACATGAGCCCGGCTCCCGGGGACGCGGCCGCCCGGCGGGCGTACGACACCATCACCACGCTCATCGAGGACGCGCTGCAGTACGTCGCCCTGGAAGCGGGCTCGCTGCTACTGGTCGACAACTACCAGGCCGTACACGGTCGCAAGCCGTTCGTTGCCGCCTACGACGGCCGCGACCGCTGGCTCAAGCGGGTCAACATCACCCGGGATCTGCGCCGCTCCCGGTCCGCGCGGCAGTCGGCCACCTCGCTGCTGGTGTGAGGGACTACCGACATGGACTTCCCGCTCACCCGCATCAACCCCTGGTACAGCGGCGGCTGTGACGGCCCGCCTCGGCTGCGGCTGTGCGCGCTGCCGTACGCGGGCGGCACCGCGGCCGTCTTCAAGGACTGGCCCGCCGCGCTGCCCTCCGGAGTGGAGCTGCTCACCGCGCATCTGCCGGGCCGCGGCGACCGGTTCGCCGAACCGCCCCTGGCCACCCTGGAGGAGACCGCCGAGCAGCTGTGCGCGGCGCTGCCGCCCAGCGACCTGCCCACGGCCGTCCTCGGCCACAGTATGGGCGCCCTGCTGGGGTACGAACTGGCGGCGCGACTCGCGGCGCGGGGCCGCGCCCCGAGCCTGCTCATCGCCGCGGCCTGCCGTCCCCCGCACGTCCTGCCGGACGACTCCGGTCCCGCGACCGAGCGCGAGCTGGCCGCCACCCTGCGGGACGAACGGCCGTGGGACAACGCCCTGCTGGACGAGGAACTCATGCAAGCGGTGCTGCCCGTCCTGGTCTCCGACATCGTCGCCGGTGACCGCTACCATCGCCCTCGGCCCCCCGCGCTCGACCTGCCGCTGAAGGTCTACATCGGCGCCGACGACGACGGGACCGACTGGCGGACCACCCTGGACTGGCGCGCGTGCACCGCGCGGGACTGCGAGGTCGTCGTCCTGCCCGGCGGCCACTACTTCGTGGAGACCGACCGCGCGGCCGTGCTCGCCCGCGTCGCCGCGGACCTCGCCGAGGTGGTGGCGTGACCACACACGTCGACGCCAGACCCACCTACCTCGCGGTGCTGGCCGTGCGCGAGGCCCGTTCGCCGTTCCTCGGCAGCTGCCTGGCACGCATGTCCTTCGCCGTGCTGCCGCTGTCGCTGCTGCTGTCGGTCCGCGACGCGACGGGGTCCTTCGCCGTCGCCGGACTCACCTCCGGAGCGCTGTCGGCCACGCTCACCCTGTTCGCGCCCGCCCGAGCCCGGCTGATCGACCGCAAGGGCTCGCGGACCGGACTGATCTGGCTGACCGTCCCCTACCTGCTGGGGCTCGCCGCGCTGATCACCCTGGCCGAAGCGGGGGCGCCCACGGAGGCGCTGCTCGGCGCCGCCGCGGTCGCAGGCGTGTTCGCGCCGCCGCTCGGGCCGACGATGCGCGTCCTGTGGGCGAAGATCCTGCACACCCGCCAGCCCCTGCTGCACACCGCCTACGCCCTCGACTCGGTCACCGAGGAAGTGGTGTTCACCGTGGGCCCGTTGCTGGCGGGCGGTCTGATCGCGGTCGCCACGCCGCTCGCGTCGATGATCACGGTCATGGTGCTCATCGCGGCCGGCACCGTGTGCTTCGTGCTGTCCGCCGCGACCGTCGCTGCCTCCGCCTCGGACGAACCCGCCGAGGCCCAGCCACGCGGCCGGCCCATGGCCCTGCCCGGGATGCGCACACTCGTGCTGTCCTTCGGCGGTGTCGGCCTGGTCGTCGGGGTGCTGCAGGTCGTGCTGCCCTTCATCGCCGACCAGGCGGGCTCACCCAGCGCGGGCGGCGTCCTGCTGGCCCTGCTGTCGGCGGGCAGCGCGGTGGGCGGCCTCACCTACGGGCGGATCGGCCGGCGCTCGACACCGGGGCAGCGGTTCTCGGTGCTCGTCACCGGGTTCACACTGACGGTGCTGCCGCTGTGCCTGACCGAGAGCCCGGTGCCTGCCGGGGCGTTCGCCTTCCTCGTAGGACTGTGTCTCGCCCCGCTGTTCACCACGGCCTACCTGCTGGTCAACGACCTGGTGACGGCGTCGAGAACCGCCCCGACCGAGGCCAACACCTGGGTGTCCACGGCCAACAACGGAGGGTTCGCCGCAGGCAGCGCCGCCGCCGGTGTGCTGCTCGATTCCCAGGGCCCCTCCCCCACCGTCGCCCTCGCGTTCGCCGTGGCCGCCGCGATCGCCGTCATGACCGTCCTGCGCCGCCGGACCCTGGAAGTCGACACCTCGAACAGTGAGCCGCCCGCCGCCGAACCCGCCGACCGCACCGCACCCGTCAAAGCCGAACCCGAGGAGTGAACCGATCGTGCCCGAGAACGCGGCGAACTGGTCGCGCATCCGCGCAGGGGACACACCCGGCGTCGTACTCGCCGTCGACTTCTACGGAACGGGCCGCCAGGAGGCCACCTTCCGCCACTTGTGCGACCTGCTACCCGATCCGGTCGAGGTCTGGCAGGCGGTCCCGCCCACCCCGGACGGCGACTGGTCCGCCGCGACCGGTGCCGACCATCTGCGCTGGTGGACCGAGGGACTCGGCACAGTCCTCGCGGGACGGCCGGTGCGTGCCCTTGTCGGCTACTGCGCGGGCAGCGTCTTCGCCTCGGCCCTCGCCGACGTCCTTGGCGAACGGGAGGGCATCCGGCCGCAGGTCGTGTTGTTCAACCCGGGCGTCCCCGACGTCGCCACGCTCACCCGCGACTTCCGCGGCCTGATCGAAGGCATGGACATCCTCACGGACGAGGAGCGCGCCGGTCTGCTCGCCGAGATGACCGCGATCCAGGAGGCACACGCCCCCGACGCGATGGTCCCGGTCGCCGAGCAGTACGCCTCCCTGTACCGCAAGGGCTGCGACCTGCTGTGCGAACGGCTCGGCGTGGACGCCCTGCTCGGCGCCGAACTCGTCACCGTTCTCCACTCCTACCTGGCCTATCTGACGGCGGCGCTCGACGTACCGCCCACCCCGCAGTGGCGCACCGCCGCCTCGCTCACCTCCCGGGAGCACCGGGGCGCCGACTTCACCGACACCGAGCACGGCTTCGACGTCGCCCGCGCCGATCTGCTGAACTCCCCGCAGGTCGCCGCCGCGCTGGCCGCTCTCCTTCGTGAACACGAGGCGAGCCGATGATGCCCCTTGTCCTGCGGGACACCTTCCTCGACCAGGCGAGGCGGACCCCCGACGCCGACGCCGTGGTACACGGCGACCGGGTGTGGACGTACCGCGAACTGGAGCTGCGCGCCGGGCGTATCGCCCGGACGCTGGCCGCACGTGGCGCGGGCCCGGGCACGCTGGTGGCCGTGCGACTGGCGCCCGGCCCCGAGTTGGTCGCCGCGCTCCTCGCGGTCGTGCTGACGGGGGCGGGCTATGTGCCGCTCACCGACGACGACCCGCAGGACCGAAGCCGCCACATCCTCGATGACTGCGCCGCCATGCTGCTGCTGGCCGAGCGCCCCTCGGACGAGGGGCGCACCCTCACCTTGGACGAGGCATCGGCGCCTGCCCGCCCGTTCGACGCAGCCCCGGTGCGGGCCGGTGATCCGGCCTACGTGATCTACACCTCCGGCTCCAGCGGCCGGCCCAAAGGCGTGCTGGTCGAGCACGGCGCGCTCGGCGCCTACCTGGCGGAGGCCCGCGCCCGCTACGACGGGCTGGCCGGGCGGACGGTGCTGCACTCCTCGGTGTCGTTCGACATGGCGGTGACCAGCCTGTGGGGCCCGCTCGTGAGCGGCGGCGCGATCCACGTCCTCGACCTGAAAGCGATCGCCTCCGGCGAACAACCGCCGCCCGCGGCCACGGCTCGCCCCACCTTCCTCAAGGTCACTCCCTCGCATCTGCCCCTGCTGAGCCTGCTCCCGGACTCCTGCCTGCCCACCGGGCAGCTCGTGATCGGCGGTGAGGCGCTGACCGGCTCCGCGCTCGGGCACTGGCGTACCGCGCACCCCGACGTCACGGTCGTCAACGAGTACGGGCCTACCGAGGCGACCGTCGGCTGCTGCGCGTACGTCGTCCGTCCCGGTGACGCCGTGGACCCGGGTGCCGTGCCCATCGGGCGGGCGTTCACGGGCACGCGCATGTACGTGCTCGACGTGGAGGGCAAGCCGGTCACCGCGGGCACCATGGGCGAACTCCACGTAGCAGGCGCACAGTTGGCGCGCGGCTATCTCGGCCGCGCGGAGCTGACCGAGGAACGCTTCGTCCCGGACACGTTCGCCGCCGACGGCTCCCGGATGTACCGCACGGGCGACCTGGTGCGCGAACGCCAGGACGGTGACCTCGAGTACCTCGGGCGCGCGGACGAGCAACTGAAGGTCTCCGGGTACCGGATCGAACCCGGTGAGATCGAGGCCGTGCTCCGCGGCCATGCGGGCGTGCGGGACTGCGCGGTCCTGGCCGTCGGCGCGGCGGATGCCCGTCGGCTCGTCGCCTACGTGACCCCGGGCCCCGGCGCCGCGCCCGAGGCCGCCGCCCTGGCGCGGCACGCGGCCGGGGCGCTGCCGCCGTACATGGTTCCAGTGGTGTTCGTCGCGATACCCGAACTGCCGCTCACCCCCAATGGAAAGCTCGACCGGGCCGCGCTGCCCGAACCCCCTGTCCAGGGCGACGAGTCGGTCGAGCGCGGCCGGGCCGAGACCCTGCTGTGCGAGCTGATGGCGCAGGCCTTGGGCGTCCCGGAGATCGGTGCCGACGCCGACTTCCTGGCGGCCGGCGGCAGCAGCATCACCGCGCTGAAGCTGGTCGCCGGTGCCCGCAGGGCCGGCATCCGCCTCGAACTCACCACCGTCCTGCGCGAACGCACGGTGCGCCGCATCCTCGCGGCCCAGCCGGACGCCGCCCCGTTCATCGCCGAAGGAGAGCCCAAGTGACCGGGTCCGTAACGCTCACTCCCCTCGGCGGGATCACCCCCCGGCCCCGCGGCGAGGGGCTCACCTCCGGCGCCGAATACGACCTGGGGGTGCTCGGCGACGCGGGCACCGACTGGGTGCGGTCCCACAGCCCGCGCCTGCGCGAGCGCCTCGCCACCGACGGGCTGGTCCTGCTGCACGGTCTGTCCGCCGACGGCGATGGCGTCGACAGCTTCCACGATGTCGTCCGGTCCGTCGGCGGCGATCTGCTGCGCTACACCGAGCGGTCCACCCCGCGCAGCGTGGTCGCCGGGAACATCTACACCTCGACCGAGTATCCGGCCGACCAGCCCATCCCGATGCACAACGAAAACTCGTACGCGCTCAGTTGGCCGTCAACGGTGCACTTCTTCTGCCACACCGCGCCGGGTACCGGCGGGGCCACGCCCATCGCCGACAGCCGCGCCGTCCTCGACCTGATTCCGGCCGAGGTCAGGGAGCGGTTCGCCAAGGGAGTCGTCTACACCCGTACGTTCCGCGCCGACATGGGGCTGAGCTGGCAAGAGGCGTTCCAGACCGAGGACCGTGCCGACGTCGAACGCCACTGCCGCACACACGGCCAGGAGTTCTCATGGGACGGTGACGTCCTGCGCACCCGCCACCACCGCCCGGCCACTGCCGTCGACCCGGGCACGGGGGCCGAGGTGTGGTTCAACCAGGCGCACCTGTTCCACCTCTCCAGCCTGGAGCCGGACCTGCGCGAAGTGCTCCTGGAGACGTACGGCGAGGACGGCCTGCCCCGCAACGCCCTGCTCGGCGACGGCAGTCCCATCCCCGACGCCGACCTGGCGGCGATCCGCGCCGCCTACGACCGTGCCTCGCTCGCACTGCCCTGGCGGCAGGGCGACATCATGCTGGTCAGCAATATGCGGATGGCGCACGGCCGCGAGCCCTACACCGGCGAGCGCCGCATCCTCGTGGCGATGACCTGGCCTGACCATCCCTGGAGGACCCCATGAGCAACCCCTTCGACGACGAGGGCGGCACCTTCCTAGTGCTGCGCAACGACGAGAACCAGTGCTCGCTGTGGCCGGACGGCTTCGCTCTGCCCGACGGGTGGAGCATCGTGCACGGTCCGGACACTCGCGCCTCCTGCCTGGACCACGTCGAGCGGACCTGGACGGACCTGCGCCCTCGAAGCCTGGCGGTGGCCCTGGACGGGGCCGGCCAGGACGCCGTCTGATCGCTGACACGGCCTTCGACGGCGCCCGCCAGTCGGTGGTGAAATCGGCAAGGCGGGGCCGGCCCCCTCATACGCGAGGCACCGAGGTGGCGGAGCACCTTTGCCCCAGCCGAGGCGGCATCGGACTCGGACCCGTTGTCCGAAGGCATGCGCGCCGCTCACTGCCGATGTTCCAGCTGCAGACCACTGCGACACCGCACCTTCAGCTTTCGAAACCCCTTGGTGAGGTGCTGCTCCACGGTGCTGACCGTGATGTGGATCTGGCGGGAGATCTGCTAACAAGCGTCTGTCATGCCACGAGTTCGACTGTGCGGGCTTTCTTCTCGGCCGCTGCACTGGCCCGCTGTGCCGGGATTCGAGCCTGCCGCGGCTCGGCCGACGCTTGGGCACGACTTCCGACTCCGCACGATCTTGGACCGGCCCGCGGGTCCACCACCACACCCTCGATCCCAGACGCCAGCGTCCAGGCAGCCGACCATCTGCCCGTCCGGTCCCGCTCGCTCCCAATCGCTCGCACTGCAGCCCCAGCATGACCCGAACCGGCGCTGCCAGACCAAGATCCGGACCATGTCCGGACCAGCCCCCGGCAGAAGGCTGCGCCGACTACCGTTTTACCTGGTCAGCGTGGGTGCAGCTGCTGTACCCCCAGCAGACGAGGACCTGCTGGCAGGCTCCGGCCCTACCTGTGGCAGTCACTCAGCGTGCCCGTAGCCATGCCTCCACTGACTGGCTTCGCTTCGCCGCAGACCCGCAGCGCGGGCCGTCTCTGGGGAGAATCTGGGGAATAAGACGGTGTCCTACGTGGTGAGGCGGAGCAGTCGTTTGTAGCAGCACAGGGCCGCGGCGAGGCCGAGAAAGGCCAGGTAGTTGCGCGGATGGCGTTCGTAGCGGGGGCTTAGTCGGCGGTAGCCGGGCAGCCAGGAGATCGTGCGCTCGATCACCCAACGGCGACGGCCCAACCGTTCGCTGGACTCGATGCCTTTGCGGGCGATGCGCACGCCGATGCGCTTGCCGTTGTAACCATTTTCGCAGGTGGGGAATGTCGTACGCCTTGTCTGCATGCAGGCGCTGAGGCTTGAAGTAGCGGCCGCGGTGGGGGTCGTGTCTCGTTTGGTGACCCTCGACCATGGGCTTCAGGCCTTCGCTGTCGTGGGTGTTGGCGGCGGAGACGCCGACGACCAGGGGCAGTCCGTTCGCGTCCGACAGGACGTGCATCTTGGAACCCGGCTTGCCCCGGTCCACGGGGCTCGGACCTGTGTGTTCGCCCCCTTTTTAGCCCTGACGTGGGCGGAGTCGAGGACAACCCGGGTGACGTCGACCAGGCCGGCGTCGTCGAGCAGGTGCAGCACCGCTTCGTGCAGGCGGCCCCAGACGCCGGCCCTGGACCAGATGAGGAACCGGCGGTGGGCTGTGGACTTCGAGATGCCGAAGCACGGTGGTGCGCCCGCCAGGCACAGCCGCTGACCAGCACATAGATGATGGCCGCGAACAACGTCTCATCAGGGGTGTCCTGCGTCCCCCCGCCCTGCGGCCGCACCTTCGACGGCGGAATCAGCGGCTTCGCGATCTCCCACAGCCCGTCCGGAACAATCCAACTCCACGTACCCCGCCCCATGATCGACTCAACGAGCCAGCGCCACATAGGACACGGTCTTAGAAGCCATGGGACCGAACTCGCCACTGACCCTCGGTGATGTCACGCCGCTGCTGGTACCTCTCGCGACTGCTGGGGCGATTTCAGCCAGTGCCTGATCCGCTTCCCCGACAGTGTCGTAGCAGTAGACCTCACCGCTCGGCACTTCGGAACAGGCCTGCGCCCCTTGCCAGCCGTCGGCCAGGTTTATCTTCTCGCCCTTGTAGATGGCGATCACCGGCTTGGACTCGGCGAGCCGCTGCTGCAGCTCAGCCTCCTCCGCCGGCGTGGCGAGCCCGACCTCCGGTATTGCGGTGGGCTCCGGTGCTGCGGTTGCGGTCGTCGCGCTCGTTGCGAAGGCGCAAATGTCGAGTTCCCGATCACAACCGTCCTGATGTTCGACCTTGCATGCTCGCTGTCATCGGTGTATTGCGCTGTGTTGCGGAGCCCGTCGGCCCGCTAACGGGTTTGCCCGGCCGCGTCGACGATGCCGCTGTTGATGACGGCGACGGAGGTGACGACGGTGCCGGCCTTGCCCCAGGCGTTGTCCTCCACGAGGACTGTGCGCTCACCCAGCAGTCGGGCCGTGCTCTTGTCGAAGATCCACTCAGTGCGTTCGCCATCGTGTGTTCGGGCGACGGCGACCCCCTTCCGGCCTGCCGCGTCGACGGCGACGGGGACGACGTCGACTCCGGGAATGAGGGCAGCGGCGCGGTAGAGAGCCGCAGTGGTCTCGGGGGGACTCACCCCGTCGCGCAGCAGGTCGCCGATCGTGACGAAGGCTTCCTGGTCCGGTCCCGTCGTGGAGTCGGAACCGGCTCCGTGATTCTTCTCAGCGTCGTCGCGGATCCGCTCCAGCAGAGCGCCGGGGTCGGTCGGCAGGGCAGCCAGGAAGTTGTAGGTCGGTGAGTTCAGATTGCCCCGGCCCGGAGTGCCCGGCAGCAGTTTGTCGTTGCCTTCCTTGCGCTGCAGAGTCTGTTCACTGCCGTCCACCGAGGTCCACTGCTCCATGGCCTCGCTTTCGCGCAGGAGTTCCATCTCGCCGGACTTGGTCTCGGACAGCACCGATGTGTGGCCGACCGTCTTCACGTACGAGTACTGCCCGGTGCGCACCTTCGTCTGAGGCGTCGTAGCGGCGGCCAGAGCCGCTCTCTCCAGCAGTTCGACCGATGCTGCGGAAGCCGGTGGCACGTTCGGCCGAGCGCCAGGGGAGCCGAAGTCGACAGTGAGAACGACGACGGCCGCTCCAGCGGCCACTGCCGCGCCCAGCACCATCCCCCAGCGCCCTCTCGACCGCCGCGCCAGACGGGGAGAGCGGGACCGCGCCTGCCCGTCGATCTCGCACAGGAAGTGCTCACGGCGGGCTTCCACTCGTCCAAGTGACGGCTCCGGATAGGGAGCCGGAGGCAGCGTCCGCCTCGCCTCATCACGCTCGGACTGTTCCCGCTGTTCCAGGCTCATCGTGCACTCCTCCTGTGGGAAGGGCGGGCTGCGGCCTCCCCGCTCTGCGATATGTGTCCGCTGCCGGTCCGCAGTTCCACACCATGCGGATCTAAGACCAGCTCCTCCTCGACGAGCCGGCGCAGCTTCTCTCTCGCCCGTGAGAGCCGGGAACGTACCGTGCCCACAGGAATTCCCAACGCCTCAGCGGCCTCGGCATACCCCAGATCCGACCAGACGACCAGAGTGAAAACCTCGCGCTCAGTCCGCTTCAGACGTTGCACTGCTCGGGCTGCGGCGGCCAGCCGCTGAGCGTTGGCAATCTGGCCGACCACCTCGTCCGAAAAGTCAGGCAACGCTTCCGGCGGCGGTAGACGGGACATCGCCTCCCGATGCCGACGCGCCGCCCGGGCGATGTTGCGCATCACGTTGGTCGCAATGCCCAAAAGCCATGCCCGCACGCTTCTGACTTCCTCGCGCAGCTTGTCGCGCAGCCGCCAGGCCTCCAGAAAGGTGAGTGACATGACGTCCTCGGCGAGGGCCCAGTCACCCGTCGTCCGGATCGCATGGGCATAGACGACACGCGCATGCTCGTCGAAAATCTCGGCGAACGCCGTCCGATCGCCAGACCGGACCCGTTCATGCAAAAGGAAGTCCACAGCAACAAGTGTCCGCACAGGCACACCGGTTCCACTTCCTCCCCGCCGCAGACGGAACGCTCTACACGACGGCGTCCGTCAACGCAGTCGTCCATGAGCACCCGGAGATCGGCTAGGAGCTCGCCGGGCTGGCCTGCAAGGTGTTCGAGAACGACCTGTGCCGGGAGGCCTGGCCGATCCTGCGGGGCATGCTCCGTGAGGGCCGACTTCCCCGGATCGCTCTGAAGCGGTGTCAGGAGCGGGGCATGCCCTTCTGGGTCCACCCCGACGACATGGCTCTGCTGCGCTCCAGCCCCGTGGCCCGCGACGAGATCCTCGTCGATGTGCTGATGCGGGCGCTGAAGTCGTTCAGGCGCAAGGCGCTGGTCGAGGGCGGCTGGAACCCCGACTACAGGGGAGGCCGGGGGGCCAGCTGCCTGACCACGTACTTCGTGGGCCAGTGCATCTGGGAGTTCCGCCGGGTGTACACGACCTGGGCGAAGAACCGCCAGAGGTGGGCGGAGCTGCACACGCTGTACGACGGCTCCGAGGAGACCGCGCGCGAGAACCCCAAGCTCTTCGGGCGACTCCTGGCGGCCGGCTACCTCTCCGAGCCCGAAGCGGCGGTTCTCAGCACCAACTTCGCCGACATCCTGATCGAACAGCCCGCGGTCACCCAGGCGGTCATCAGCTTGACCATCGAGGGCTACGACGACACCGACATCGCCGACGAGCTGAACATCACCCACGCCGCGGTCCGCATGCGCAAGACCCGCTTCCGTAAGGCGCTGTACGACGCGGCCAGGGAGCGGCGCATCTGGATTCCGGAGCAGCTCCACACCAAGGCCGGCACCCGGCGCACCCAGCGAGGTGCCGCGTGACCAGCCGCCTGCTCATGTTCCTGATGCTCGTACTCGGTATGGGCATCCTCTTCTCTGCCCTCGCCGGCCTCATCGGGTACGGCATCGCTCGCCTGCTCGGTGCTCCGGTGGACAAGGCGATCGGCTGGGGAAGCATGGTGGCCTTCAGCGTCATGTCCCTGTGAATCGCGCTGCTGGCAGTCGTCGTGCCGCTCGTCACGTGAGGTCAGGCCGGGGCGGGGCTGTACAACCCCCGCCCCGGAGCAGCCCCTTTGTGACTAGAAGGCCTCGACCGGTTGGTTCCTCGGGGCCTACAAGGTATCCAAGAGCCCTCACACATCAGCGACTGCGCATTTCCTTTGACCGGGTCCGGAGCGGGTCGGCGAGCTGCGGCCCGCCGCGCCGACGGGCACCGGCCGACTGCCGCCGCGGCGCTCGCGGCCGCGGTCGTCGCCCGCGCCTACGCTCTCAACCGCAGGCCCGCACCGCACTCAAGGCGGCCGACGAACGCACCGTCCGGGGTTGCGGGACGTTCTCGCCGCAGGATGGCGGCCGAACCGAGCTGTGTCGTTTCTCCGGTACGACCATTGCACTCACACGAGGGGCGCAACGGCTGTCTCCGGCCCGTGCGCCCAGGTGGGCCGCTACCAAAAGGTTCATGCGTACCGTTCTGCTGCGCGGCCTGCCCGCCGCGCTCCTCACCATCCTGTCCCTCACTACCGGCACGCCCGCTCACGCCGCGGAAACCGTTCCGCTCGCCGAAGCCGTCACAAGCCTGCCATTGGCCACTGAGTCCCGCGACGGCTACACCCGCGAGGCGTTCAAGCACTGGAACTCCGGCGACGACCCGGCCGACGGCTGTACCACCCGTAACGAGGTCTCATCGCCAAAGCCGTCGAAGCACCGGCCGTGGGCCCGAGGTGCCGGCTCACCGGCGGCAGCTGGTGATCGTACTACGACCAGACCGCGGTGACGTCCGCCTCCGGCCTGGACATCGACCACATGGTGCCCCTGGCCGAGGCCTGGGGCACCATGTGCCCCTGGCCGAGGCCTGGGACAGCGGCGCATCCACCTGGACCGCGGAGCGCCGCGAGTCCTGTGCCAACGACCAAGGAGCCGAGGCAAGCCTGGTTGCCGTCACCGCCCGCTCCAACCGCAGCAAGGCCGACCAGGACCCGGCCCAGTGGCTGCCCCCGGCCGGCGACGCCCACTGCCGGTACGCAGCCGAATGGACCGCCACCAAACTCCGCTGGAACCTCACCGTCGACGACACCGAGCTAGCCGCCCTGAACGACCTCGCCACCGCTTGCCCCGACCAGACCGTCACCTACACCCCCGCCGGCTGAGATACCCCGTACCCGGCCACCCAGTGCGAGGGCCCGTGCCGGACACAGCTTGCACGGGCTCTCACGATGGGTGCGCTGCTTCGGGCACAGGCCGGCCGCCGCCGCTTCCTGGTGCACATGCGCGGCTGCAGTTGTCCTCATAGCCTGGTGGTGCTCGGGTAGCTGCGGAGGTTCGTCATGCCTCGAAACTTCTGGAGCGGTGCGATCAGCTTCGGGTTGGTCACTTCTCTGAATTAAGAAGCCGTTGCCATGCCGATCATGGAGTCTGTCGATCGAACGGGAGTCTCGATCGGGTGATCGCGGGCCCTGCCCGGCATGAGAGCAGAGCCTGGCGGTATGCGGGGAAAATCCAGGGGGAGCGGACGGCCGCGCGCTGCTACGGTCGGGCGCCATGAGCTGGCTTCCCGATGACTTCGTTCACCCCGTCCTGGTACCGCTGCCGGGCGGTGGTCATCACCTGCGGCCGATCCGGGAGGCGGACACCCCGCTCGACTATCCGGCTGTGATGGGTTCGCGCCAGCGGCTGTGGACCATCTTCGGCCCGGCCTGGGGCTGGCCCGCGTCCACCATGACCTACGAGGCCGACCGGGCCGACCTGTTGCGGCACGAGAAGGAGATCGCCGCACACCAGTCCTTCAACTACGCGCTGTTCGACGCGGCGGAGACAGCTCTGCTCGGCTGTGTCTACATCGACCCACCGGAGAGGGCCGGCGCGGACGGCGAGATCTCCTGGTGGGTGGTGGACGAGCTCGTGGGCAGCAAGGTCGAGCAGGCCCTCGACGCGCTGGTGCCGCAGTGGATCGCCGCCGACTGGCCGTTCGAGCAGCCGCGCTTCCTCGGCCGCGAGATCTCCTGGTCGGACTGGCTCGCCCTGCCGCAGCATCCCGACACGTAAGTGGTTGTTGCCCGTACCGATCTCGAAGGCTGTCGATCGAACGGGACGCCGCGGCGGGCCTTGGTCGCTTGACCTCTTGCGCGTCAGTCCGGCAGCCAGTGCAGCTCGTGCGCCAGGGTTTTGGCGACGGCACGGATGCGGCGGTGTAGCGGCGACTGCTCGCGTGGGAGGACCAGGTGGATCGTCAGGCTGGGCGCGCCCCGCAGCGGTCGCCAGGTGAGACCGGCCGGTTGTGCCGTGGCTGCGGCTTCTCCGGCCGGGGCGAGGGTGACCCCGTCGCGCAGGTCGCGTTGAGACATGTCGAAAGAGACTGCGGGCGTGTGGAATCGGGGGTGTGGTCGGGTGTCTCGGAACAGTGCGGACAGCTGATCGTGGATCACGGGGTTGGCCGCACGGTCCGGGAGTCGCAGCGGATACGCGGCCGCGTCGGCGATCTCGATCTCCGGGTGTTCGGCCAGCGGATGGTGCTGCGCCAGCTGGACCCCGACGCGCATACGCCGCAGCAGGAACCGGCGCACGCCACGGCCCGGCTGTTCACCGCGGGTGATCCCGGCATCGATTCGGCCGTCGGCGACCGCGGGGGAGATCTCCGGTGTCGCCATCGGGACCGCGCCGACCTCGAGTCCGCTGTTGCCGCGAATCAGCCTGTCCACCAGGGCCGGTGCCGTCTCGGCCCCGGCGCTGAGGCTGTATCCGATGCGCAGCGTGCCCAGTTCACCGGCCGCCGCGCTCCGGGCGGTGTCCCATGCCCGGTCCAGCGCCGCCAGCGCGGGCGGCGCGGACTCCGCCAAAGCCGCACCGGCCGTGGTCAATACGACGCTACGCGTGTTGCGGACCAGCAGGGCCGTACCGAGTTCCGCCTCCAATCGGCGTATCCGGGCGCTGAGTGCGGGCTGTGCGATACCGATCCGTGCGGCCGCGCGGGTGAAGTTCAACTCCTGCGCCAGCACCAGGAAGTACCGCAGGCTCACCGTATCCGGCGCCACGTGCCCTCCCTGCCGATTGATAACGATCCGTTCTGAGTCTATCCCGTACCGGTCTTTCCCTCGACCGCACATCAAGCCTTAACCTGCGCATATGACGATTCAACTGACCGCAGTACCCGTCGCCGGGATCGATCGATCTGAGTGTCAATTCGAAGTCGGACGTGTCCGGCCCAACACAGGAGGTTTCCATGGCTAAGGGCTACTGGGTCAGTGTCTACCCCGCCATTTCCGACCCTGAGAGGCTGACTGCCTACAACGAGCTGGCCGGTCCGGCTGTCCAGGCTGGGGGCGGGCGCGTCCTGTCCCTCCTTGGCGGTCGAGTCGTCGCCCACGAGGCCGGAATCACGCAACGCGTCGTTCTGATCGAGTTCGACAGCTTTGAACAGGCCGTCGCGGCATACGAGAGCGAGGCATACCAGAAGGCGCTGGTGGCCCTCCCCGACGGCGTCGAGCGCGACTTCCGCATCATCGAAGGCATCGACTGACCGGCGGGCCCAGCCATCGCTGAGCATCCGTCACCTGATACGCACACGGTGCTGAACGGCGACTCACGAGACGAGTTCGAAGCCATGCCCCGCGTCCCAGTTCGTCGTCGACGTCCTCGACGGCCTGATCCCTGTCGACGGCTCGCCGCGCTACCCAACGTCGAGCAACTTGCCTGACTTGCCTGACACGGCGATCAAGCTCTGACCTGCCACAACGGCGATTCACCCTAGATCATGCCGTCGGCAACGGAAGAGCAGGTGCCGAGGGACTATCGCTGTGCTGGCATGCCGAGGAGTACCAGCCCTCCTTCGGACGCCGTGTCAATCTGGCTGATCTTGGACTCAGCGCCGGTCAGGCTGATGCGGAGTCCTTCGATCTCGCCCAGCCAGCCTTCCTGTTCCGCCTCAGCAATGCGGTCGATGAGGTTGTCGCGGATCTCGACCAGACGGCCGCGCTGGGCGGGATCAGGGCGAAGAAGGGAACAGCGGACGCAGGCGTGTTCGTGGATGCAGGCGGTGCCGTAGGCGCGGGCGCAGGTGCCAACGGAGAGCTTGCGGCGTTCGAAGTGGCCGAGGAAGTCCTCCCACTCGGCGTCGGTGGGGGTGCGGTATTCCTCTGCCGGCCGCAGGGCGCGGCGGCGGGTGATGAAGGCGCGATGGGCTTCGGTGGTCTCTTCTGGGTAGATCGCGTTGTAGCCCATCGTGGTGTTGATGTTGGCGTGGACGGCGATGACCTGCGCGATGTGAGGCGGGAGGCCGGAGCGGATGGCATTGGTGATGAACAGGCGGCGGAAGTCGTGCGGCGCGAAGACCAGAGGCTGGCCGGTTGAGCCGGTGAGGCCGATGAAGGCGAGGACCTCTCCCAGCGCGCTGCGGATGAACTCGCCCAACATGCGGGATCTCTCGCCGCCGCGGTCCCACTGGAACAGCAGCGGGGACGGTGGGTTCCAGACGCGTTCCTCACAGTCGTAGGCGGACAGGAGCGGGATGGCCCCGGTCCGCGGGTCGCGGACACGTCGGATGATGGTGGCCAGGACGTCGGCCAGTTCTGGGCTGACGAGCACGACTCGCTCCTGGTCGGTCTTGGACGGAGCGATCTGCAACAGTGGGACGATCTCGCCGGTGGTAGGCAGCCGGTACTGGAGCATCGCGTGACGGCTGATCTCCAGCATCTCCTCGATGCGGGCGCCGGTGGGGCGGAGAAACTCCACCGCCGCCCAGGCCCAGAACGCGCGATGCTCGGCCTGACCGGAATGGCGAACAGTGCCCTGCTCGTCCCGCGCGCCAGCGGTCGTCGCATTCTTGGTACGGACGAAGATCGCGTCGCCGATCGTGAAGGGGGCACCAGGTGGGACGGCGAGCAGGGCCTGAAGGCGGGCCGATTGCTGGGCGTGGTGATCGACCGCAGCCCGGACGAAGGTCTCCAGGACGGGCAGCCGCTCGCGCGTTCACTGGTCCCTGCGGGCCTTGCGCCGCTTGACGCGCTTGCGGTTGGAGGCTTCAGCCTCCTTGATCGGGCAGGGTGCTGCCCAGGGTCCCCACCGGGTGGGTTCCTCGGCCGCCCAACGCGCGATGTCCAGGTAGAGAGCCCGCACTGCCACGAGCAACTGGTCGTATTCAGCGCGCTCGACGAGCGTCTCTTCCACGGTGCCGTCCGGCCGTTTCCGCCGCTGGATCCTGGTTCGGAACCGCTCCTTCCACGCGGCGGCGACCCCGGGCTGCAAGTCGAGGGAGGCGATGCCTGGATGATGTATCTCCAGGTCGGACCAGAAGTTCCTGGTCAGGTTGCGGGCGAGGTTGTCGAGGGTGCTGTAGTCGAGCCGTGGCTGGCGTTCCTCCAGGTAGTCGATCAGCAGCTCGCGGATCGGTGCTCAGGCCACGCCGTGCCGGTCGACCAGCTGCGTGCAGGTGAGTTGACCCGTGACCTTGTTTGAGGAAACGCAGGGTCACCGGGGCGTCGGACGGCACGTTCCCCAGGTCTCGCAGCCAGGAGTAGAAGAGGGTGCCGCCGGCTTGGGTACGGACCAACTTCCGTAACTCGGTGTAGTACTCGAAGGCGTCCCCGGCGGTGATGTCCGCCAGGCCTCCGCCTTTTGCGAGCATGATCCGAGCCAACGCGAGGCGGGCGCGGCCGCCTCCGACGGATGCCCACCGCTTCGGGCCGACGATCTCGTGCAGGCGGGTCAGCCCTTCAGGGTCCCTGGTGCGCTCGACGAGGGGACGCAGATGCGTAGTGCGGTGGCCGAACTGCCAGGGAATCGACAGGCGCAGCGCGTCGATGCCGGTCAGCATCAGCAGTCCCGTCTGCACGTGCTTCCACTGTGCATCGGCTGCAGCACTCACCCATGCCGGCCCCTCCTCGGCCCAGCCGAGGACTGGCAGCTGCCGGGGATGCCTCCCATCGCTCCTGCCAGGTCTCGCCCGGGAAGCCGGACAACCACGTCAGGACTGCACGTGCACCATGCCTGCGCTCCCACCGGGTGTGGGCCTTGGCCGCTCGAAGCGGCGGGCGATCGAGAGCGGCCAGCACCTCTTCGACGGACGAGCGCGTCATCGTCCATTGTGTCCCGGCGGATCGAGCCGGGAACTGAGCCTGGGCCTGCCTCATCACGCCGCCTGCGGCCGCCCGCACCGGTGGACGGTCGTCCGCCCGGACGCGTGTGCTGCCGGTCATCTCCCGGACGCGAACATTCACTGGGCGCCTCCGAAGAGGTCGTGGAGCGACTCGGCTCGGTATCCAGCGGCGGGTACTGCAGGGACTTGCGCCAGCCGCGTCTGGCGCTGGTGGTGTGCGCGGACCGCTTCAATGTTCTCGTCGCGGCCAGCCGGCAGGTAGATCTGGGTGGTGCTCAGGTGCGCGTGGCCAAGAACCCACTGCACGTCCGTCAAAGCCAGTCCGGGATCGCGGGCCATCCGGTAGGCGGCGGTGTGCCGCAGGTCGTGCAGGGTCCAGTTCGCCCCGAGTAACGCGTTGGCCCGGTTCAGCATCGCCCGCGCTGCCGTGGTAGGCCAGCGGTCGAAACGGCCGCCGCAGCGTCCACCACAACGCCTGGTGTCCTCCCCGCGGTGCCCCAGCTCGCCAGGCCTCCTCCTGACACAGGCGCAGCCATACGAACGCATCAGGCGAGGACGGCAACTGCTTGAAATGCCCTGGTTCCCTTGCGGATCACGCCAAGCAGCTGCTCTCCGGGCAGCGGATCACGCTGCCGACTGGTCAGCAGATCGCTGGCCCGGGCCCCGTTGGACACCCAAAAAGCCAGAAGAGCACGGTCGCGGTTGTAACGCAGCGCGGCGAACAGCTCGTTGAAGCAATCGTCGGGCAGCCGCCGCGGTAGACGCTGAGGAAGCGACGGCCGGTACCTGCCTCCTGCCGACTGACGGGTCGTCCGGCCAGCTGCCGCCGGCAACCGGCGGCGTTCCCGAGCCGAGGGAAACGGGTTGATGATCGGGCCGGTGCCCTCCTCCAAATGGAAGTCGTAGAACGATCTCAGCACAGTCTCGCAGTGCACCCGCGTCGACGCCGAGTACAGCGAGCCCGGCGCGGCCCGCCCCGTGACCGGGTTCGGCACGCCTGCCGAGGGCCGTGTCAACGCCTCCGCGGGACCCTCACCGGAGGCCCGGTGGCGCCAATGCGCCCGGGAAACCTTCGGCGCGATCTGCATCCACCTGGCGAAGTCCCGCGCATCCCGCCGGCTCGCCCGATTCCACGCGACGTCCCATCCGGATAGGAACCGCCACCACCGCAGCAGGTCCATGCCGTAGGAGCGGATCGTCGTCGCCGGACGCGAGTTCGCTTGGAGCTCCGCGAAGAACGCCTCTACCGGGGCGACAACGGCTCCTTCCGCGTCAAGCAGAATTTATGGCCGCAGCGGATCCGTCGTCTCGATCAGTGCACCAGTCTCCGGCAGCACGAAGCCCGCTAAGTCCCGGGCAGCATCATCCGTCTCAAGCATGGCCGGGAAGCTAGCAGATAGGGCCTCTGACCAGCGAATATTCCGTTGTTAGTTCAGTCAACGGCACCGTGCCGATCACCGTGGCCAGCGCTACCGAGGACCATTCGATCAGGTTCCACCAGTACCACCTGGAGGACATGGGCCGGGTACGGGTGCGCAAGTACTGCGAGATCGAGGACCGCGAGGTCGACCAGAGTGAGATCGGCAAGGGCTACCAGCTAACCAAGGAACAGGTCATCCCGATCAGCGACGAGGAGCTGCGGGACCTGCCACTGCCGACGGCGAAGGCGATCGAGATCGTCGCGTTCGTRCCCCTGGACTCCGTCGACCCKTTGAAGATCGGCGAGGGCTACTACCTGGYSCCSAGCGGGCAGGTSGCYGCGAAGCCGTACAAGCTGCTGCGCATGGCSCTGGMSCGGAGCAGCAAGGTGGCYGTSGCGAAGTACGCCTGGAGCGGCAGGGAGAGGTTGGGCCTGCTCCGGGTCCGCGAGGACGTCATTGTTCTGCATGCGATGCGTTGGCCCGACGAGATCAGATCGCCCGAGGAACTGCTGCCGCCGCCGGTCGAGCTGAGCGACGAGGAGATCGACGGCGCGCTCGCGCTCATGGACACCATGACCAGCGACGACCTTGAGGGTGAGGAGTTCCAGGACACCTACACCGAGGCCGTCGCCCAGATCATCGAAGCCAAACGGGAGCACCGCGAGCCGCCGAAGCTGGAGGAGCCGGAAGAGAAGCCCGGCAAGGTCGTCGACCTGATGGCCGCCCTGAACGAGTCCGTGCAACAGGCCAGGGCCTCGCGCGGTGAGGACGCCGACGTGCACGAGCTGCCGAAGAAGAAGACCGCGAAGAAGCGGCCGGCCAAGAAGACCGCCGCCAAGACGGGCCTTGACCCGGAATCTTGGACACGGGCTATGCGGCTTGGGTCAGGGTAGTTGATGTTGTGTCGAGTGCTGTCTCGTAGGCGATGGGACTGCGTTGTCCGAGGCGGGAGTGACGGCGTCGGGTGTTGTAGCGGTTGAGCCAGCCGAACGCGTCGAGGCGGGCCTCGCGTTCACTGGACCATGTCTTGCGGCCCTGGAGCGTCTCGCGTTTGAACGTTGCGTTGAAGGACTCGGCGAGTGCGTTGTCCGCGCTGGAGCCGATCGCGCTCATGGACTGGCGGACGCCGGCCTGGCGGCAGGCGGCA
>NZ_NGFN01000118.1 GCF_002148965.1 Streptomyces swartbergensis | reverse complement strand
GCCCCTTGCCCTCGCTGCCGACGACGATGACGACGGGCCCGCCCAGGGCCTCCAGTTCACCGATTTCGACCTCGCCGTCGGCGGCCAGACCGACGACCACGATGCCGGCCTTCTTGTACGCCTCCAGCGCGCGCGTCAGGTTGGTGGCGCGGGCGACGGGCGTACGGGCGGCCGCACCGGCGGACGTCTTCCAGGCACCCGCCGTCATCCCGGCGGCCCGCCGCTCGGGTACGACGACGCCGTGCCCGCGGAAGGCGGAGACGGAGCGGACGACCGCACCCAGGTTGCGCGGGTCGGTGACACCGTCGAGCGCGACGATCAGCGGGTCCTCGCCGGCGTCGAGGGCGGCGTCGGCGAGGTCCTGCGGGTGGGCGTACTCGTACGGCGGGACCTGGAGCACGAGCCCCTGGTGGTTCAGCCCGTTCGTCATCCGGTCGAGCTCGGGGCGCGGCGCCTCCATGAGGTTGATGCCGCCGCGCTCGGCCGCGAGCTGGAGTGCCTCACGGACGCGCTCGTCGTTGTCGATGAACTGCTGGACGTACAGCGTGGAAGCGGGCACGCCGTCGCGCAGCGCCTCGTAGACCGGGTTGCGGCCGACGACCAGCTCGGACGTGGACTTGCCGCCGCGGCCCCGGGGCGCGGGGCGGCGGGCTGTCTGCCGCGCCTTGGCGCCGGCGACACGGTTCTTCTTGTGTCCCTTGCGCATCTCGGCGGGCGGAGTGGGGCCCTTGCCCTCCAAACCCTTGCGCCGCTGGCCGCCACTGCCGACCTGCGCGCCCTTCTTGCCGGACATGCGGCGGTTGTTGGCTGCCATGACCTACCTGTCTGTGGGTGCGGTGACGTACTACGTCTATGAAGTGTGCCGCCCGGAGGCCCGGGCGGCACAATCGATCTTCCGGATCGCGGTCGGGTCAGCGCGGGCCGAGGCTCCAGCGCGGTCCCTGCGGGCTGTCCTCGATGACCAGACCGGACTGGCTCAACTGGTCGCGGATGGCGTCCGCGGTGGTCCAGTCCTTGCGGGCCCGGGCCGCCTCCCGCTGGTCGAGCACGAGTCGTACGAGGCTGTCGACCACGCCGTGCAGATCGGCGCCGCGGTCGCTCTCCCCGGCCCAGAGGGCGTCGAGCGGGTCGAGCCCGAGGACGCCGAGCATGGCACGGACCTCGGCCAGCCGGGCCACCGCGGCTTCCTTGTCGTCGGCCGCCAGCGCGCTGTTGCCCTGCCGGACGGTGGTGTGCACCACGGCGAGCGCCTGCGGCACGCCCAGGTCGTCGTCCATCGCCTCGGCGAAGGCCAGCGGCACCTCGGCGGCCGGCTCGACGGCACCGGCCTTCTCCACCACGCGCTGCACGAAGCCCTCGATCCGCGCGAACGCCGACTCGGCCTCGCGCAGCGCCTCCTCGCTGTACTCGATCATCGAGCGGTAGTGCGGGGTGCCGAGGTAGTAGCGCAGCACGATGGGCCGCCAGCGCTTGACCATCTCGCTGACCAGGACCGAGTTGCCCAGCGACTTCGACATCTTCTCGCCGCTCATGGTGACCCAGGCGTTGTGCACCCAGTACCGGGCGAAGTCGTCGCCGTAGGCCTTGGCCTGGGCGATCTCGTTCTCGTGGTGCGGGAAGACCAGGTCGAGGCCGCCGCCGTGGATGTCGAAAGCGGTGCCGAGGTACTTGTGCGCCATCGCCGAGCACTCCAGGTGCCAGCCCGGGCGGCCACGGCCCCACGGCGTCTCCCAGCTGGGCTCCCCCGGCTTCGCCGCCTTCCACATGGCGAAGTCCCGCGGGTCGCGCTTGCCGGTCTCGCCGGCGCCGGACGGCTGCTGGAGGTTGTCCAGCTCCTGGTTGGACAGCGCCAGGTACTCCGGGAAGGAGCGCACGTCGAAGTAGACGTTGCCGTCGGCCTCGTAGGCGTGCCCGCGCTCGATGAGGCCGCGCATCATCTCGACCATCTCGGTGATGTGGCCCGTGGCACGCGGCTCGTAGGACGGCGGCAGGCAGCCGAGGGCGTGGTAGCCGTCGTTGAACGCCCGCTCGTTCTCGTAGCCGATGGCCCACCAGGGGCGGCCCTGTTCCGCCGACTTGATGATGATCTTGTCGTCGATGTCCGTCACGTTCCGCACGAACGTGACGTCGTAGCCGCGGTACTCGAACCAGCGGCGCATGATGTCGAAGTTCAGACCCGACCGGATGTGCCCGATGTGCGGGGCCGCCTGCACGGTGGCACCGCACAGGTAGATCGAGACACAACCCGGCTTGAGCGGGGAGAAGTCACGGATCTGCCGGGCGCTGGTGTCGTACAGGCGAATAGTCACGGGACCAGGGTAGTAGGCCGTGGGGGGTGTGTGGGGCAGTGCCGTTCACCCGACTCGTAGGACCAGCGCCGTCGCCACCGCCATGAGGCCCTCGTCGCGTCCCGGGAAGCCCAGGCCGTCCGTCGTCGCGCCCGACACCGACACCGGTGCTCCCACCGCCTCCGACAGGAGCTTCTGCGCCTCGTCGCGCCGTTTGCCGATCTTCGGCCTCGGGCCCACGACCTGTACGGCGATGTTGCCGATGCGGAAGCCCGCCTCGCGCACGATCCGGGCGGCCTCCGTCAGCAGCGTGACGCCGGACGCGCCCGACCACTCGGGGCGGCCCGTGCCGAAGTGCTGTCCGAGGTCTCCGAGGCCGGCCGCGGAGAACAGCGCGTTGCACGCGGCGTGCGCGACGACGTCCGCGTCCGAGTGGCCGGCCAGGCCCGGGCCCTCGCCCTCCCACTTCAGGCCGGCGCACCACAGCTCGCGGCCCTCCTCGAAGGCGTGGATGTCGGTGCCGATGCCGACCTGGGGCAGCGGCATCCCGGCCATCGCGTCAGAAGCCATCGTTGAGCCTCCTGCGGGCCAGGACCGCCTCGGCGAGCACCAGGTCCAGGGGCCGGGTGACCTTGAACGCCTCCTCGTGGCCGGGCACCGCCACGACCGTGAGGCCGAGCTGCTCGACCATGCCGGCGTCGTCGGTGACGTCTCCGGTGACCGTCTCGTGCGCCCGTACCAGCGTCGCCCGGTCGAAGCCCTGCGGCGTCTGCACCGCCCGCAGCCGTGCGCGGTCCGGCGTGGCGACGACCGGTTCCGGCTCACCGGGAGTCCCGGCCGGCTCGACCTGCTTGACGGTGTCGGCGAGCGGCAGCGCCGGGACCACGGCCGGGGCGCCCTCGCGTACGGCCTCGATGACCGCGTCGACCGTGTCCACCGGCACCAGCGGCCGGGCCGCGTCGTGCACGAGCACGATGTCATGGCCGGCCGGCAGCGCGTCCAGGCCGAGCTTCACGGACTCCTTGCGGGTCTGCCCGCCCGGTACGACGAGGAAGTCGGTCCGCTCGGGCAGCGCGTGCGCGTCGAGCAGCGACTTGACCTCGGCGGCGCCCTCGGGCGGGGCCACGACGACGACCAGCGAGACGGCACGGGAGGCGGCCATCGCGCGGACCGCGTGGATGAGCATGGGGGTGCCGCCCAGCGCGCGGAGCGCCTTGGGGGCGCCCGGGCCGAGCCGTACACCACGGCCGGCGGCCGGGATCACGGCCGCCGTACGGGCCGCCGAAGGGGTGGCCGACGGCGAAGGGCGCGAATCGTCAGACATCGGTTCCTGTCAGGTTTGTGTGTTGCCCTGGCGTGGGTATGGCCTGGAGGAGTGCCGGGCGCGACGCGCTCGACCGGACCCTTCCGTGAAGCTGGTCGAGCCGGCTGCCCGGGCCCGGCACACCAAGGACCGGATCGTGAGTGATAACACATCCGGCGGTGACGGCGCATTCGGCGTCCGAGTACGAACATGCCGCAGCGCCCGGCGACAAAGGAATCGTCATCGGGCACCGCGGCATTTCGATGGTGCAGCGTTGATAAGCAGAGTGCTGAGCGACAGGCTTCGCCTCAGGAGGCGAGAACCTCGTCGAGCAGGGCCTCGGCCTTGTCCTCGTTGGTGTTCTCCGCGAGAGCGAGTTCGCTCACCAGAATCTGGCGGGCCTTGGCGAGCATGCGCTTCTCACCAGCGGAGAGTCCGCGCTCACGCTCACGACGCCACAGGTCACGCACCACTTCCGCGACCTTGATGACATCGCCCGAGGCGAGCTTCTCCAGGTTTGCCTTGTAACGACGGGACCAGTTCGTGGGCTCCTCGGCGTACGGCGCGCGCAGCACCTCGAAGACCCGGTCCAGCCCGTCCTGACCGACCACATCACGCACGCCGACGAACTCCGCATTGTCCGCTGGCACACGCACTGTCAGGTCACCCTGGGCGACCTTCAGCACCAAGTAGGTCTTGTCCACGCCTTTGATCTGGCGAGTTTCGATAGCCTCGATCAGCGCGGCCCCGTGATGGGGATAGACCACGGTGTCGCCAACCTTGAACGTCATGTGACAGGTACCCCTTCCGTGGCTATCCAGGGTAACACGGAAACTGCGGGTTCTGAATGGCGTTTTCGCAGGTCAGGGCATATCTCGGGGCTTGACAAGTCCAACAGGAACGTGCTTCGGACAGGGAGTGGAAGAAGGTATTCGCAGGTCGGAGCGGCTCTCCGGGCCGAGCGAAACGCGTACGCTACACACATCCGGAGCCTCCCCCAAGCGGCTGAACATCCCCATATGTCCGGTTCCGTATGATCGACTTCCGCTACTCCGTTCGGCGGCCCGAGCCGGGTTCCGGTCGAATCCGGAATTGATCACCGGGCGTCCGGGCGAGCCCCCCGGTGATCAATTCCCAGGTGGTCCGCACATTCCTTCACGGAAAATCCGCGCTGCCGCCCGAGGCTCTTATGTGAATGCCGGACGAGCACCCCGCAATGTGACCCAGCAGTCACTGTGGCTCTCAGCGAGGCCACGGGCGCCGGGGGGTCGGGTGCGGCCGCGCGGGAACGGCTCGGTAACCTAAGGCCCGCTGACAGACACTTAGGGCGGCTTTATCGGCCGCTCCGCTCTCGAGTCAAGGAGTTGCCGCCGCCGTGAGCAGCAGCCTTCGACGCGGCGCCCTCGCCGCTGCCGCCATCGCGTTCTCCGTTGCCTCGCTCGCCGCGTGCGGTGCCGGCAACAACGCGCAGACCCTCGAGATCCAGCCGGACCACGCGGCGACGAGCGTCGGCAACATCAAGGTCCAGAACGCGATCGTGATCACGCAGCCCGACCTCAAGTCGACCGGCCCGGCCGCGATCGCCGCCACCTTCTTCAACTCCGGCAGCACCGCCGAGACGCTGGAGTCCATCACCCTCCCCGGCACCGGCGAGAAGGCCGAGCTCAAGCCCGCCAAGGGCGGCAGCCTGAGCATCCCGGCCGGCGGCAGCCTGGTCCTGGGCGGCAAGGACAACGCCACGGCCGTGCTGCCGAGCGGCCGCGAGGCCGCCCAGGACGGCAACGCCCAGAAGGTCACCTTCACCTTCAGCAGGACCGGTGACGTGAGCCTGCGCGCGTTCGTCGTCCCCGCCGAGCACCACTTCACCGAGTGGGGCCCGGCCGAGGTCCCGGCCGCACCGGGCGGCTCGGCGTCCCCGTCCGGTTCGCCGTCGGGGAGCCCCTCCGGTTCGCCGGCCGGCACCGAGAGCCCCGCCGCGGGCGAGACGCCGGGCGGCCACGCGTCGCCGGGCACGCCGACCGACGCGGCGTCCGCGAGCGCCTCGACCGGTGCGGGCGCCGGGCACTGAGCCTGCGCGAGGCAGTCGTACGAAAGGGCGGGACCTCCCGGGAGGTCCCGCCCTTCGCGTTCGTCGTGCGCGGCCGGCCTACGGCTCGAACTTGTAGCCCAGGCCGCGGACCGTCACCAGGTAGCGCGGGGCGCCCGGGTCCGGCTCGATCTTGGCGCGCAGGCGCTTGACGTGGACGTCGAGGGTCTTGGTGTCACCGACGTAGTCGGCACCCCAGACGCGGTCGATGAGCTGCATGCGGGTCAGCACGCGGCCGGCGTTGCGCAGCAGCATCTCCAGCAGGTCGAACTCCTTCAGCGGCAGGTCGATCTTGGTGCCGCCGACGGTGACCACGTGCCGGTCGACGTCCATACGGACGGGGCCGGCCTCCAGCGCGGCCGGAGTGACCTCCTCCGGCTCACCTCTGCGGCGCAGCACGGCCCGGATACGGGCGACCAGCTCGCGCGAGGAGAAGGGCTTGGTGACGTAGTCGTCGGCTCCTATCTCCAGGCCGACGACCTTGTCGATCTCACTGTCCTTGGCGGTCACCATGATGACGGGGACGTTGGAGCGGCCGCGCAGCTGGCGGCAGACCTCGGTGCCCGGCAGGCCGGGCAGCATCAGGTCGAGGAGGACGAGGTCGGCGCCGTTGCGCTCGAACTCGTCGAGTCCGTCGGGCCCGGTGGTCGCGACGGCGACCTCGAAGCCCTCCTTGCGGAGCATGTACGACAGGGCGTCGGAGAAGGACTCCTCGTCCTCGACGACGAGCACTCGGGTCACGGAAGGACCTCCGGGGCAGGAAGCGTTTCGTACGCGGTTGATTCGGGGGATGTGGGGGTGGACCGCCCGGCCTCTTCGTCGAGGCCCGCGCCTCCTGCGCGTGCTGATCGGGCGGGCTGCTGATGTGCGCGGTCGCGGGCCGCACCGGCCTCCGGCAGCCGCAGGGTGAAGGTGGAGCCCTGGCCTTCGGCGCTCCACACCGTGACCTCCCCGCCGTGCGAGGCGGCCACGTGCTTCACGATCGCCAGCCCCAGTCCCGTACCGCCGGTGGCACGGGAGCGGGCCGGGTCGACGCGGTAGAAGCGCTCGAAGATGCGCTCCTTGTCCTTGTCGGAGATGCCGATGCCCTGGTCGGTGACGGCGATCTCGATGTGTTCCCCGCCGGCCGCGTTCACCCTGCGGGCCGCTATGCCGACGCGAGTGCGGGCGGGCGAGTAGTTGACCGCGTTCTCGACGAGGTTGCCGAGGGCGGCGGCGAGCTGGCCGCGGTTGCCCCACACATGCAGGTCGGCGGTGCCGCCCGCGGCCATGGTGATCTGCTTGGTGCCGGCCTGGTGCCGGCAGCGGTCGATGGCCTCGGCGACGAGCTCGTCGACGCGCACCGGCTCGGCGTCCTCCAGCGGGTCGTCGTTCTGCACCCGCGACAGGTCGATGAGCTCCTGCACCAGGCTGGTGAGCCGGGTGGCCTCGATCTGCATGCGCCCGGCGAACCGCTCGACGGCCTCGGGGTCGTCGGAGGCGTCCATGACGGCCTCGGAGAGCAGGGAGAGGGCGCCGACGGGCGTCTTCAGCTCATGGCTCACGTTGGCGACGAAGTCGCGCCGCACCGCCTCGATCCGGCGGGCCTCGGTGAGGTCCTCCACGAGCAGCAGCACCAGCCGCGAGCCGAGCGGCGCGACCCGCGCGGAGACGGCCAGGGCCTCCCCGCGTCCGGTCCCGCGCCGCGGCAGGTCCAGCTCGACCTGGCGTATCTCCCCGTCGCGCCGGGTGTCCCGGGCCATCTGGAGCATCGGCTCGACGGCGAGCTTGCCGCCGCGGACCAGGCCGAGGGCGTACGCCGCCGAGCTGGCCTTGACCACGGCGTCTGCCTCGTCGAGCACGACGGCGGAGGACCTGAGGACCGACAGGACGGTGTCCACGCCCGGCGGCAGCACGGGGTCCGTGTGCAGGGAGGTCCGTGTGGGGCGTTTCTGTTCGCGCTCGCTCCAGCGGAACGCCAGCATGGCGATGACACCGGTGAGCACCCCGGCGATCGCAGCCGCTGCGGCGACCGCCGCGTTCACGTCCATGCACCCAGGTTAGGCATGGGTCGGCCACGGACCACAGCCGTCGGGCTGCGAGCTCGAACACTCGTCGCCCAGAGTTCACCTTGGAGCCAGTATTGGTTCATTTGGGATGACGGAAACGGACGCGTACGGGCCGGAACGTGGGAGCGTGGGGTTCGGACCGTTGGTTATACGACGGTCGTACCGCCGGTTGTTCGGTGGGCTCCGGCCCTTGAATGGGCCCCGGCCCTTGAACCCCCGACACAGACGCACGAGAGGGAAGCCTGATGCGGGACGCGTACCACGAGGAACTGGACTCGATCGGCGACGGTCTGGTGGAGATGGCCCGGCTGGTCGGCTCGGCGATCGGGCGCGCCACCACCGCCATGCTCGACTCCGACCTGAAGCTGGCCGAGAACGTCATCGAGGCCGACCAGAAGGTCGACGAGCTCCAGCACGACCTGGAGGCCCGGGCCATAGCCCTGCTGGCGCGGCAGCAGCCGGTGGCGACGGACCTGCGCATCGTCGTCACGTCGCTGCGCATGTCGGCCGACCTGGAGCGCTCGGGCGACCTCGCCCAGCACGTGGCGAAGCTCGCGCGCCTGCGCTACCCGGACCGCGCGGTCCCGACCGACCTGCACGCCACCATCCTGGAGATGGGCCAGCTCGCCCAGCGCCTGATGGCCAAGGCCGCCGAGGTGATCATCACCAAGGACGTCGACCTGGCGCTCCAGCTGGAGCAGGACGACGACGAGATGGACCTGCTGCACCGCACCCTCTTCCAGCACCTGATGGACGACCGGTGGAAGCACGGCATCGAGACGGCCGTGGACGTGACGCTGCTCGGCCGCTACTACGAGCGGTTCGCCGACCACGCGGTCTCGGTCGCCAAGCGGGTGGTGTACCTGGTGACGGGCGAGCACGCGGACGAGCTCCAGGCGGACGCGCAGCCGGAGATCCAGGCGGTGGCGGGGTCGGAGAGCGCCTGACGCTCGGTCCTGCTCGGTCTTGCTCGGTCCTTCCTGGGCCTTCCTGGTCCTGCCCGGTCCTGCTCCGGCGTGAAAGGGCCGGGCGGGGATCGGCCGGGGCGCGCGGGCGCCTCTGTGCGCCGTTGATGCGCCCAGCGGTACGGGCATCCAATGGGCACAGGCACCAGCCTTGAGGAGGGACCCATGGCCGAATCCCCCAGCACCACGCCCGACCCCACGCAGGAGCGCGAGACCGAGCAGCCCGTGGAGATCAGGAGCCTGCCCCTGGTCGCCGCGTGCGGCTGCGGCTCGGGCTGCGGCTGCGGGTGCCAGTCGGGCAGCCCCTGCCAGTGCGGCTGACGCCGGCATCTTCGTACGGCCGGCAGGGCCCCGGTGGTTCGCCGCGGGGCCCTGTGGTGTTGTGGTCGCCTCCGTGCCCGGACGGGCGGACCATGGAGGTACGCCCGCTGTTCTGGCGTACCGCCGGGTACTGCGCTACTGGCTGGCGTACCGCCGGGCACTGCGAAGGAGGCACGACGTCATGGCCAAGTTCATGGATGTCCACCACAGCATGAAGGGCATCACGGAAGAACAGCTGCGCGAGGCACACAACGCGGACCTCGCCATAGAGAAGGACGAGAGCGTCCACTTCGAGGCGGCCTGGGCGGACCCGGAGTCCGGCCTCGTCTACTGCCTCTCCGAGGCACCGTCGGCCGAAGCGGTCCAGCGCATCCACGAACGCGCGGGGCACAAGGCGGACGAGATCCATCCGGTGCCGTTGGCTGTTCAGTGAGGTGCCGTTGATGGTTCGGTGAGGTGAGCGGTGCGGCCGGTCGGTCGGTCGGCGGGTGGGTAGGTCGGTCGGTCGGTCGGCCAGCCGGTCTCAGGGACTCGCGAATCAGGGACCTGACGCGGAACGTTCCGGAACCTGCCCCAGGGCACCGGCAGCAGGCTCAGCCAGTTCAGCCGGCTCAGCCAACTCAGCCGGCTCCTCCTCCGGCACCCGCCGCATCAACGCCCCGTACCCGAGCCCGGCCACCGTCCCGACCACCGCGCACAGCCCCCATAGCCACTCCGCCCCGAACCGGTCGATGACGAAGCCGGACATCAGCGGGGCGACCAGGCCGGCGACGGACCAGGACATGGTGTACATCCCCTGGTAGCGCCCGCGTCCGTGGAGCGGGGACAGCCGTACGACGAGACCCGTCTGCGTGGGCGCGTTGACGATCTCGGCCAGCGTCCACACGCACACCGTGAGGGCGATGACGCCGACCGACCCCGCGAAGGCGGTGAGTCCGAAGCCGTACCCCGCGAGGAGCGAGGAGATGACGAGCAGCCGGCGGGGGTCGCGGTGCTCGATGAACCGCGTGACCGGGATCTGCAGCACGACGATCAGGACGCCGTTGACGGCGATCGCCATGCCGTACTCGGCCGACGTGAACCCGGCCTCGCCCATCGCCACCGGCAGCCCGATCGACCCCTGCTGGAAGATCAGCGCGACGAGGAAGGACAGCCCGACGACGCACATGAAGCGCCCGTCGCGCAGTACGGTCCCGAGGCTGACGGAGCTGTCGAGGGCGGCGGTCGTCCTCTCGGAGGCCACGACGGTCTTCTCAGTGGCGCCGGCCGTCTTCGCCGTCTCGGCGGGCCTGGACTCCGGCAGCCGCAGGAAGACGAGGATCGCGCAGACCATCGTCATCCCCGCCTCGATCAGGAACCCGGCGAGATAGCTGACCTCGGCGATGAACCCGGCCGCCATGGAGGACACGGCGAAGCCGAGGTTGATGGCCCAGTAGTTGAGGGAGAAGGCGCGGATACGGTCCTCGGGCCGGACGATGTCCGCCATCATCGCCTGCACGGCGGGCCGGGACGCGTTGCTGGCCATGCCGACGAGGAAGGCGACGCCGGCGATCGCCACCGGGTGGTGCATGAACCCGAGGAGCGCGACGGACACGGCGGTCGAGGCCTGCGCGATCAGCAGCGTCGGCCGCCGCCCCAGCCGGTCGGTCATCACGCCACCGCCCAGCGAGGAGATCACCCCGCCGAGCCCGTGCAGGGCGGCGACCAGACCGGCGTACGTGGCGGAGTAGCCGCGGTCGAGTGTCAGGTACAGCGCCATGAAGGTGGCGACGAAGGCGCCGAGCCGGTTGACGAGGGTGCTGGTCCACAGCCACCAGAACTCGCGGGGCAGTCCGGAGACGGTTTCCCGGACGGCACGTCTGGCACGCAGGGCGTACGGCATGGACGGCATGGGATCCCCCAGGGCGCAAGGCTGTAAGTGACGCGTGACGCCGGGTGTAAGTGGCGCAGGTGGCAGCCACAAATTACAAAGCCGCGATTGACGGGGGCCACTCAATTAACAGAACCCGTCAAACGTCCGCCTGCCGGGCAGCCACGCGAACGGGCGAATGCGTGGATTACGCTCTGGGGCATGGCCGACGCACCGTACAAGCTGATCCTCCTCCGCCACGGCGAGAGCGAGTGGAACGAGAAGAACCTGTTCACCGGCTGGGTGGACGTCAACCTCACCGCGAAGGGCGAGAAGGAGGCGACGCGCGGCGGCGAGCTGCTGAAGGACGCCGGCCTGCTCCCCGACGTCGTGCACACGTCCCTCCAGAAGCGCGCCATCCGCACCGCGCAGCTCGCCCTGGAGTCCGCCGACCGCCTCTGGATCCCGGTCCACCGCAGCTGGCGCCTGAACGAGCGCCACTACGGCGCCCTCCAGGGCAAGGACAAGGCCCAGACGCTCGCCGAGTTCGGCGAGGAGCAGTTCATGCTGTGGCGCCGCTCCTACGACACCCCGCCGCCGGCGCTGGACCGCGACGCCGAGTACTCCCAGTTCTCCGACCCGCGCTACGCGACGCTCCCGCCGGAGCTGCGCCCGCAGACGGAGTGCCTCAAGGACGTCGTCGTCCGCATGCTCCCGTACTGGTTCGACGCGATCGTCCCCGACCTGCTGACCGGCCGCACGGTCCTGGTCGCCGCCCACGGCAACAGCCTGCGCGCCCTGGTCAAGCACCTGGACGGCATCTCCGACGCGGACATCGCGGGCCTCAACATCCCGACGGGCATCCCGCTGTCCTACGAACTCGACGCCGACTTCAAGCCGGTGAACCCGGGCGGGACGTACCTGGACCCCGACGCGGCTGCGGCGGCTATCGAGGCGGTCAAGAACCAGGGCAAGAAGAAGTAACGCGACACCTAAACACCCCCTACCTGCGTGTTCTCACGCAGGTAGGGGCGTTTTCAGGCCAGTCGAGGCTTCACAGGCGAGGGCTCACGTTAATCGTGTCGTCCCCAGCCGCCCCGGCGATGGCCCGCAGGATGATCGCCTGGCGTTCCCGGCTGAGGTCCGCAAGTCGGCCACCCAAATTGGTCCGATGGTGACAGGCCAAAGACAGCACCAACTCGAGAAACGCGCGATCGCCTGCGCCGATGGCGTTGCGGTAGAGGTTCTGGCACAGCAGTGCCCAGTCGCAGCAGGCGGTGCCTGTCTCCTGGTCGTCGATGATGACGAGCCGGCGGAAGTCCTGGCGGACCAGGAGGGTGCGTTCCTCCAGGAGTGCGGTAACCGCCGCGCGTTCCCGGGGATCGAGCACCCTGGCCCAGCGACTGAGACGGTCCTCAAGGGTGTCGACGGGCGGGGTCATGCTGATGCCTCGCCGCAGAGGTAATCGCCGACGTTGAAGACTCGTAGGACGGTGATCGGGTCGCACAGCCTGCCAGGGGCCGCCACGGGCACGGACCAGTAGGTGATGAAGGCGGTGCACGGGTCGCTCTCGCCGAGTGCGGGGACGCCGAGGTATCGGTCGTCACCCAGGCAGCTGAGGCGCCGACCTCCGTACCTGGCGTAGGCATTGGGTGGTGTCTGCCACCTTCCGGCGACACTGGGAGGGGTCAGGACGTAGTAGTGATCCGTCCGGTGGTAGATCACGGGGCCCCCGTGCAGGGCCTCGGCCAGGAACGCGTCGACCTGCTCCGGCTTCCAGGCCTCCGCTGTCGCTCGTACGAGCTTCCCTGGAACGCTGATGGCCGCGAACAGCACCCCGCAGCGCAGCTGGGTCATCCGGCCCTCTCCCTGCCACTCAAGACCACTCTCGTCAGGGTTGTCGGCAGCGGTGAGAAGCCATGCGCCGACCACCGACTCCTTGTCCGGCCGTGCGTAAGCCGCTGTCCCCTGCATACCGCCGGTCACGCTGAGCCCTCCCGCACGGCAGCGGCGCCGACGGCAAGCATCCGCGCGATGCGTTTCGCGCATTCCTGTTCCCCTCCGCGCTCGCCGATCTCGTGCGCGAAGGAGGTGACGTACCGGTCGCCGGCGAGAACGATCTCCTCAGAGAGGCGGCTGTTGAGAGGATTGCTCACGTGCAGCCGCATGTCGTTCTCGTCCGCAGTTACCCGGAGGCCGTGCTCGTTCAGGTAGCCGCTGAGTCGTTGCAGATCGTTGGTGTTCACGTGCTCAAGATTTCAATGGCCGCAACGCGGGCGGGATATGACAACCTATGACACGGAGCTGATCATGCGAGCGGTGGCGATCACAGGTACGCGGAACACTGGGCACCGGAGCCGCGGCCATTACGCGGACCTCTTCCACGACTATCTGGGGCCGTTCGCCGACGACGCTCACTTCTACATCGGTGGCGCACGCGGGATCGACTCCCTGTCGCTACTCTGGCTCGCCGACGACACCGCCGCCGATATCACCGTCGTCGTACCCAGCACTGTCGACCAGCAGCCCGCCGACGCCCGGGAGGCAATCACCCACTGCCGGGAGCGGATCACAGAGATCGTGGAGCTGGGAGCCCGTGAGCTGAAGACAGCCGCCTACCATGCCCGGAACCGGTGGCTGGTCGACCGCACCAGCATGACGATCGGGTTCCCACACCAGGACGAGCCGACCAGCGGTACCTGGCAGACCCTCACGTACGCAGCCGAAATGGGGAAACCGCGCCTGATCGTGCCCGTGTAGGCGCCCGCTCCCCCACCATGGGCCGTATGGAGGACCGAGCGGCCGGGGCGGCCACGATGAAGAGACTGCGCCAGCGGCGCGGCCTGTCTCTGGCAGGCCTCGCACGAGCGCTCATCACCCTGGCCGAGGACCTGCACCAGCCGCCCCTGCCTGCCGTGACCAGCGTTCAGCGGTCCGTCGCCCGTTGGGAGGCGGCGAAACCCGTAATGCCGGACGAGCGGTACCAACTGCTGCTCGCCCACGTGTACGCCCGCTCCCCTGCGGGCTGCCTCGCGCTCGGTGCGGGCAGCGATTTCGCCGAATATCTCCATGCGCTCGGGCTGCTCGGAGAGAGCGAGCGTCGTATCGCCGAGTTACGCACCCTCGTCCTTCGCACCGCGACCGACACGGGCGGGGGAATGCTCGCTCTTCTCTCGCCCGGTATCCAGACCAGGCTCAGCACAGCCATCGAGGCGCCCGCGCACGCGGACGAGGAGACCACCGCAGGGCTCGCTTCCGTCGTCACCGAAGTCAACGCCGAGGTCGGCTCCTTGCCGATGGTCCGGCTGCAACTGCTGCTCACCCCGGCGGTCGAAGCCACGCGGCGCCTGCTTGCCGGCCCGGTGCCAGAGCCACTCGTGCCGCGACTGCGGGAAGTTGCGGTGGCAGCGTGCACGTTGGCCGGGCGTCTCGCGTTCGAGACACGGGACGACACCGCTTCCCGCGCCCTCTACATGGAAGCCGCACAGCAGGCACGGCTTCTCGCCCTGCCCTGGCAGCAGGCCAGTGTCCACATGAGCCATGCCCTCGTCACCCTCTATTCGACGGGGCTCGCCGACGCCCGCCGCCTGGTCCAGCATGCGGTCTGGTCGGCCCGTACAGGCGAGAGCACACGAGTACGGGCCCGCGCGCACGCACTCCAGGCGGAACTGGAGGCCCGTGCAGGGCACAAACGCCAAGCGCAGGACGCACTCGACCTTGCCTGGTACGACATGCAGACCGAGCAGGTCGAGGATCCGGCACCCGCGTCTTTCTCACCCGGGCACCTCCGAGGCTTCGAGGGTGTATGCGAACTGCACATCGGCGACGCCCACGTGGCCCACGACCGGTTCGAACGATCGGCACAAGCCCTGGCCGCACCCCGTGAGCAAGTCCAACGGGCGATCGTCACCACGGACCAGGCGCTGGCCCGAATCCGCCTCGGCGACCCACGCGCGGCGACCGACCTGCTGCACGACTGCGTATCCGCAGCATCCAGCACCGGCGGCCGAGTCCCCGCCATCCGCCTTCGCCAAGCCCGGAGAGAACTACGGCCTTGGCGGGGAGAGGACTGGGTGGCTGACCTTGATGACCACCTGCTGGATGCGTTCGGAACATGACGAGGACGCACCTACGGCCGTGAAGCACCGCGAACTCGTCCAAGCAACGTGTCCCCGACTGGCCTGGAGCCTCCGATATTTCAGTGGCGGAACCCTTCCCGCATCGTCCACCATCCCCCCATGGCCTCGGATGAGCACATCGGTGAACCAGCGGTGAGTCGATGGACGCGGGCGACCGTCTATCCCGACATGTGGGTGGATCCGGACGACGACCCGCGTGAGGCCGGGGAGCTCGAAGTCGTCGATGAGCGCAGCGCGTTGCTGGAGAGCCTCCGTCACTATCGCCTCACCTTGGAAATGAAGTGCGCGGGGCTGGACGCGGAGCAGATGGCCCGGCGGTCGGCGGCACCGTCCACGATGTCGTTGCTCGGGCTGGTGCGGCACCTGACCGAGGACGAGCGGCACTTCCGGCGGGTGATGGCCGGGGAGGACGCGCCGAAGCTGTACCGCACCGAGGAGGACCGGGACGGTGACTTCAACGGTGCGGTCGCTGACCCGGCGGTGGTGGAAGCGGCGTGGCGGCAGTGGCGGGCCGATGTGGAGCTCACCGACCGGTATCTGGCCGGTGTCACCGACCTCGCCACCCTGAACGCCGCGTACTCCGACTACGGGGCCGAGCCCGGCGGGCAGCTCCAGCTCCGTGACGTCCTGGTGGCGCATGTCGGGGAGTACGCGCGTCACTGCGGGCACGCCGATCTCCTGCGTGAGCTGATCGACGGCCGGGTCGGGCAGTGACGACAACTACTCCTCGGGCATTACCCCTCGGGTAATCGACCGGCCTCGCCCTTCCCCGGCAGGATCGGACGCGTTCCCACGAAACCCGTCCGGGATCCGGCTGGCCGCAGTCGCGAGGAGAGTGCCATGTCCGTCAAGTCCAGCCCCGTGAAGCCGGTTTCCGTCGCCGAGTCCACCCGGGCCGTCGTGCAGGAGTTCCTCGCCGCCCGGCTCGCCGGGGACACCGAGCGGCTCGTCGAGCTGTTCGCCGACGAGGTCGACTGGGTGCTCGCCGAGAACCCGGGTGTCCCGTGGATCCGGCCCCGGTCCACCGCCGCCGAATGCGCCGCGCAGTTCACGGAGTTGATGGAGCACACCGTCCCCGAGGACGCCCGCGCCTCCCTCGACGCCTTTCTCGTCGACGGCGCCGACGCCGTGCTCATGGGGCACGTGTCGGGGACCGTACGGGCGACGGGGAAATCCTTCGAGGGGCCGTTCGCGCTGCGCCTCACCGTCGAGGACGGCCGGATCACCCGGCACCACCTCTACGAGAACAGCCTGTCGATCGCCGAGGCCTGTACTCCGTGAGCGCTGCGGCTGCTCAGTTCTGGCGGGCCGGCCGCCAGTACTGCCGCTTCTCCTCGTCCCGTACGACCACGCCGAGCCGCAGCAGCTCGCGGCGCAGCTCACGGGCGTCCTTGGCGTCGTCGTCGCTTTTCAAGGCCTGGGCGCGGGCCCTGAGCAGGGCGTCCGCGCCCTCCGGGAGCCCCGGGGTGCCGGGGACCCAGCGGCGGAACTCGGCGCGGTACGGGTCCTCCTCCGCCCAGCGGTAGCCGTGCTCGGCGAGGGTGTCGGCCAGGCGTTGCCAGGGCAGGCCGCAGTGCTCCCGGGCCAGTTCCCTGCCGTCGGGGGCCAGCATCACGAGTTGTTTGCCGTCCCTGCACAGCACCGCGATCTCCTCGCGGGTGAACTCCTGCGTGCTGTCCCTGATGGTCAGCGCCAGGTGGGTGTCGCAGACGCGGACCGACAGCGACTCGTGCACCGCGCTGAGGCCCAGCAGCAGACCGCCGAGTGCGCCGACCGCGACCGTGCCGAGGGTCAGGGCGGGTTCCGGGATCGAAGTCAGCAGTTCGGCCGGGCCCTCCAGCGGTGCCCACGGCAGCTTCAGCAGCAAGCGGGCGAGGAGCGGGAGCACGGCGCCGATGCCGGCGCCGCAGGCCACGCAGAAGAGTGTGATCACCCAGGCCGACTCGGCCAGTTCCGTGTCCTTGCCCGCCCCCGCCTGCGGCACCCGCTTCTTCCCCATTCGAACGTTCCTCGCGTCCTCCATGAGGCGAGTCTCGTCGGGCGGGGCATGCGCTGTCGTCAGCCGTTGGTCTAGGCGTCCGCGACTTTGGTCGCCGGGCAGGCCACGTCCCGCCTCAAGGTGGTCACGTCCCACCTCACGCCTTGCGGCCACGCCCCGCCTCACGGGTGCATCCGCGCCCCCTTCACCACCTTGTCCACCGCGTTCTTCGGGCCGTAGACCGCGAGGCCGACCAGATCCAGGTCCGCCGTCGGCACCGACCGTACGGCCGCGCGGTTGTCGCGGTCGTTGCCCGTCGCGAAGAGGTCAGAGGTGAAGACCGCCCGGGGCAGGGAGCGGGAGAGGGCGCGGGTGTGGGCCGTGGTCAGGGTTTCCTTCGTGGCCTCGAAGACCATCACCGGCTGGCGGAACATCGGCAGGTAGGGCACGCCGTCCGCGTCCTCGTACGGTTCGCCGATCACCTCGGGGAGCTGCGTTCCCAGACCGCTGACCAGGAACGACGTCACGTTGAGGCGCTGCCAGGGCTCGAGGTCCGCGCGCAGCAGCACGGCGATCTTCGTGTCGAAGCGGATCGGCTCGGGAGCCGGTTCGGTGTGCGTGTTCATGATGCGAGCGTGCCCGGCGGTCCTCACCGGGGTCTTGTACGTTCTTTGCATGGCTTCCCAGCCCGCCCGGATCGTCTCCGCCTGGCGGCCCGCCGTGCCCGGTGTCGTCGAGGTCTTCCACGCCCGCTTCACCGAGTACGCGTACCCGATGCATGTCCACGACGCCTGGACGCTGCTGATCGTCGACACCGGCGCCGTACGGTACGACCTCGACCGGCATGAGCACGGCACCCCGCACGACACCGTGTCGCTGCTGCCGCCGCATGTTCCGCACAACGGCTCCCCCGTCACCCGGGACGGCTTCCGCAAGCGGGTGCTGTACCTCGACGGGACGTATCTCGGGGACGAGTTGATCGGGGCCGCCGTCGACCGCCCCGATCTGCGCGATCCGCTGCTGCGCAGGCGCGTGGGGCAGGTGCACGGCGCGCTGCTGCGGCCCGGTGAGGAACTGGAGGCCGAGAGCAGGCTGATGTTCGTCGGGGAGCGGTTGCGCGGCCATCTGCGGGGCGACAGCGACAAGCCCCGGCCGGCGGATCCCGTCCTCGCGCGGCGGCTGCGGGAGTTGCTGGACGAGCGGGTCGTCGAGGGCATCGGGCTGCGCGAGGCCGCCGGGCTCGTGGGGGCCCATCCCGCCCATCTCGTGCGGGCGTTCAGCACTGCCTACGTCATCGCACCGCACCAGTACCTGACGTCCCTGCGCGTGGGCCGCGCCCGGCGGCTGCTGCTCGAAGGGCGGTCACCGGGAGAGGTGGCGGCCGAGACCGGGTTCTACGACCAGTCCCACCTCACCCGGCACTTCCGGAAGCTGGTGGGTGTGCCGCCGGGGCGTTACCGGGCCGGGTGAACCAGCGCTCCGGGCCTGGGCTGAATCAGCGCTCCGGGCCTGGGCTGAATCAGCGCTCCGGGCGCTGTGTCAGGTGCGCGAACGCGTCCAGGTTGCGTGTCGACTCCCCGCGGGACACCCGCCACTCGTACTCCTTGCGGATCGCCGAGGCGAAGCCGAGCTCCAGGAGGGTGTTGAAGCTGCCGTCGGAGGCCTCCAGGACCTGGCCGAGCAGGCGGTCGATCTCGTCGGCCGTGACGGCGGACAGGGAGAGCCGGCCGGTGACGTAGACGTCGCCGTGCCGGTCGACGGCGTAACTCACGCCGTACAGCTTGAGGTTGCGTTCCAGGAGCCAGCGGTGAACGCCCTGCTCGTTCTCGTCGGGGTGGCGGATGACGAAGGCGTTGAGCGAGAGGGAGTGGCGGCCGACGATCAGGGAGACGGTCGTCTTGAGCTTGCGGGTGCCGGGGAGCTGCGCCACGTAGGTGCCGGGTTCGGGGCTCTCCCACTCCAGGTCGGCGTCCTTCAGCACTCCCTCGACGACCTGTGCCGCACGCTGTTCCAGATCGGTTTCACCCATGCTGCGAGCGTACGCGACGGCGGTGTTCCTGCATCGCGGCCGTGTAGACGTCCGCCGTGGTGGCGGCCGCGGTGTCCCAGCCGAAGGACTGGGCGTGGCGGGCGGCCTGCCCGCCGAGCCGGGGCGACAACTGCGGATCGTCGGCGAAGTCGCGCAGCACGCGCGCGTAGTCGGCGGGGTTGTGGCCGCGTACCAGGAAGCCGGTGTGGCCGTCGCGCACGGCGACCGGCAGGCCGCCGACCGATGCCGCCAGCACCGGGGTGCCCGCCGCCTGGGCCTCTATGGCGACCAAGCCGAACGACTCGCTGTAGGAGGGCATGACCAGGACGGAAGCGGCGCGGAACCAGTCCGCCAGCTGGTCCTGGCCGACCGGCGGGTGGAACCGTACGACGTCCGCGATGCCGAGGCGTGCGGCCAGCTTCTGGAGGCCCTCCGGCTTGGCCAGGCCGCTGCCGCTGGGGCCGCCGACGACGGGGACGAGGATGCACGAACGCAGTTCGGGGCGCTCGTCGAGGAGGACGGCGACGGCGCGCAGCAGCACGTCGGGGGCCTTCAGGGGCTGGATGCGGCCCGCGAAGAGCGGGATCAGCGCGTCCTGGGGCAGGCCGAGACGGGCCCGGGCGGCGGCGCGGCCGTCGGCGGGCGAGAAGCGGCTGAGGTTCACGCCCGGGTGGACCACGGCGACCTTGTCGGTGTCGGCCGCGTAGTGCCGTACGAGTTCGTCGGCCTCTTCGGTGGTGTTGGCGATGAGGCGGTCGGCGGCGCCGACGATCTGGGTCTCACCGATGACGCGGGCGGCCGGTTCGGGGGTGTCGCCGTCGGCCAGGTTGGCGTTCTTGACCTTGGCCATGGTGTGCATGGCGTGCACCAGGGGGACGCCCCAGCGCTGCGCGGCCAGCCAGCCGACGTGGCCGGAGAGCCAGTAGTGGGAGTGGACCAGGTCGTAGTAGCCGGGGCGGTGGCCGGCCCAGGCCTGCATCACGCCGTGGGTGAAGGCGCACAGCTGGGCGGGGAGGTCCTCCTTGTTGAGGCCCTCGTAGGGGCCGGCGTCGACATGCCGGACGAGGACGCCGGGGGCCAGCTCGACGGTCGGCGGGAGGGCGGCCGAGGTCGCGCGCGTGAAGATCTCGACCTCGATGTTGATCGCGGCGAGGCGCTGCGCGAGCTCCACGATGTAGACGTTCATGCCGCCGGCGTCGCCGGTGCCCGGCTGGTGGAGCGGGGAGGTGTGCACGGAGAGCATGGCGACCCGGCGGGGCCTGCGGTGCAGCCGGAGGCGTGCGGGCGCGGACGCGGAGCGCCGCCCGAGCCTGCCGATGTACTGGCTCACGTGGCGTTCCTCCTCGCTCCGGGCATGCCTGGGCAGGGCGGACGTGCCCTCCAGGGGCTCCAACACCGGAGGGGTGGGTTCCATTTCCCGATTGGGGACTTTTACCGAATCATTACCGCTTCCCGCTCAACCGTTCGAGGCGCGCGAGTCCCCGCATCCATCGAGCCCGGGAGCGCGACAGGCAGGTGAACGCGATAGGAAATCGCAGGTAGCGCGCACTGTCCGCGCAGTGAAAAGGCTGACGAATCCGGCTCGGCGGACAACCGGGCACATGCCCCACAGGTCACAACCATGCGAAAGGATCCACCACCCCTCACGGAGGTATGCAATGCCCTCTCGCCTCGTCAGCCGCCGCCTGTTACGCACCTCATCGGTTCTGGCGCCGGTTCTCGGCACAGTTCTGGCCGTTCCGATCGCCCTGGCCGGCCCGGCCGGTGCCGCGGAGCCGACGGCCACCGCCGCGGTGAACGAGTACGGCTGGCAGCTCACCTACACGGCCGCCTCCGGGCAGGCCAACAAGGTGGCCATCACGCAGTCGTTCACCGGCGACCGCTCACAGTTCACCTACGTCATCGACGACGTCGTCCCGATCGACGCCGGGAACGGTTGCAGCCACCCCGACAGCGCGGACACCACCAAGATCTCCTGCACGGTCGAGGCCCCCGAGAGCCAGTCCCCGGTCAGCTCCATGGAGATGGACCTCGCCGACGGCGCCGACACCGCCTCCTTCCACAACGCCACCGACCAGGTCTACTACTTCAACAGGATCGAGCTGGGCGACGGCAACGACACGTGGACCGGCGCCACCGGCGACCGAGTCGACGGCAGTTCCGCCCTGGGCGGGGCGGGCGACGACATCATCAGGGTGGGCGCGCTGGGATACGCCGGCGGCGGTGACGGCGACGACACCCTCTACGCCGGCATCGACGGCGAGATCGTGGACGGCGGCGCGGGCGACGACGTCCTCCGCGGCGGCGCGGGCGACCAGGTCATGCGAGCCGACGACGGTGACGACACGGTCTACGGCGGGGCCGGCGACGACGAGATGTACGGCGGCAGGGGCAACGACATCCTGCACGGGAACGGCGGCGCCGACCGGATCTGGGGGAACAGCGGCGACGACGAGCTGTACGGCGGGCCGGGCGCGGACACGCTCTCCGGGGGCCCGGGCAAGAACATCGTCCGCCAGGACTGACAGCGACAGCGTCGTTCCGCCAGGACTGACAGCGACGGCATCATTCCGCCAGGACTGACAGCGACAGCATCGTGCGCCAGGACTGACGCTTCTCACCGTCCGGTCTCACCGTCCGGGGAACCGCGCGGTTCCCCGGACGGCCGGCCCACCGATGAGTTTCCGCGTCCCCCGGGGTCGGAAGGACCGGTGACGACGAACGAGAAGAGAGTGGTCCTGATGAAGCTGGTGGTGCAGGAGTTTCTGTCGCTCGACGGTGTCTCCCAGGGGCCGGGCGCCCCGGACGAGGACACCAGCGACGGTTTCGAGCGGGGCGGCTGGTTCGTGCCGCATCTGGACGAGGAGTTCGAGCGGCTGGCCGGCAGCTGGCTCGGGGAGGCGGACGCGCTGCTGTTCGGGCGGCGTACGTACCAGAACTTCGCCCGGGACTGGCCGGCGATGACCGACCATCCCCTCGCCGGGATCATGAACGGCCTGCCGAAGTACGTCGCCTCCCACACCCTGACCACGGCCGGCTGGGACCCGACCACGATCCTCTCCGGCGACGTCCCCGCCCAGGTGGCGGAGCTGAAGCGGCGGCCCGGCCGGGAGCTCCAGGTCCACGGCAGCGCCCGGCTCGCCCAGTCCCTGCTGGCCGCCGGGCTGATCGACACACTGCGGCTCGTGATCGCCCCGGTCGTGGTCGGCCAGGGCCGCCGCCTCTTCCCGGACGGCGGCGCACCGGCCGGGATGCGGCTGGCCGAGCACCGGACGACGCCGGGGGGCCTGTCGGTGCATGTGTTCGAGACGGCGGGGGTTCCTGGGTTCGGGACGTACAGGGGC
>NZ_NGFN01000117.1 GCF_002148965.1 Streptomyces swartbergensis | reverse complement strand
GTGGCCGGGCGGGCGGCTGTGAGGCCGAGGGCCGCGGCCCCGGTCAGCGCGGTGCGCAGGAGAGTGCGGCGGACGGTGCCGCCTGTGGTCGGCCGTGGACCGGCGAAGGGGTGCGGTTCAGGGCCGGCGCCTCTGTGGGCGGTGGCAGATGAGTTCACGACCAGAACGTATGCCCGAATCCTGGCCCGGTCGCGATCCTTGCCGTTTCATGGTGAGAGTTGGGTAAGTGATGTTCTTACCTTGAACGGTCTTTGACGATCCCTCAGGAAAACCGGTCTGCCGAAAGCCGTTCGGAAAGACGTTCTGGAAAGACGTTCAGGAAAGAGGCAGGACGCCCCCGGGCCGGCCGGCCCGGGGGCGTCCTGTCAGGCAGGTGTGATCAGACCAGGTCGAACCGGTCCAGGTTCATGACCTTGACCCACGCCGCGACGAAGTCGTTCACGAACTTCTCCTTCGCGTCGTCGCTCGCGTAGACCTCGGCGAGCGCCCGCAGCTCGGAGTTCGAGCCGAAGACCAGGTCGGCGCGGCTGCCGGCCCACTTGACCTCGCCCGTGGCGGCGTCGCGGCCCTCGAACGTGGTCTGGTCCTCCGAGGTCGCCTTCCACGTCGTGCCCAGGTCGAGCAGGTTGACGAAGAAGTCGTTGGTCAGCGAACCGGGCGTCTTCGTCAGCACGCCGAGCTGGGACTGCTGGTAGTTGGCGCCCAGCACCCGCAGGCCACCGACCAGGACGGTCATCTCGGGAGCGCTCAGGGTCAGCAGGTTCGCCTTGTCGAGCAGCAGGTACTCGGCCGGCAGGCGGGTGCCCTTGCCGAGGTAGTTGCGGAACCCGTCGGCGGTCGGCTCGAGCGCCTCGAAGGACTCGACGTCGGTGTGCTCCTCCGTCGCGTCCACACGGCCCGCGGCGAAGGGAACCTCCACCTGGAAGCCGGCTTCCTTGGCGGCCTTCTCGACGGCGGCGGAGCCGCCGAGGACGATCAGGTCGGCCAGGGAGACCTTCTTGGCACCGGAGCCGGAGTTGAACTCCTGCTGGATGCCTTCCAGGACGCGCAGGACCTGGGCCAGCTCGTCGGGCTCGTTGACCTCCCAGCCGCGCTGCGGCTCCAGGCGGATACGGGCGCCGTTGGCACCGCCGCGCTTGTCGCTGCCGCGGAACGTGGACGCCGAGGCCCAGGCGGTGGACACCAGCTGCGAGACGGACAGACCCGACTCCAGGAGCTTGGTCTTGAGGACCGCGATGTCTCCGTCGTCGATGGGCTCGCCCTCGGCCTCGGGCAGCGGGTCCTGCCAGAGCAGGGTCTCCTCCGGGACCTCCGGGCCGAGGTAGAGCGACTTCGGGCCCATGTCACGGTGGGTCAGCTTGAACCAGGCGCGGGCGAAGGCGTCCGCGAACTCCTGCGGGTTCTCGTAGAACCGGCGGGAGATCGGCTCGTAGATCGGGTCGAAGCGCAGCGCCAGGTCGGTGGTGAGCATCTTCGGACGGTGCTTCTTCGAGGAGTCGTGCGCGTCCGGGACGATCTCCGGGGCGTCCTTCGCCACCCACTGGTGGGCGCCGGCCGGGCTCTGCTCCAGCTCGTACTCGAACTCGAAGAGGTTCTTGAAGAACCCGTTGCTCCACTGGGTCGGCGTCGAGGTCCAGGTGACCTCCAGGCCGGAGGTGATGGCGTCGCCGCCCTTGCCCGTGCCGTAGGTGCTCCGCCAGCCCAGGCCCTGCTCCTCCATGGAGGCGGCCTCGGGGTCGGCGCCCACGTGGTCGGCCGGGCCGGCACCGTGGGTCTTGCCGAAGGTGTGGCCACCGGCGATCAGGGCGACGGTCTCCTCGTCGTTCATCGCCATGCGGCGGAACGTCTCACGGATGTCGCGGGCCGCGGCGAGCGGGTCCGGGTTGCCGTTCGGGCCCTCGGGGTTGACGTAGATGAGGCCCATCTGGACGGCGCCGAGCGGGTTCTCCAGCTCGCGGTCGCCGGTGTAGCGCTTGTCGTCGAGCCAGGTGGTCTCGGGGCCCCAGTAGACGTCCTCCTCGGGCTCCCAGACGTCCTCGCGGCCGCCGGCGAAGCCGAAGGTCTCGAAGCCCATCTGCTCCAGGGCGACGTTGCCGGTGAGGATCATGAGGTCGGCCCAGGAGATGGACTGGCCGTACTTCTTCTTGACCGGCCACAGCAGACGGCGGGCCTTGTCGAGGTTGCCGTTGTCCGGCCAGCTGTTGAGCGGCGCGAAACGCTGCTGGCCGGCGCCGGCGCCGCCGCGGCCGTCGCTGATGCGGTAGGTGCCCGCGCTGTGCCAGGCCATACGGACCATCAGGGGCCCGTAGTGCCCGAAGTCGGCGGGCCACCAGTCCTGCGAGGTGGTCAGCACCTCGGCGATGTCCCGCTTCACGGCCGCGAGGTCGAGGGACTGGAACGCCTCGGCGTAGTCGAACTCCCCACCGAGGGGGTTGGCCACCTCGGGGTTCTTGGCGAGGATCTTCAGGTTGAGGCGCTCCGGCCACCACTGACGGTTGCCGCCGCCCTGGGTCGGGTGCAGGGCGCGGCCGTGCGCCACAGGGCAGCCGCCGCTCGTCTCCTCCTGCTTCGCGTCGGTGACGATCGCGTCGTGGTTCTCAGTCATGGAAATCCTTCCGGACGGGGTGGATCGCGTGCTCGGGTGGATCGCGGTGCTCGGGTGGATCACGTGCTCAGGAACTGCGGGCGGTGGAGCAGGCGGGGCACAGGCCCCAGTAGATGACCTCGGCCTCGTCGACGGCGAAGCCGCGGTCGTCGGACGCGGTCAGGCAGGGGGCGTGGCCGACCGCGCAGTCGACGTCGGCGACGGCCCCGCAGGACCGGCACACGAGGTGGTGGTGGTTGTCGCCGACCCGTCCCTCGTAGAGGGCCGGGCTGCCGGGTGGTTCGAGGCGGCGTATGAGTCCGGCCGCGGTGAGTGCGTGGAGCCCTTCGTACACGGCTTGGACGGAGATGTGGCCGACGCGGCCGCGCACCTCGGAGGCGATCGCCTCGGCGCCGAGGTGGTCACCGTCCCGCACGGCCTCGAGCAGTGCGACGCGGGCGGCCGTCACTCTCAGGCCGGCACCGCGCAGCTCCTCGGCGGTGGTCGGGGTCCGGGATGCGGTCATGGCGGACAACCTATCCGCACAAACACGAGTGATTCAAGAAAACGAACGGTTCAATTTTGGTGTCGCGCAGGTGCGGCCGGGCATGGCGCGTGCGCGGCTTGGCGTGGCGCCCTTTTTGGCGCACTGTGAGCTCCGTCACAGCATGGGTGATCGAGCTTCGGTGCGGTGGCGGGATGGTGTCAGCCGTACCCGTGTCGTGCCAGCACCGCCCGTGCCGTTTCGGCCATGGCGTCGTCGACCATCCGGCCCACGAAGGCGGGGGCGCCGATGCCGACGCGCTGGGCCGATTCCATGACCCGACACGACGGCGGCCTGCAAGGCAAACCCGCCCGGGCTCAACTCCCCCGCGGAGCACGGCAGGAGGGCACCGCCCGCCCGCCTACCGGTCGTCCGATGAGGTCAGGCGTTCGAGCTGGGCGGCGGCCGTCGCGGCCCTGCGGTCGGCTTCGCGGACGCGGCGGTCGGCCGTGCGTGCCCGTTCCCGGGCCGACCGCTCGGCGAAGCGGGCCTGCTGGTGTTCCTCCCTGGTGCGTGCCAGTTCCTCGGTGAGTTCGCCGACGCGCTGCTGGAGGCGGTCCACCTGCTGTTTCGCCTCCTCCGCAGCCCGGCCCGCGGCCGCCGCCTCGTCCTTCAGCGCCCGCAGCTCCCGGTCGGCGGCCTCGGCGTCCCGCCGGGCCTGGGCGAGCCGTCGCCGCTGTTGCTCGTCGGCCTTCCGGTCCGGACGGGAGGGGGCCGTCGCGGCGGAGGGGCGACGCTGTGTCGTGGCTCTCTCCGTGACGGCGCCCTGCCTGACGGCGCTCGTCGCGGCGGCGCTCTGTCCGACGGCCGGGAAGCCGACGGCGGCACTGAGCGGCTTGGCGAGCCGGCCGCTCGCCCATGCCTCGGCGGCCTCCGGATCGGCCAGGACGGCGTGCAGGGTGTTCTCGACCTCGCGCTGCACGCCTTCGCCGATCGGATGGCCGGCCTCCGCGGCGAGCTGCCGGGCCTGAGCGGACAGGGCGCGGATGAGCGCGTGCTGCTGCCGGCTCAGTTCGCGCAGTTGTGTGCGGTCCAGCGACTGGTGGGCGTGCCGCAGGCCTTCGCCCAGACGGAGCAGGGGCTCGACATCGCCGGGCCGGCTGCGGACCAGGAGGTTGCTGGCCCAGGCGGCGAGGCTGGGTTTGCGCAACGTGCCGATCCGCTCGGCCAGTTCACGGTCACCGGCCGTGCGGGCGGCGGCCACGGCCGAGGAGCGGGCGGCGGTGAACTCCTCCGGCCGCAGGGCGTACAGCTCGTCGGCCACAGCGTCGAAGTCCATGAGCGTCCCTTTCGCATGGAGGCGCTGTTCCGATCATCCCAGGCAAGGCCGCGAAGGGCTCGTGGAGCGCGGCGTTCCGGCGAGGCAGAACACTTCGGAGGCACCCCGTTCATGATCCAGAAATCGACGGTTTAACATATGAGCGCCGCCTAGCTCGAAAGATGGATCTGTGACTGTCAACGACGACTCGTTCACCAACTGGAAGAACCGCGAGGAGATCGCGGAGTCGATGATCCCGATCATCGGGAAGCTGCACCGGGAGCGGGACGTGACCGTCCTGCTGCACAGCCGCTCCCTGGTGAACAAGTCGGTGGTCAGCATCCTCAAGACCCACCGGTTCGCCCGGCAGATCGCCGGTGCGGAGCTCTCGGTCACCGAGACGCTGCCCTTCCTGCAGACCCTGGCCGAGCTCGACCTCGGGCCGTCCCAGATCGACATCGGCATGCTCGCCGCGACGTACCGCGAGGACGACCGCGGCCTGTCCGTCGCCGAGTTCACCGCCGAGGCCGTCGCCGGTGCCACCGGAGCCAACAAGATCGAGCGCCGTGAGGGACGCGACGTCGTCCTCTACGGGTTCGGCCGCATCGGCCGGCTCGTCGCCCGGCTGCTCATCGAGAAGTCCGGCTCGGGCAACGGTCTGCGGTTGCGGGCCATCGTCGTGCGCGGCGGAGGCGAGCAGGACATCGTCAAGCGCGCCTCGCTGCTGCGCCGGGACTCCATCCACGGCCAGTTCCAGGGCACGATCACCGTCGACGAGGCGACCAGCACGATCGTCGCCAACGGCAACGCGATCAAGGTCATCTACGCGAACGACCCGTCCGAGGTGGACTACACGGCGTACGGCATCAAGGACGCCATCCTCATCGACAACACCGGCAAGTGGCGCGACCGCGAGGGCCTGTCCACGCACCTGCGCCCCGGCATCGACAAGGTCGTGCTGACCGCGCCCGGCAAGGGCGACGTCCCGAACATCGTGCACGGCGTCAACCACGACACCATCAAGCCGGACGAGCGGATCCTGTCCTGCGCCTCGTGCACCACGAACGCGATCGTGCCGCCCCTGAAGGCGATGGACGACGAGTTCGGGGTCCAGCGCGGCCACGTGGAGACCGTTCACTCGTTCACCAACGACCAGAACCTGCTGGACAATTACCACAAGTCCGAGCGCCGGGGGCGTTCCGCGCCACTCAACATGGTCATCACCGAGACGGGTGCCGCCTCCGCCGTCGCCAAGGCGCTCCCCGACCTCAAGGCGAAGATCACCGGCAGCTCCATCCGGGTCCCGGTGCCGGACGTCTCGATCGCGATCCTCAACCTCCAGCTCGCGCGCGAGACCACCCGCCAGGAGGTTCTCGACTACCTGCGCGAGGTGTCCCTGACCTCGCCGCTGAAGCGCCAGATCGACTTCATCAGCGCCCCCGACGCGGTCTCCAGCGACTTCATCGGCTCGCGCCACGCCTCGATCGTCGACGCCGGCGCCACCAAGGTCGAGGGCGACAACGCCATCCTCTACCTTTGGTACGACAACGAGTTCGGCTACTCCTGCCAGGTCATCCGTGTCGTGCAGCACGTGTCCGGGGTGGAGTACCCGACGTACCCGGCTCCGGCGGTCTGAGCCCTGGGGACGACGCGGGGCGTGTCCGGCTGGCACGCCCCGCGTTCTCCTGCGTCAGGAGCGGGTCAGCTCGATCCTGTACTGCCGTGTCTTCGAGCCGTCCTCGCTGCTCACGGTCACGACGGCCACGCGTGATGTCTCCTCGCGGACGGTCACGCCCGCGTACGGGTCGCGCGGCGTGGCGGTGACCTTCGCCCGGTCCGGGCGGTCGATGGTCACCCGGTAGCCGGTCCGGTCCGGGTCGAAGTCGCCGATCGCCACGCCGTCCACCTCGATCGACGCGGCGGCGGCGTCCGCGGAGGCACCCGGTGTCCTGGCGAAGAGCTCGATCTCCCCGAGGGTGATGTAGCCGCCCGGCCGGGCCGTCATGACCACGCGTACCCCGGTCACCGGGCCGGAGGCGCGCACCGGGACGTCGGCGACGGGCGTGCCCTCGGTGCCGACGGGCACGGTTTCGCTCGCGTCGGTCCAAGTGCCGTCGGCCGCGCGCACCTGCACCTTGAGGGACTCCGCGAAGCTGACGTTGGTGCCGTCGCGGTGGAAGTGGGTCACCACCCGGGTCAGATCACGTGCCTCGGGCAGGGTGAAGGTGATGGTGTCGGACGGGTTCTTGGTGCCGGACCTCCAGTTCGACCAGGCCTTCTCGGACGTGTTTCCGTTGCGCAGGCCCTCGGCCGAGTACCCGCTCTCGGTGTATGTCGCGCCGATCGTCACGCCCTCGTCGGGCGCGGCGTTCTTCTCCCGGGGTGCGGTGACCTGGACGCGTACGGTCGCCTCCGCCCCGGTACCTCCGGGGACGTGGGCGGTGCCGCGCAGGGTCACCACTCCGGCGTCGTCGAACGCGCCGTCGGGTGCGGGGTCCCAGGTGACCGGGAGCTCGGCGGTTCCGCCGTGCCGTCCGACGCCGGTGACGGTGGCGGGCAGGCCGGGCCGTCCGCCGGTGTAGGTCTTGGCGCGGGCCGGGAGGGTGGAGGCGATGGTGTCCACGGTGACGACGGCCTCGGCGCGGACGGTCCGTCCGAGGGCGTCGGTCGCCCTGCCCTTCACCCGTACGGTTCCGGGCTTGCTCCAGCGCGCCTCGGAGGGCAGCGTCCACTGCACGGGCAGGGCGCCCCGGGCGCCGTCCCGGAAGACGGGCGTCACGGTGCCGGGCAGTTCGGGCGCGCGGCCGGGGACGGTGAACGCCTTGGCCGGCTGCGTCCGCAGCACCGTCTCGTCGGTCACGGCCCAGCGCTGGTTCGCGCTGGAAGTGGGAAGGAAGGCCGACACGCGGGCGCCGTCCGCCGTCGACTGTCCGACGACGTCGAGCAGCCGGCCCGTGGCGGCGTTGACGAAGGTCCAGGTGCCGTCCCCGGTGGTCGACATGATCCACTGAGCGGCCGGTGTGTCGGCGTCCTCCAGGACGGCGTCGTCGTCCCGAACGGCGAGGCGTTCGCCCGTCTCCGCGTTCAGGAGGGCGTAGCGGTCACGGTTGCCGTCGCCGCGGGTCAGCCGTTTCACGGACCAGAGCTGGGACTTGGCGGCCGGGTCGGGCGTACGGACGACGACGCCGTTGCCGTCGGCGGACGGGGCCAGGGACTTGCCGCTCTGGGCTCCCTGGAGGCGGTAGACGTGGCCGGGCTGGACGAGCGCGGCGTCCTTCACGGTGCCGGACACGCCGTCGACGAGGAGGGTGGTGACCGACTTCGCCGGGACGGTCACTGTGGCGGAGTCGTCCTTCACCCGCACCGGTGTGCCGCGGACGAGTGCTCCGTCGGCGCTGGTCACCACGGGCATGACAGTGGCGCCGGGGGCGACGCGCTTGAACCGCGAGAGGTCCAGGGTGACGGCGCGCGGGGTCGTGCCGCTGTTGACGTGCACGACGGTCGCCCCGCGGCCGGACTTGCGGACGGCGGCCACGCTGGAGGGGTCGTCGGCCTTGACGAAGTGGTCGCCGGGCCGGATGTGGTGGGTGAAGTTGCGCAGGGTGTGAAACTTGGTGTTGGCCTTGATCGGGCAGGTCTCCAGGGTGTCCTTGGCCGTGCAGTTGAACGGGATGTGGATGCTGCCCCAGTTCTTGCCCGCCTGCGCCTGCGGAATCGAGTCCTCGACGGGCTGCCACAACACCCAGGCGGACGGCTCCAGTTCACGGATGTCGTCGACGACCCGGGTGGCGATGCCGAGCCCCGGTTCCATGCCGGTGAAGTCGGTGCCGGTCCCCCAGGTGCCCTCGACCTCGCTCATCCAGAACGGCTTGTCCGCGGCCTTGGCGCTGTCCCGGGCGCTGGTGCGCATGCCGGTGCCGTACGTGTGCACGTTGAGCTGGTCGACGGCGGCGCGGGCGGAGCTGTCGTAGGCGTTCCAGTTGCGGACGAAGGTGCTCGGGTTGGTCTCGTCCATCGCGGAGATCGTCGCGCGGGTTCTCGACTTCTCCAGGGCGCGGTGCAGGGCCAGGACGACCTTCTGCTGGAGTTCCGGGCCGGCGTGCGCGCCCTCCTGGCGGCCGCCGGTGGGCTGTCCGTCGGGGCCGATCTGGGTGCCCCAGTAGTTGGTGTTGGGCTCGTTGAGCGGGGCGAGGGTGTCGAACTTGATGCGGTGCTTCTTCTCCAGCTGCTCGGTCACCTTGACCAGGTAGGTGGCGAAGTCGTCGACGCGGTCGGCCCGTATCTGGTCGGTGTTGGCGTCGAAGCCGCCCGAGACGTAGCCGCTGACGGTCTGGAACCAGGGCGGGGAGTTGCTGAACGCCTCCCAGCGGGTCACCTTCTTCTTGACGCGGTCCACCCACCAGCGCTGTCCCGGGTCGGCGGACCAGTCCCAGTGGTCGGGGTTGTCGGGGTTCCACCAGTCGGTGTCCTCCCTGGTGGTGCCCTCGGGGGCCTTCCAGAAGCCGTCCATCGTCGCGCCGGTCTTCATGTAGTCCTTGCGGACGTCCGGGGCGTTGCCGCCGCCGATGTTGTAGCGCGCGATGTTGAGACGGAGGCCGTCCTCACCGAACAGCATGTCGGCGAGCTTCTGCCGGATGGGTTCCGGGTAGCGGCCGGTGATGTTGGCGAACCAGACGAGGCTGGTCCCCCACCCTTCGAACTCCTGCTGCCGGTAGGACGGGTCGATCCGTACCGTGACCGCGCTGCCGGGCGGTTCGGCGGCAGCGGCTGGAGGTGCGGTCACGAGTCCCGCACCGAGAACCAGGGGGACGCCGACCGCCAATGTCCGGGCGAGGCGATGTCTGCTGGACATGAATTCCCTTCGAGAGCGAACAGAACCGCGCAGAACCAATCGAGTTTCCCGAATGTTTTAGGACGGCAATCAACACGTCAAGAGGTGGGACGAGTTGGGAACCGACGCACACCCCTTGACGCGCTCCGCCTCGCCAGCCCAATAATGATCGTCCATGCATCGTCCACATATCTAAACGACGTTCTCTGTTGTGTACGCGAGCGAAACGCGGAGGCGCAGTGACCGGTTCAGGCTTATCCCGCAGTCGTCCGATCGTCGCGTCCCTCGCCGTCCTGCTCGCCGCCTCCGGCTGCTCGGTGGCCGGCGCCGACCCCATCGGGGGCGGCCCGGACACCCTGCGCATCGTCCTGCCCGAGGAACCGCCGACGCTCGAACCCTGTGACGCCTCGCTGACCGCGACGGGCCGGGTGACAAGGGCCAACATCACGGAGGCGCTCACCGAGCGCGATCCGTCCAGCGGACGCCTGGAGCCCGCCCTCGCCACCAAGTGGGCCCGGGAATCGGCCACTTCGTGGACCTTCACCCTCCGCAGGGGTGTCACCTTCCACGACGGTTCGCCGTTCACGGCGGCCGCGGCGGCGTTCTCCGTCAAGCGCGCCACGGACTCGGGGATCGACTGCAACGTCGACGGCTACATCTTCGCCGACAGCGAGCTCACCGCCACGCCCGTCGACGACACCACGCTCCGGGTCACCACGGCGAAACCCGACCCGATCCTGCCGCTGCGCCTGTGCTTCGTCGAGATCGTGCCGACGAGCACCGACCCCGACTCCCGCGTGCGCGAGCCGGTCGGCACGGGGCCCTACCGGATCGACGAGTGGAACCAGGGCCGGTATCTGCGGCTCAAGCGCTTCCCCGGCTACTGGGGCAAGGCCCCCGACTTCGCCGCCGCCACCTATGTCTGGCGCGCCGAGGGCAGTGTGCGCGCGGCGATGGTGACGAACAGCGAGGCGGATGTCGCGATCGGGCTGGCGCCGGAGGACGGGGCGGGCGACCGGGCCGTCGAGTTCGCCACCAACGAGGTCTCGTACCTGCGGATGGACGCCACCAAGCCGCCCCTGGACGACATTCGCGTCCGGCAGGCCGTCAACTACGCCATCGACCGGGAGGGTCTGGTCACGGCGGTCTTCGCCGGCCGGCCCACCGGTCAGCTCGTGGCGAAGGGCGTCACCGGCCACAACCCGCGCCTCCGGCCGTGGCCCTACGACCCGGAACGCGCCCGGGAACTCGTCGCCGAGGCCCGCGCCGACGGAGTCCGCACCGACACCACCCTCACCATCATCGGCCGCAACGGCATCTACCCGAAGGCCGCCGAGGCGATGGAGGTCGTCCAGGACGGCCTGATCAAGGCCGGGTTGAAGGTCAGGATCAAGATGCTCGACGTCAACGCCTGGCTGGAGTACCTGCTGCGCCCCTTCCCCGCCGGCGACACCGGCCCCACCCTGCTCCAGGCGCAGCACGGCAACCAGGCGGGGGACGCCGCGTTCACGATGGCGCAGATCTACGGCAGCGAGGGCGCCCAGAGCAGCTACGGCACCGACGCGCTCGACACGCTCATCGAACAGGCCGAGCTCGCCTCGGGCGCGAAACGGCAGAAGGCGTTCGCGGACGCGTTCGCCCACCAGAACGACAAGGTCGTACGGGACGCCGTCATGGCCAACATGACCGGCCTGCTGGCCCTCTCCCCCAAGGTCCGCTACCGCCCCGACCCGTCCACCAACGACGAGATGCGGCTCGCCGACATGCGGCGCGCGGACTGAGGGAGGACATCACGTGCTGACCCTGCTGCGCCGCCGCGCCGTCTCCAGCGTCATCCCGCTGCTGGTCGTGGTCCTCGGCGTGTTCTTCCTGGCCCGCCTCACCGGCGACCCCGCCAACCTGTACCTGCCGCTGAGCGCGACGCCCGAGATGCGGGCCGAGTTCGCCGCCCGCAACGGCCTGGACGACCCGCTGATCAGCCAGTTCGGCGACTATCTCGCCCAGGTCACCCACCTCGACTTCGGCGAGTCGCTGCGCACCGCCCAGCCGGCCGGCGAGGCCGTCCTGCGGGCCTTCCCCGCCACCCTCCAGCTCGCCGGCTGGACGATGCTGCTCGCCATCGTGGGCGCCGTGGTCGTCGGTAGTCTGGCGGCCTACCGCCCGAACTCGGCGACCGATCGGATCGCGAGCTTCCTGTCCTCCACGGCGGCCAGCGTCCCCGACTTCTGGATCGCCATCATGGGCGTGCTGGTCTTCGCGGTCACACTGGGCTGGCTGCCCACCTCCGGCACGAGCGGTGCGGCGGCGTGGGTGCTGCCGGTGGTCACGCTGCTGATCCGCCCGTTCGGCGTGCTGGTGCAGGTGGTGCGGGGCGCCATGGTCTCGGCGCTGTCCGCCCCGTACGTGAAGGTGGCGCGCGCCAAGGGGGCCTCCGAGCTCCGGGTGGTCTTCGGGCACGCCCTGCGCAACGCGGCCGCACCGGCGCTGACCGTCGCGGGCGACCTGGCCGTGGGGCTGGTCAACGGGGCCGTCGTCGTCGAGACGATCTTCGGCTGGCCCGGGATCGGCAAGCTCATGATCGACTCGGTGCTCCAGCGCGACTTCGCGGTGCTTCAGGCGGCGGTGCTCCTGACCGCTCTGGCGATCTTCGCCCTCAACATCCTGGTGGACCTCTGCCACGCGCTTCTCGACCCGCGGGTACGGCAGCGGGCGGCGGCATGAGCCAAGGACGGGACATGCTTCAGAAGGCCACATCCGAGACGGGCGGTACGACCGTACGGCGCCGGTGGTTCACCCTGCTGCTCCGCGACCGGTTCGCCTGCGCGGCGGCCCTCGTCCTGGTCCTGGTCGCGCTGTGCGCCGTCCTGGGACCGCTGCTGGCCGGGGACCTGGCGACTCGTCAGAATCTGCGCGCCCCGGGCCGGCCCCCGTTCAGTCTCGACCACGGCTGGGCCTTCGTCCTCGGCAGCGACTCCCTCGGCCGGCCCGTCGCCGCGCGGCTGCTGACCGCGGCCGGGACGACACTCGCCGTGGCGGTGCCCGCCGTGCTGTGCTCGCTGGTCGTCGGCTCGGTGTGGGGTATGTGGGCGGGGTATCACGGCGGTTGGCGCGAGAACGTGTCGCTGCGGGTGGCCGACGTGATCCTCAGCTTCCCCTCACTGTTGCTGGCCGTGGTGGTGCTGTACGTCTTCTCGCCGAGTGCGGCGAGCATCGTGCTGGTGCTGGCCGTCGCACGGATCCCCGTGTATCTGCGCACGGCCCGGGCCGAGGCGGCGGAGTTGCGCAGCCGGCTGTTCGTGGACGCGGCCCGTACGTTCGGCACCGGCGGTTGGGCGACCATACGGCGGCATGTCGCGCCGAGTGTGCTGCCGACGCTGCTCACCGTCGCCGCGCTCGACTTCTGCTTCGTGATGCTGGCCGAGTCGTCGCTGAGCTTCCTCGGCATCGGCATCCAACCGCCGGATGTCAGCTGGGGGTTGATGGTGGCCCAGGGGCGGCAGGAGTTGCAGAGCGCGTGGTGGATCGCGCTCTTCCCGGGGCTCGCGATCGTCCTCACGACCGTCTCGGCGACCGTTCTCGCCTCCTGGGCCCGGATGACGACCGACCCGGGGCAGCGGTGGCGGGAGGGGGTTCGGCGCAGTGGGTGGCGTGCTCGGTGGTCGCGCGGGGCGAGCGCGGACCCGGCGGCTCGTGAGGGTGCCGTCACCGATCCGGACACGAACGCCGATCCTGACACGACCGCTGGGCCGGACACGACCGCCGATCCCGACACAACCGCCGGGCCGGACACGAACGCCGATCCTGACACAACCGCCGAGCCGGACACGATCGTCGCTCCCCGCGGCAGCCGGCCCATCGGCCCCGAACAGCCCACGCCGGCCGACGTTTTGGTCGTGGACGACCTGTCCGTCGACGTCCACACCCCGGCCGGGCCCGTCCACGTCGTCCGCCGGGTCGGCTTCTCCGTGCGGTCGGGCGAGACACTGGCGCTGCTGGGCGAGTCGGGCTGCGGCAAGAGCATGACCGCACACGCCGTCGCCGGCCTGCTCGACCCGGTCGCGGAGGTGGTGGGCGGGCAGGTGCGCCTCGACGGCGAGGATCTGCTCGGGCTCGGAGCGCGGGCCAGACGCCGGCTGGCCGGCCCCGGTGTGGCCATGGTCTTCCAGGACGCGCTCAGCGCGCTCAACCCCGTCCTCACGGTCGGCACCCAGCTCGCCGAGCCGTTCCGCATCCACGAGAGCGTGTCCCGGCGCGCGGCGAGGGCCAGGGCGGTGGAGCTGATGGAACGCGTGGGCATTCCGGAGGCCCGCTCCCGGGCGGACGCCTATCCGCACCAGTTCTCGGGAGGGATGCGTCAGCGCCTGCTGATCGCGACGGCGGTCGCCCTGCGGCCGAGGGTCCTGATCGCCGACGAGCCCACGACGGCCCTGGACGTCACCGTGCAGGCGCAGATCATGGACCTCCTCGGCGAGTTGCGCGGCGAACAGCGGACGGCACTCGTCCTCATCACGCACGACCTCGGGCTCGCCGCCGAGCACGCGGACCGGGTCGCCGTCATGTACGCGGGGACGGTGGTGGAGACCGGGCCGGTCGCCGAGGTGTTCGGCAAGCCTCATCACCCCTACCCCCGGGGCCTGTTGGCGTCGGTGCCGGCCGAGCAGCACCGGGGCTCCCGGCTGAACTCCATCCCGGGGAGCCCGCCGGACCCGGGTGCGGTGCCGGCCGGCTGTGCCTTCCGTACGCGCTGTCCCATGGCCCGGGAGCGTTGTGCCACCCACCGTCCGGCGCTGACCGGCACCGGGGTCGGCCGGGCCGCCGCCTGCCACTTCGGGAAGGAGCTGGCCGATGCCTGAGCACGGGCCACTGCTGGAGGCCACCGGGCTGGCCAAGAGCTTCACGGTCCGGCGGACCGTGCGAGGCGGCACCCGGCTGCGGGCACTGGACGGGGTGGACCTGACCCTGGGGCGCGGGGAGACCCTGGGCCTGGTCGGTGAGTCCGGCTGCGGCAAGTCCACGCTGGCCAGGGTCCTCCTGCGGCTGGAACGGCCCGACGCGGGCACCGTGCGGTACGAGGGAGTCGACCCCTTCACGTTGTCGGGTGCGGAGCTGCTCGCCTGGCGCCGGAAGGTGCAGATGGTGTTCCAGGACCCGTTCGGCTCGCTCAATCCCCGTCTGTGCGCGGCGGATCTGATCGGCGAGCCGTGGCTGACCCACCGCGGCCTCGTCCCCGCGTCGCAGCGGGCGGCACGTGTGGCCGAGCTGCTGGAGATGGTCGGCCTGCGCGCGTCGGACGCGAGCCGTCACCCGCACGAGTTCTCCGGAGGACAGCGGCAGCGGATCGGGATCGCCCGCGCCCTGGCACTGGAGCCGGAGGTGATCGTCTGCGACGAACCCGTCTCCGCGCTGGATCTGTCGGTGCAGGCGCAGGTGCTCAACCTCCTGTGCGACCTGCGGGACGAGCTGGGACTGTCGTACGTGTTCATCTCGCACGACCTGTCCGTGGTGCGGCACCTCGCCGACCGGGTCGCCGTGATGTACCTGGGCAAGATCATGGAGACGGGCCAGACGGAGGAGGTCTACGAGCGGCCGAGCCACCCGTACACCGAGGCGCTGCTGTCGGCGGCCCCCTCCCCCGTGGTCGGCGGCGGACGCAAACGGCAGCGCATCCTGCTCACCGGTGAGATCCCCTCACCGGCCGACCCGCCGTCCGGATGCCGGTTCCGGACCCGGTGCCGGCAGGCACGGGACCTGTGCGCCGAGGCGGTCCCCACGCCTCCGCCCCGGGGGCCCGTCCACGGGGCGGCATGCCATTTCCCGTTGGAGGAGACACCGCCGGTGGCTGTCTGACGGGCGGTGTCAGTCGATGGCACCAGCAGGAAGTCCTGATCCAGCCGGGTTCGCGGCCGTCGATCGGGCGGATGTTCCGACGCCCGACGGGCGTCGGACCTTCGTCCGCGCGCGTGTGGCAGTCCGAGCGGGACTCGGGCGAGGCGTGGGCCCTGGTCGGGTTCGCCGGGCTCGTTCTTCAGAACGCCGTCTTCGCCGGGGTCGTCGCGGTCCGGCTGGCGCTCGCGTCGACGGCCGCGGACGGGGTCGGCGCCGACACGAGCCTCTGGGCGCTGCACGACGCCCTGTTCACCCTCAACGGCACCTTCCTGGCGCTCGCACTCATCGGCCTGTCCGTCGGCGGCCTGCGCGGCGGGCTGATCCGGCCGTGGCACGGCAGGTGGGGACTGGTGGCGGCGGTGCTGCTGTTGTGTTCGGCCGTGCTCGCCCCGCTGGTCATCGACCACTCCGGTCCGCTCGGTCTGCTCGGCCTCGTCGGCCGGCTGATGTGGGTGGTGTGGATCGTCGTGTACGGCGTGGTCCTGATGCGTCGGGCACCGCAGTCGCCAACGGCGCGTCGACCGGCGGCCGTTCGGTCCATGGGGTCCAGTCGGGTCGGCTGACGCGTCAGTGGCAGCACCCGTCGGCCGGCTGGGGACCGGACGCCGTGTTCAGGCGGCAGAAGCAGGACGCCTGGATCGGGACGTCGGCCAGTGCGGTCGCCATCTTGAGCTGCTGGGCCACGAGAGCCGCCTCGGCGGTCTTGCCCGTCCGGAGCAGGCACTCGTGGAAGCCGTGCAGGGACCAGACGTTGCCAGGGTGCTGGAGGGGGCGGGGCAGGGTGGCGTCGAGGCCGAGGTCCGCGCGGTAGACCGCCTCGGCCTCCATCACCCGGCCCTGTTCCAGCAGCAGGGCGCCGTAAGCGTGGCGAGTGGGCTGCATCCAGCCCCAGGGCTCGTCGTAGGGAAGGTTGTCGTCCAGCTCGATGGAGCGTTCCAGGGCGGCGAAGGCGAGGTCGTGGTTGCCCTTGCGGTATTCGAGCTCTCCGTCCAGCATGGCCGCGGCGATGGCGAGGATGTCGCGGCAGGTGTTGTTGAACAGCATCCGCGACTCGGGCACCCGGCGCACCGCCGCGCGGAAGAGCTCGCGCTCGGCCTGCGCCCGGCCGACCTCCCCGGTGGCCGAGAGGGCGACGCCCCGGGCGTAGTGCCGCATGGCGGTGGTCACCGAGTACAACTCCGGGTCGGCGGGGGCGGGCAGGGCGAGGATGTCGGCCCAGCGGCCGAAGCGGATCAGTACGTGGACACGCATGGCCAGGAAGCCTTCGAGCCAGTCGGCCATCGGGGGGCTCTGCACGCGGAGCAGCTCTTCGGGGATGGCGGCTTCCAGCTCGGCGGCGGTGTCGAGGGCGACCTGTGCCTGGCCGAGGAACATGGCCCCGTAGATCTTGAAGTGGTGGTTGTGCGCCCGGTAGAGGGTGTAGAAGTTCATCGCGCCGGCCTGCCGGTGGTACTTCTCGTCGGCGGCGATCGCGGCGCTGTTGGCCGCGACGACCTGGCGGTAGTCCCCGCACAGGACGTCGAGGTGCGAGGGCATGTGGAGCAGGTGCCCGGCGTCGGGGACGATGCCGCGCAGCCGGTCGGCGACGGTGAGAGCCTGCTCCGGTGTCGGGGACATCTCCATCAGGTGGATGTACAGGTGCAGAACCCCGGGGTGCCGAGCGCCGGCGTCGGTCCCGAGCGCGCCTTCCAGCACGGCCTTGGCCTCCGAGGTCCGTGCGCCCTCGGCCGGCTGACCGGTGGTCAGGTCCCACAGCTGCCAGGGGGTGAGGTTCATCAGCGCGTCGGCGTGCAGGGTGGCGATGTCCGGGTCGTCGGGCGCCAGTTCGTAGACCGCGCGCATCGCGTCCGCGTAGGGCTCGTTCCACACCGAGCAGTCCTCGACGGCCTCCGGCTGCGGGTAGCGGGCCCGCAGCGCGCCGATCAGGGCCTGCTCGACCGGGGTGGCCCGGGCGGCCTTCTCATGGGCCCGTTCCACGGCGGCGTGCGTACGCTCCACCGTCCGCGCCAGTTCCTCGCCGTCGAAGAATTCCCAGGGCTTGTTGTAGTTCGGGCCCAGCGCGTAGGCGATACCCCAATACGCCATCGCGCACTCAGGATCGGCCTCGGCCGCCTTTTCGAAGCAGGCGACGGCTTCCTCGTGATGGAAGGCGTACGTCCACACCAGGCCGCGGTCGAACCAGAGTTGGGCCTCGGCGGAGGACGTGGTGACGGGACGGCGGTGCGTGCCGAGGTTGTAATAGTCGCCCATGGGTTTCTCCTGGGAAAACGGCAGGAAGCCGTGAGAATAGCGGTTACGGACGCGCCCTCGACTTCTCGATCGATTCTCTTATTTCCAGATTAGCGCTTTGCATATCGGTAAAGTGCGGCGATGCAGCTTCCCGCGTACTGGATACCGAGGCCTTCGGCCCGACTGGACCGCCGGACGAGGACGTGCTTCGACCGGCTCCTGGACACAGCGCTGGATCACGGCCCCGACCGGCCCCTGGACTACCGGCTGGCCGCTCCCAAGTGGCAGTTCCTGTGCCATGTCGCCGACCGGGCGGACGTGGTCCTCCACGGCACGGGCGATCCGGGCATCCGGCGATTCGAACCGCGCCGGCCCGCCGACCCGCTCGATTTCAGCAGCCGGCACGCGGTCTTCGCGGCCACGGACGGAATCTGGCCGATGTTCTACGCGGTCCTGGACCGTGACCGTCAGCCGGGAACAAGGACCTGCAACGCCTGCGTCCGGGTCGGTGACGCCACCGGCCGGCTCGGTGAGCCCCACTACTTCTTCTCCGTCACCCGAACGGCACTCGCCCGGCGGCCGTGGCGCACCGGCACGGTGTACCTCCTGCCCGCCACCGGCTTCGAGCGCCAGCCCCCGATCCCCACGGCCGACGGCACGGTACGGGTCGCCCAGGCGGCGAGCGGCACACCGGTGGAGCCCGTCGCCCGGCTCCAGGTGCAGCCCGCCGACTTCCCGATCCTCCACCGGGTCCACGGCCACGACGACGCCGTACTCGCCGCACGCGCCGCCGCCGACCCCGAGGGTTTCCCCTGGTTCGAGGGCTGACACCGGGCATTGTTGAGAACATGACTGACTTCCCGAGCTTTCCGCCCGGCTTCGTGTTCGGGGCCGCGACCGCCTCGTACCAGATCGAGGGGGCGGTGCAGGAGGACGGACGCGGGCCGTCCATCTGGGACACCTACAGCCACACCCCCGGCCTGGTGGCGAACGGCGACACCGGTGACGTCGCGTGCGACCACTACCACCGCTATCCGCAGGACGTGGCACTGCTGCGGGAACTGGGCGTGGACTCCTACCGGTTCTCGATCGCCTGGCCCCGCATCGTCCCGGAGGGGACCGGCCCGGTGAACCCCAAGGGGCTGGACTTCTACTCGCGACTGGTCGACGAACTGCTGGCGGCCGGCATCGAGCCCGCCGCCACGCTCTACCACTGGGATCTGCCGCAGGCCCTGGAGGACGGCGGCGGCTGGCGGGTGCGGGAGACCGCCGAGCGGTTCGCCGAGTACGCGGCCGTCGTCGCCGGGCACCTGGGCGACCGGGTGCCGCGCTGGATCACCCTCAACGAGCCGTGGTGCAGCGCCTTCCTCGGCTACTCCGTCGGTCGGCACGCCCCGGGCGCCCGCGAGGGCCGGGGCGCGCTGGCCGCCGCCCACCACCTGCTGGTCGGGCACGGCCTGGCCGTACGGGCGCTGCGGGCGACCGGAGTACGCGAGGTGGGCGTCACTCTCAACCTCGACCACAACCTCCCCGCCACGGACTCCCCCACCGACCGGGCGGCCGTAACCCGTGCCGACACGCAGCACAACCTGGTGTGGACCGAGCCGATCCTGGCGGGCCGCTACCCGGCCACCGAGGAGGAGACCTGGGGCGAGCTGATCACCGGCCAGGACTTCCGGCGAGACGGCGACCTGGAGCTGATCTCCCAGCCGCTGGACTTCCTCGGCGTCAACTACTACCGGCCGACCGTCGTGGCCGACGCCCCGTACCGCGAGAGCGACCCGGCGCAGCGGGTGGCAACCGACAACCGGTACGCGGAGGTGCCCATGCCCGGCGTGCGGCGCACCGCCATGGGCTGGGCCGTGGCGCCCCACACCTTCACCGCTCTGCTCATGGGGCTCAAGGAGCGGTACGGCGACGCCCTGCCGCCCCTCCACATCACCGAGAACGGCTCGGCGGAGGACGACGAGGTGAGCCCCGACGGGGCCGTCCACGACAGCGACCGGGTCGCCTATCTGCGCGACCATCTCACCGCGCTGCGGACCGCGATGGACGCCGGCGTGGACGTGCGGGGCTACTACGTGTGGTCGCTTCTCGACAACTTCGAGTGGGCCTTCGGCTACGGCAAGCGCTTCGGGATCGTCCGTGTCGACTACGCCACGCAGCGGCGGACACCGAAGGACAGCTACCACTGGTACCGGTCGATGATCGCCGCGCAGCGGCGGTGACGGCCCGGTTCAGACGCAGGTCAGGAGCTCAGGAGCCAGGGCCTTGATCATGGTGTTGGTCCAGCGGAGCTGCCGGAGCGTCTGCGGGTGGCAGTCGGTGACCAGCGCCAGGGCCGCTCGTCCCGGGTGGCCTGCGCCGCCTGGGCGAGCATCTCCCAGCGGAGGGAGTTCCGAGCTCTCCTTGAGCGCCTCGGCGGCCGTCGCCGCGCACAGCCGGGTGTTGCCGTCCAGGTGGCTGGTGCCGATGCCGGCGCGGGCGAGGACGGCCAGGGCGTGCCCACACTGCGTCACGGAGGACGATCATCCGGTCGTTCGATCGTGGGCACCTTCGCCACTGGGCTGGCAGCGGCCAACTCCCGCTCCCTAGGATGGACTTCCTGTCCAGCCAGTCCGTTGGCGCGGCACCACGCAGGGGGAACGATGAACTCCGAGAAGCAGTTGTCCACCGAGATCGACGCRAACGTGCCGACGGCAGCGCGCATGTACGACTACTACCTGGGCGGCAAGGACAACTACGCTGCCGACCGTGCCGCGTGCGAGGAACTCGACAAGGTCGTGCCCAGCACGCGCCGCCTGGCGCTGAACAACCGGCGCTTCCTCCAGCGGGTCGTGCGGACCCTCTCCGAGGAGTACGGCATCCGCCAGTACCTCGACCACGGATCAGGCCTGCCGACGCAGGACAACGTGCACCAGGTCGCCCAGCGCATCGACCCCACGACCCACGTGGTGTACGTCGACAACGACCCGATGGTGCTGGTCCACGGCCGTGCGCTGCTGGAGCAGGACGAGCGCACGAGCGTCATCCACGCGGACATGCGCGAGACAGACCTGATCTTCGACCACCCCGACACCAAGCGGCTGATCGACTTCTCCGAGCCGGTGTGCGTGCTCTTCAACTCGGTGTTCCACTGCATCCCGGACAGCGACACCGACGGGCCGCTCGCGGTGGCCCGCCGCGTGCGGGAGCGGCTCGCGCCCGGCAGTTTCATGGTGATGTGCCAGCTGGTCAGCGAGGACCCGAAGGTTCGTGACTTCGTCACGAACTTCATGGACCAGGCGACCCAGGGGCACTGGGGCCGCGTGCGCGAGGAGAAGGACGTCGCCGCCTACTTCGAGGGTCTGGAGATCCTGGAGCCGGGGCTGGTGGAGGTGTCCACGTGGCGTCCCGACACCGAGGTGGCGCCCCGTCAGCTCAGCCACGAGTGGATCGAGTTCGGCGGCGTGGGGCGGATTCCCCTGGAACAGTGACCCGGGTGCGCAGAGATGGCTCAGGTGCCTCGCGCGGGACGCAGGTCGTCCCGCGCGAGGCACTCGTACGTCACGAGTAGCGCTGCTCCATTGTCGTACGCAGCAGCTCCAGGGAGTCCCGGGGCTTGAGCGCCTCGTCCGCGAGGCGGTCCAGCGCGATCCGGTACTCCTCCGTCTCGTCGAGGTCCTCCAGGAAGTTCGCGCTCTTGATGTGCTCCAGGTAGACCACGTCGGGGAGATCGAGACCGCCGAAGCGCAGATATGTGACGGGGATGGCCGGCGCGGAGGCGTTCGTGACGTTCAGCGGGACGATCTGCAGCGTCACGTTGGGGCGTTCGGCCATCTCGACGAGGTGCGCGAGCTGCTCCCGCATCACCTCGATGCTGCCCAGGACGCGCAGCAGCACGGACTCGTCGATGACCGCCCACAGCTGCGGGGCGTCCGGCCGGAACAGCAACCGCGCCCGGTGCCGTCGGAGTTCGACACGCCGCTCCACCTCGCCGGCCGGCGCGTTCGGCAGGCCACGCTCCACCACGGCCCTGGTGTAGGCGGGTGTCTGCAACAGGCCGGGCACGTACTGGATCTCGAAGGTTCGGATGGTGGCGGCGGCCTCCTGGAGTCCCACCAGCCGGTCGAACCACTCGGGCATCAGCCGCTTGTCGTACCGCTGCCACCAGCCCGGCTCGCCGGCGCGCTGCAACAGTTTGAGCAGCACCGAGGCCTCGTAGTCGTCGGTGCCGTACAGCCGGAGCAGCGCGCGGACGTCGTTCTCCGTCGGGGGGCGGCGGCCTTTGCCGGACTCGATGCGGGACAGCTTCGCGACACTGAAGCCGACAGCGCGCGCCGCCTGGTCCTGGGCGAGCCCGGCGTCCTCACGGAAGCCTGCCAGCTGTACCCCGACCAGCATCTTCAGCAGAGTCGGCGCCGGCTCGGGCCTGTCCAGGTAGGGTTCCAGACGGGAGATGCGATGCGACGCGGCGGACATCCTGACTCCCAGCAGACCGGCACAAGGGCGATTTACACTATCGCACTCTGTCGGCCTCCCCGCATCCCCCAAAGAAGCCCCACGCAAGTGGGGAGTTGAGCTCCACATCACATAGCGGGCTTCACGGCATGCGGACTTCAGAGCGTGCGGTCTTCACGGCATGCGATCTTCACGGCATGCGGTCTTCACAGCAGGTGGTCGAACTCGCCGTCCTTCGCCCCAGCCACGAACGCCGCCACCTCCGCCGCCGTGTAGACGAGCGCGGGCCCGTCGGGGTCACGGGAGTTGCGCATCGCAATCTCGCCGTCGACGAGAGGGGCGACTTCGACGCAGTTGCCCTCGGCGTTGCTGTGCCGGCTCTTGATCCAGCAGGCGTCCAACGAGCTTGCCTGCACTCCGTTCTGCACTGGTGGCACCGCGGTCTCCTCGCTGTTCTCGTTCGCGTCCCGGCTCGTGTACCCAACGCGGCTTGATTGTCACGCAATTTCTCGTGCAATTGCACGGGGGCGCCGTCAGCGTGGATAATAGCTGCGGCGTCAACCCCTTTGCTGGCGCCGCGTTCTGACCTCGCATCGGGGAGATGCCGTGTCATCAGCTGCGCARCACATGCTCCGGCCGCCCAGTGAGGCTGCGGCGCACGCAGGCGCGCCCGGCACGAGCACCGGA
>NZ_NGFN01000116.1 GCF_002148965.1 Streptomyces swartbergensis | reverse complement strand
GTGCGTGCGGTGTGGTGCGGGCGGTTTCGGGAGTGTCCGCACCACACCGCGCAGGAGGGTTCGGGGGCGGGCCGCGGGCAGGGTGCCCGGTGGGATCTGTGCGGGCAGCTGCGCAGCGCCTGTCTGGGACGGCATGCGCGGTGTGGAGCGGACGTTTTCGGGGGCGTGCATGGTGTGCCGCAGACGGCGGGTTCGGGGCGTGTGCGGTGTCTGCGGGGTGCCCGGTGGGGACCTGCGCGGGGGGCTGCGCAGTGCATGTCCGGGGAGGTGTGGGTTGGTGCGCTGTGGGCGGGCCCGGTCGCGGCCGTCGGGCGCACAACGCGCGTTCGGGACGGCGTACACGGTATGGCCCGGGCGAATTCAGGGGGCGTGCACGGTGTGTCACGGGCGTGCGCCGCGACGGCTGCGCGGGCGGCCGCACAGCCCGTGTCCGGGGCGGCGCCGAGCCCGTGCCCCGAGGCGGTACCAAGCCCGTGTCCGGGGCGGCGTCGAGTCCGTGTCCGGGGACGGCAGCTTCATGGCCCGTGTTCGCGGACAGCGGGAGCGCCGCGGTCACGGGCGTGCGCCGTGACGGCTGCGCGGGCGGCCGCCCAGCCCGTGCCCTGGACGGCGCCGAGTCCGTGTCCGGGACGGCGCCCAGCCCGTGCCCTGGACGGCGCCCAGTCCGTGTCCGGGGCGGTACCGAGTCCGTGTCCGGGGCGGCGCCGAGCCCGTGTCCGGGGCGGCGCCGAGCCCGTGTCCGGGGCGGTACCGAGCCCGTGTCCGGGGACGGCAGCTTCACAGCCGGGGCCGCGGACAGCGGGAGCGCCGCCGCCGTGTCGTGACGCTCGCCGTACCGTCCGTAGCGTGGACCGGCGCCGCGCCCTGCCCGCCCGTCCCGTAGATTTCCTGGTGAGCGACCGAATCGACGCGAGGGGACGGACGGCGACGTGGCAGGGGCAAGGCAGGCCGTGGGCGAGGCCCGCAGGATCGTCGTCAAGGTCGGGTCCTCCTCGCTGACGACCGCGTCGGGCGGCTTGGACGCCGACCGCGTGGACGCGCTGGTCGACGTGCTCGCCAAGGTCCGCAGCGGCGGCGAACGCGAGATCGTCCTGGTCTCCTCCGGCGCCATCGCGGCCGGCCTCGCCCCGCTGGGCCTGCGCCGCCGCCCCAGGGACCTCGCCCGGCAGCAGGCCGCCGCCAGTGTCGGCCAGGGCCTGCTTGTGGCCCGCTACAACGCCTCCTTCGCCCGCTACGGCGTCCGCGTCGGCCAGGTGCTCCTGACCTCCGACGACATGAGCCGCCGCGCCCACCACCGCAACGCCTCCCGCACTCTCGACAAGCTCCTCGCGATGGGCGCCTTCCCGATCGTCAACGAGAACGACACCGTCGCCACGGACGAGATCCGCTTCGGCGACAACGACCGCCTCGCCGCCCTCGTCGCCCACCTCGTCCACGCCGACCTGCTGGTCCTGCTGTCCGACGTGGACGGCGTCTACGACGGCGACCCCGGCAAGCCCGGCACCTCCCGGATCGCCGAGGTGCGCGACCCGTCCGAGCTCGCGGGCGTCGAGATCGGCAGCGCGGGCAAGGCGGGCGTCGGCACCGGCGGCATGGTCACCAAGGTGGAGGCCGCCCGGATCGCGGCCGCCGCCGGCGTGCCCGTCGTGCTCACCAGCGCCGTCCACGCGGCCGACGCCCTGTCCGGCGAGGACACCGGCACCTACTTCCACCCCACCGGCAAGCGCTCCGCCGACCGGCTGCTGTGGCTCCAGCACGCCTCCACCCCGCAGGGCGCCCTCACCCTGGACGACGGCGCCGTCGAGGCCGTCGTGGAGCGCCGCAAGTCACTGCTGCCCGCCGGGATCGCCGCAGTCGAGGGCGAGTTCAGCGCCGGCGACCCGGTCGAGCTGCGGGACGCCAAGGGGCGGGCCGTGGCCCGTGGGCTCGTCAGCTTCGACGCCAAGGAGATCCCCCGGCTGATCGGCCGCTCGACCCGCGAACTGGCTCGCGAACTCGGCCCCGCCTACGAACGCGAGGTCGTACACAGGGACGACCTGGTGCTCCTGCATCCGTAATGTGTCGAAACATCCGCCCTCGGTGGTGGACGTTCCGCAAAACCGCCCCGCGATCTCTTGCGGCCTGCTCAACTTTGTCTCGGGGACATATTCCACAGCAGCGCCACTGTGCAAAGGAGGCCGTCGTGAGACGAGTGCGCCCTGGGGCCACCGCGTCCCGTGGTGGTGCCGGCTCCCGCGCGGCCGGTGAGGAGCGGGCCCTGACGAGCGTGGCGGCCGGGGACCGGTTCGAGGGCGAGGAACCCGCGGACACGCCGCGCCTGTGGCACGTCACCCTCAGCGTCTCCGGCAAGGAGGCCCCGCTCCCCGAGGTCCGGCGCGCCCTGGAACAGCTCGCCCACGACCATCCCTTCCTCCTGACCAGCCGATACGCGGTCGACCACGCGGAGATCCGCTACTGGGAGGAGGCCCGCGACCTGCACGACGCGGCCGCCGTCGCCCTGCGCCTGTGGGGTGAGCACCGGCAGACCGCCGGACTGCCGCCCTGGGAGATCGTGGGCCTGGAGGTCATCGACCGCGCGACCTACCACCAGCGCATCGCCGAGGGGTACGGGCCGCCGCCCGCGTCGCCGGTCGGAGTGCATCCGTTCTGACCCGGTCCGGCGGCCGTCTCGGGGAGTGTCTCGGGGTGTGGAACGCGCGGTGAACGGTCCCGCCCGGCACACTACCCTTCCCTTATGACCACGCTTTCGCCGTACGACTCCATGTCCCCGGTCACCGAGGCCGCCTACCGCGCCAAGGCCGCCGCCGCGAGCCTCGCGCCGCTGCCGAGGGCCGACAAGGACGACGCGCTGCTCGCCATCGCCGACGCGCTGGAGGTCCGTACGAACGAGATCGTCGAGGCCAACGCCAAGGACGTCGCCAAGGCCCGCGAGGCCGGCATCAGCGAGGGCATGATCGACCGGCTCACACTCACCCCCGAGCGGGTCCGCGCCATCGCCTCGGACGTCCGCGACGTCGCCGCGCTGCCCGACCCGGTCGGCGAGGTCGTACGCGGCTCCACGCTGCCCAACGGCATCGACCTGCGCCAGGTCCGCGTGCCGCTCGGCGTCGTCGGGATCATCTACGAGGGCCGGCCGAACGTCACCGTCGACGCCGCCGCCCTCTGCCTGAAGTCCGGCAACGCGGTCCTGCTGCGCGGCTCCTCCTCGGCGTACCAGTCGAACAGCGCCCTCGTGCGCGTCCTGCGCGACGCCGTGGGCGGGGCCGGGCTGCCCGCCGACGCCATCCAGCTGGTGCCCGGCGAGAGCCGCGACAGCGTGCGTGAGCKGATGCGCGCCCGCGGCCTGGTCGACGTGCTCATCCCGCGCGGCGGCGCCTCCCTGATCAACACGGTCGTCCAGGAGTCCGTCGTCCCGGTCATCGAGACCGGCACCGGCAACTGCCACGTCTACGTCGACGCCCAGGCCGACCTCGACATGGCCGTCGAGATCCTGATCAACTCCAAGGCCCAGCGCGTCGGTGTCTGCAACGCCGCCGAGACCCTGCTGGTCCACCAGGACATCGCCGCCGAGTTCCTGCCGCGGGCCCTGGACGCCCTCGCGGAGGCCGGGGTCACCGTGCACGCCGACGAGCGCGTCCTGGCCTACGCCAAGGACTCCAAGGCCACGGTCGTCGAGGCGACGGCGGAGGACTGGGAGACGGAGTACCTGTCGTACGACATCGCCGCCGCCGTGGTGGACTCGCTGGACAAGGCCGTCGAGCACATCCGGCTGTGGACCTCCGGCCACACCGAGGCCATCGTCACGACCTCCCAGCAGGCCGCCCGCCGCTTCACCCAGTTGGTCGACTCGACCACGGTCGCCGTCAACGCCTCCACCCGCTTCACCGACGGCGGCCAGTTCGGCTTCGGCGCGGAGATCGGCATCTCGACGCAGAAGCTGCACGCCCGCGGCCCGATGGGTCTGCCCGAGCTGACCAGCACGAAGTACATCGTCACCGGCGACGGGCACGTGCGGCGCTGACCGCCTGCCACGTGGGCGTGTGAAGCGGTGCATGCGTGTGCGGCGGGGGCGGACCGGCCGGGCGTGCGCCGTGCGGCATCCGGTGGGCGCCGTCTCAACCGGCGGATGAATCTCCGTACCGTCTGCCCAAAATGACCCCCCAGGTCTACTCTGGAACCGTGCCGGAGGACGTGGGGGGCACGCCGTTTCCTGACGGCCGGGAGCCCGACGACGACCACGACCGCGGGGTGTCGGACGAAGAGTTCGCCTCCGTGGTCTTCGACGAGGCCTTCGTACGCGCGGCCGTGGTGCACGAGCCGACCGCCGTGGAGCGCCTCCTGGCCGCCGCCAAGGCGAGAGCCGAGGCGGAGGCGCGCCGCGCCCACTCCAGAGGCGAGCGGTACGACGACGGGTACGGCCCGGACGGGCACGGCGATTTCGGCCATGATCCCGAGCTGGACGACCTGGACGACCCCGATGTCCTCGAGGACCTGTACGGCGGCACGGGGCCGTACTCCAAACGGGTCCGCTGGCACCGCCCCGTCGCCTGGCTGCTCGCCCTCGTGATGGGCATCGGCATGGTCGCGCTGGCCTTCACGGCGGTCTACCGGGGCGCGTCCTCCAACCGCCAGGACCCCGTGCCGGCGCCCACCTCGACCGGGCTGGAACAGGGCAGCGGGGCGGCTCCCTCCGCTTCCGCGGACTACTCCCAGCCGGCCGTCTCGGTGATCCCGCGCAGCCCCTGACCGGAACCCGCTCGCATTGGTGAGGACCTGTCAGAACTTGTGGTGCGGCAGGGCGTTTACCCGAGCTTCCGGAGACCTACCCTGAAGATATGGGCGGGCCTGGAGACCCACCTGAGGGGACACCCGAGGGCGGTCCCGGAGGTGGAGAGGACGAGTACCGATCCGTCGTCTTCGACGAATCGTTCGTCCGTGCTGCCCGCCTCCAGGAGTACTCCGCCCAGGAGCGGATCAGCGACCACGCGCCCGCCGTGCGCCGCGTCGCGCCCCTGCGCCGGGGCCTGTCCCGGCAGGCACTGGTCCTGGTCCTGCTGATCGCCGTCGCCTTCGGCACCGCGATCTACATGGGTGTACGGCACCCCTACCAGAGCCCCGCCGTCCAGGAGACCGCCGAACCCCTGCGGATGACCGTCATCCCGCTCGCCCCCGAGGGCAGGGTGCCGGGCACGGCCGACACGGCGTACCTGTACGAGCGCAGCCCCGCCGCACAGTTCAAGACCGGCGCGGAGGGCGTGCCGCTGCCCGCCTCGCGGCGCACCGCGCACTTCTCGGACAGCCAGGTCGTCAGTGCCCTGACCACCGCCAAGGACTACATCGTCCGCTCCGCCCTCGACCCGGACGTGCTCACGGGCCGTGAGGTCCGCGCCGTCCGCGTCCTGCTGGCCTCCGACCAGCTGGATCAGTTCGACCAGAGCTTCGCCCGCCCCACCGCGGACGGACGCCACGCGCCCACCGGCTGGCTCGTCCGCTTCGACCCCTCCCGCGCCGAGCTGGCCGACCGCAGGGTGCGGGTCCAGGGCACGCTCCAGGCCGCCGAGGCCGACTCGTCCACGCTCGAGGTCACCGCCGACCACACGTTCGTGTACGCACTGCGGCCTGCCGGGGCCGGTGACAAGGCCGAGGCGTCCCTGTTCACCGTCCGGCGCGAGCTGCACTTCCGCTTCGACCGCGACGACCTGCGCCTGCACCAGGCCCAGCTCGTCGTCTCCTACGTCCAGGCCGGCCCGCTCTCCTGCGCCGAGGACTCCACGAACCACCTGCGCCCCCTCCTGGCCGGCCAGACGGCCAAGGAAGGCGGCCCCGCCGGCACGGACCCCTACGCCACGGGCAGCGCCACGGCCCTGTGCGGCTCCCTGGCGAAGAGCGCGCAGCCGAGGGTGTGAGGGCGGGCTTCCGGGCTCCGGGCTCCGGGCGTCCAGGGCGCTTCCGCCGGCGCTGGGCGCTGTGGTCCTCCCGATGCTCCTCCGGGCGTCTCAGCTTTCGTCGCGCGGCGGCGGCCGGTCGTCTCCCGGGGAGCCCGACGTGCCCGGCGTCTCAGGCCCCCGGGGCGGCTTCTGAGCCGGGTTCGTGAAGCCGCCGAAGCCCCTGCGGACGCGGTCGCCCAGGTCGCCGGCGCCGCCGGCGAGGTCGGTGACCAGCTTCATCAGCGGGTCCTTGGAGTTCTTCACATGGGTCGTGTAGTGGTTCGCCGAGTCCCGCCAGGAGTCCCGGACCGAGGTGTCCTTGTCCTCGTCGCGCCGCGGGTAGTGGCCGTCCATGATCCGCTGGTAGTCCCGCGACTCGGCCCACTTCTTCAGCTCGGCCGCCCGCACGGTGGTGAAGGGGTGGGAGCGCGGCAGCACGTTCAGGATCTTCAGCACCGAGTCGCGCAGGTCACCCCCGGCCTCGTACTCCTCGGCCTGGGCGAGGAACGCGTCCACGTTCATCTCGTGCAGGTGGTTACCGCCCGCGATCTTCATCAGACCCCGCATGGACGCCTGAAGATCCTGCCCGACCAGCAGCCCCGCCCGGTCGGCGGACAGCTCCGACTTGCGGAACCACTCGCGCAGCCCGCTCACGATCGCCATGATCGCGAGGTTGCCCAGGGGGATCCAGGCGACCCGGACGGCGAGACTGGTCAGGAACAGCAGGATGGTCCGGTAGACCGAGTGCCCGGACAGCGCGTGCCCCACCTCGTGCCCGACGACCGCCCGCATCTCCTCCTCGTCGAGCAGTTCGACGAGCCCCGTCGTGACGACGATGATCGGCTCGTCCAGGCCGATGCACATCGCGTTCGGCTGCGGGTCCTGGTTCACGTACATCGGCGGGACCTTCTCCAGGTCCAGGATGTAGCAGGCGTCCCGCAGCATCACGTTCAGGTGCGAGAACTGCTGGTCCGACACCCGCACCGAGTCGGACAGGAACAGCAGCCTCAGACTGCGCTCGGGCAGCAGGCCGCTGAGCGCCTTGAACACCGTGTCGAAACCGCTCAGCTTGCGCAGCGCCACCAGGGCCGAGCGGTCGGCCGGATGCTCGTACGTACGCGAGGAGATCCCGGGGAAGCGCCTGCGCTGCCTGCTCGGCACGTTCTCGTGCCCGTTGTGCTCGTGGCCGTCGGACATGTCTTCCCCCATGTGCGTCTGTGTGACCTTTACGGCCCCTTGTGCGGCCTTTTGCTTCCCCGAGGCAGAGCCCAGCCTAGGCGGAGTTACGGTGGTCGGGCAGTACAGCGAAGGAGACCACCGCCATGGAGCACCACCCCGCAGCCGCCTGGCTCGCCGAGGCCGCGACCGCCGCCGAGCGGCAGGGAGGGCCGGGGATGCTGCGGTACGTACTGATCGTGATGATCCTGGGCTGTGTGCTGACCGCGTGGTTCCTGCTGCGTGGCTACAGACGGAAGGACGACTGAGGCACCGGGAAGGTTCCCCGCCGGGCCCCGGGACCGGGCCGGGCGGGAGCAGGCACCGCCCCCGTGTCACGAACAGGCGGAGTCGGGGTGATCGCGGTCGGGGCGCCCGCTTACGATGAGCCGACGTCTTTAACCCGCCCACATGCGATAGGTCCTGCCGAAGATGAGCTTCCACAGCACCGCTGCCCAGTTGGTCACCCTCGCCGCCGAGGGCGAGGAGCACGGCGGAAACCACGAGAGCCTCAGCCCCTACCTCACCGGTGGCGCCGCTCTGTTCATCCTGCTGCTGATGCTGTGGGTCACTACCCGCTTCAACCGCGACCGCTGAGCCCGGCAGGGCGCCCCGCGCGGGGCGCCCAGGGGAACCCGGGGGCGGCCGGAGCCCTCAGGCAGGGCCGGTAGGGTCTGCACGCATGGGAGAGCAGGACATGCCTACCGGTCCGGCGAACGAGACGCCGCACGACCCGGCACAGGACACGGCGAGCGGCACCGAGCGACACTCGGAGCCCCGCCGTGCCGTCACGGCGCACCGCCAGATCGACGGCCCCGGAAACGACCGGCCCCGGCCGGGCAAGCGCCGCCTCGGCGTCATGGGCGGCACCTTCGACCCGATCCACCACGGGCACCTCGTGGCGGCCAGCGAGGTCGCCGCGGCGTTCCACCTCGACGAGGTGGTCTTCGTCCCGACCGGCCAGCCGTGGCAGAAGACCCACCGCAAGGTCTCCCCGGCCGAGGACCGCTACCTGATGACGGTCATCGCTACCGCCGAGAACCCGCAGTTCTCCGTGAGCCGCATCGACATCGACCGCGGCGGCCCCACCTACACCGTGGACACCCTGCGCGACCTGCGCGCGCTCAACCCCGACACGGACCTGTACTTCATCACGGGCGCCGACGCGCTCGCCCAGATCCTCACCTGGCGGGACAGCGAGGAACTGATCTCCCTCGCGCACTTCATCGGGGTCACCCGGCCGGGCCACCACCTGAACGACCCAGGACTCCCGGCGGGCGGCGTCTCCCTCGTCGAGGTCCCCGCCCTCGCCATCTCCTCCACGGACTGCCGTGCGAGAGTCGCCAAGGGCGACCCGATCTGGTATCTGGTGCCGGACGGAGTCGTGCGCTACATCGACAAGCGCGAGCTGTACCGCGGCGAGTGAGCCGAGAGGGGCACCGGTGAACGACCGATACGACCCGGGGTACGGGGGCGACCAGTACGAGCTCGTCGGCTACGACGAGTACGGCCAACCTGTCTACCGGCAGGTCCAGACCCAGCAGCAGACGTACGACCCGTACGCCCAGCAGCAACAGCAGGGCTACGGCTACGACCCGTACGCCACGACCGGGCAGCAGCCCCCGACCGCGTACGACTACGGCACTCAGCAGCAGTCCGCCTACGGTTCCTACGACCTCTACGCCTCCGGGCAGCACCAGGGCGGCACCGCGCCTCATGACCCCTATGGTCAGGCCGCGGCCGGCGCCGGTACGGCCCAGCAGCCCCGCGTGGCCGAGCAGACCGCCCACATCCCGCAGCAGGCGGGCCCGGCCGACGACGAGGAAGTCCGCGACCGGCCCGAACGGGAGTACCACACCGAGCAGTTCGCCTTCGTCGAGGAGCCCGACGACAACTCCGAAGACGTCATCGACTGGCTGAAGTTCACCGAGAACCGCACCGAGCGCCGCGAGGAGGCCCGGCGCCGCGCCCGCAGCCGGATCGTCGCCCTGGTCGTCGTCCTGGCGCTCGCCGCGGTCGGCGGCGTCGGTTACCTCTGGTACGCGGGGAAGCTGCCCGGTCTGTCCTCCGACGACTCCGCGACGGGCACCGCGACGGCCGCGGGCGCCCAGAAGCGCGACGTGATCGTCGTCCACCTGCACGACACCAAGGGCGGCGGCACTGCCACGGCCCTCCTCGTGGACAACACCACCACCAAGCGGGGCACCACCGTCCTGCTGCCCAACTCCCTCGCCCTGACCAGCGACGACGGCACCACGACGACGCTCGCCAAGTCGGTCGAGGACGACGGCTCCGACGGCACCCGCGACGCGCTCGACACGGTCCTCGGCACCGACATCCAGGGCACCTGGCGGCTGGACACGCCCTACCTCCAGAACCTCGTCGACCTCGTCGGCAACATCGACGTCGACACCGACACCGACGTCCCCGACCCCGCCGCCAAGAAGAAGGGCGCGGCCCCCTTGGTCAACAAGGGCAAGGCCCAGACCCTCAGCGGCAAGATGGCCGTCGCCTACGCCACCTACCGCGCCCCCGGCGAGGCCCAGGACGCCCAGCTGGAGCGCTTCGGGCAGGTCCTGCAGGGCGTCCTGCGCAAGATGTCCTCCGACCCGCAGGCCGCGACGACCACGATCCAGACCCTGGCGCAGATCCTGGACCCGTCCCTGACCGACAAGGACCTCGGCACCTTCCTCGCCGGGCTCTCCGACCTCGCCAAGGGCGGCGACTACAAGACGGATCTGCTGCCCGTCCGGACCGACGGCACGCTCAGCGCCCAGGCGAGCGCGGGAGTGGTCAAGAACGTCCTCGGCGGCACCGCCAAGAGCCCCGACAAGGACGCCGCCGTCAGCGTCTCCGTCCAGAACGCCAGCGGTGTGAAGGACAACACGGAGAAGGCCCGCGTCGTGCTCCTCAACGGCGGCTTCACCTTCCTGGAGGGCGGCACGCCCGGCTCCGCCCAGGCCACGTCCAAGGTCACCTACGCCGACGCCGCCGACAAGGCCGACGCGGCGGAGGTCGCCAAGACCCTGGGCCTGCCCGCGGGCTCCGTCACCAAGGGCAGGATCTCCGCGGGCGCCGACGTGGCCGTCGTCCTCGGCCAGGACTACAAGCCGTCGTCCGACTAGCCGGCAGGAGTGCGCTCCCCCACCCGGTCCCCGTAATCGCGTGGGGGGCGCACGGCGGTCCGTGAGACCCTTGGGGGCAAGTGACCGCCGACGGAAAGCCTTGTAGTGACCGTGACCGACCGCTCTCACGAGCTGATCAACACCGCCGCCCAGGCGGCCGCCGACAAGCTGGCACACGACATCGTCGCCTACGACGTCAGTGACGTGCTGTCCATCACGGACGCCTTCCTGCTGGCCTCCGCTCCCAACGACCGCCAGGTCAAGTCGATCGTCGACGAGATCGAGGAGCGCCTCAACAAGGAGCTCGGCGCCAAGCCGGTGCGCCGCGAGGGCGACCGCGAGGCTCGCTGGGTGCTGCTCGACTACGTCGACATCGTCGTCCACGTCCAGCACAGCGAGGAGCGCGTCTTCTACGCCCTGGAGCGGCTGTGGAAGGACTGCCCCGAGCTGGAGCTGCCCGAGGACGCCAAGGCCACCCGCGGCAAGGCCGAGGAGCACGCCAAGCTGCGAGCGGCCGAGGAGGCGGCGGAGCTGGAGGGTGACTGGCGGTGACCTCCTTCAGTGAGGCGTCCACCGGCAAGGGCCGGGGTCGCCGCATCATCCTCTGGCGGCACGGCCAGACCGCGTGGAACGTGGAGCGCCGCTTCCAGGGCACCACGGACGTCGAGCTCACCGAGACCGGCGTCGCCCAGGCCCGCCGCGCCGCCCGGCTGCTCGTCGGCCTGAAGCCGGCCGCGATCGTCGCCTCCGACCTGAAGCGGGCCGCGAACACGGCCGCCGAGCTCGCCGCGCTCACCGGCCTCGAGGTGACCCACGATGAGGCGCTGCGCGAGACCTACGCCGGTGCCTGGCAGGGCCTGACGCACGAAGAGATCATCGCCCGGCACGGCGAGGAGTACGCCGCGTGGAAGCGCGGCGAGCCGGTGCGCCGCGGTGGTGGGGAACTGGAGACCGAGGTCGCCGACCGCGCCGCCCCCGTGGTGCTGCGGCACGCCGAGAAGCTCCCCGAGGACGGCACGCTCGTCGTGGTCAGTCACGGCGGCACCATCCGCACCACCATCGGCCGCCTCCTCGCCCTGGATCCCCACCACTGGGAGAGCCTCGGCGGACTCTCCAACTGCTGCTGGTCCGTCCTCGGCGAAGGCGCCCGCGGCTGGCGCCTGCTGGAGCACAACGCCGGCACGCTGCCGGAACCGGTGCTCGGCGACGACGACTGACCCGGATTTCACTTTCCGGCAGGTCGCAGGCTAAAGTTCTTCTTGTTCGCCCGGCCCGCCGGGAAGGAACAAGAGGGGCTATAGCTCAGTTGGTAGAGCGCCTGCATGGCATGCAGGAGGTCAGGAGTTCAATTCTCCTTAGCTCCACGTCAAGATCCCGCTCCCGTCCAGGGGGGCGGGATTTTTCGTGCCCCGGGTTGAGTCACTCGGGCCCGCTGAGGCGTATACCTCTACGGCCACGACGCCTGCCGTGTCCGGACTGGTACTGAGGCGTCGCTGACCGTATTGCTCCGGCCGTGGCAGAATCAAACGGCCGGAAGGGGGCGCGGCCCGACGGGAGGGAGTAGCGATGCCTGCGAGCATCCAGGAGGTCGACCACCTCCTCGGAGCAGCATTGACACGGGATATGTCGACCCGCCTCAGCTGCCCTTCCTGCGGATCCGCGCACGTGGCCCAGATGCTCGGCGACAACGGCGGGATCTCCTACGTGTGCACGGCCTGCGGCCACAGCTGGAGCTGATCGATGGGTGCACACAGGAGGAAATGCGACTGGTGCGGCAGCGGGACTCCGATCGTCCGCGACATGGAGCCGATCAATCCCGACTACCAGTACTGGTGCGAGGAGTGCGCACGGGCGCTGATCATAAAGGGCGACCCGATCGAGACGTACCGCGAGCTGGAGGGCGAGCCGATCTACGGCCGGCTTCTGGAGGAGCACTGCACGCTCAAGCGGTTCTATTCGTTCGTCACGGCGTAGAGCCCGCAAGGTCGGTATGAATCCGACATAGCGGGCATCCCCGTACGAGGCGAAATCGATTTGGTGTTGGGCCCGGTGGACCAGTAAAGTTGGCGTCGCCGCCGGGGAAACCCGGAGCGACGCAGCAAGGGGCTATAGCTCAGTTGGTAGAGCGCCTGCATGGCATGCAGGAGGTCAGGAGTTCAATTCTCCTTAGCTCCACAGCAGATGAGAAGGCGGGCCATCCGATCGGATGGCCCGCCTTCTTCGTGCGCGGTGTCCGTGTGCGCGTACGGCGGGCTCCCCCGGGGGAAGCCCGCCGTACGTGTGCTCAGCGGCCGAGAGCGCGGCGGCCGCGGCCCTGGGACAGGACAGGGAGGTTGCGGGACGGCGCGCCGCCCTGAGCGCGCGTGTCCTCCTCGATGCGCAGGGCCAGTGCCGGGCAGCGGCGCACCGCGCGTAGAGCCTTGGCCTCGGCGTACCGCGGCACCTGCGCCTGCGCCACGGTCGGGAAGCCGTCGGCGCCGAGCTGGAACACCTCGGGGAGGATGTCCGCGCACAGGCCGTGGCCCCGACACAGCGTCCAGTCGACGTAGATCTTCTGACGGCTGGGGCCGTTCTCCTCGGACTCGCCGCCGCCCGGGATGCCCGTAGGGGCCCTGCCGCCCTCGAAGAGCGGCAGAACGCCCTCCACGGGCCGTCCGCAGCCGTTTCCGAGGACATGGGCGGCCAGGTCGTCCGTGAACGCCTTGATGGTCGACTCGATGAACATCGCGGAGCCGTCCGGGTGCGAGCACGCGCCGCGCCGCTTCACGTTCTTGGCGACCTGCTTGAGGGCTTCCAGGGCGGCCGGTCCGCCGCCGTTGAGGATGTCCTCCAGGCCGCGCGCCGCGGCCGGCAGACCGAGGTAGCAGGGACCGCACTGGCCCGCGCTCTCCTCCGCCAGCCACTGGGCGACACGCAGTGACTCGCCCAGCGGGCACGTCTCCTGAGTGATCGGCAGGATCGCGCCGGCGCCGAGCGCGCCGCCCACCGCGTCCAGGGAGTTGCGGGAGACGATCGCCTCGTTGACCGTCGCCGCGTCGATCCACTTGCCGTGGTAGCCGCCGGTGAGCACGCCCTGCGGCACCGGCGGGGCGCCGGCGAGCTGGAGGACGTACCGCAGCGGCACGCCCGTCGGGACCTCGATCACCATGGGGCGGGCGACCGCCCCGGAGACCGTGAGCATGACGGTGCCCGGCTCGTCGTACAGGCCGGTGTTGCCGTAGCGCTCCGGGCCGATGCGGGCGGCGATCGCGAGCTGGGCGAAGGTCTCGGCGTTGGACAGCAGCGTGGGCGCGCCGCCGACGCCGTTCTGCGAGGCGCTGACCTTGCGGCCCGGCGGGACTGCCGGGCCGCCGTCGATCGAGCGGATCAGCGACGCGGCGGCGCCGGTGACCATGCGGACCGGGTTGCGCTGCACGCGCGCCCGGAGTGCCGATCTGCGGCCGTTGCTGAGGCCGCGTTCGGCCAGCGCGGCCTCCATGGAGCGCTGTGTGGACTCACGGGTGACCCCCACCACGAGCGTGCGGGCACCCAGCGCCTCCGCGCACAGCAGTGCGCCGTCCAGGATCAGATGGGGAGCACGGTTGATCAGCACCGTGTCCTTGCGGCAGGCCGGCTCGTCCTCGCTTCCGTTCACGACGACGACCGGCCGGACGCCGCGTTTGATCGCGGCCTCGGCGACCGAGCGCAGCTTCTTGTGGAAGGGGAAGCCCGCGCCGCCGCGGCCCTTCAGGTTGATGCGTTCGGCGAGTTGCGCGAGCTGCTCGCCGCCCATCGGCTCGAGTGGCCCGTGCACCTTCAGGTGCATGGGCAGATCGAGCCGATCGACAAGGTCGAAGCCGGACGTGAGCTGGGGAAGGCCGACAACGCGGACTTCGGGTACGTCAGGCAAAGCCTCGTTCACTTAAAGCCTCCGGAAGGCGTGTTCCAAGGTTCGCCCGATCCCGGTGCGTCGAAGTCGTAGGACGCACCGGGCAGTGTTTCAGTGGCGGGACCGCTGTTGTACGTGTCGTTCGGGTAGTACGTGTCGTAGACGGCGTTCGTCTCACCCGTGTCGTACACGTCACTCGATCCATAGCCGGAGGCGCCTGGATTGTCATAGGCCGGGATGCTTTGACCGGTGTCCTGCAGAGGGTCGTAGGGCGGGATGTTGAAGCCCGTGTCCTGGAGTGGGTCGTAGGCCGACGGCGGGGCCTCGCCGACCGGCGGCGGGGACGGGATCGGCCAGTTGCCCGAGGTGCTGGAGGGGCCGTCCACGGTCGGGATGGTCTGCGTGGGCTGCATGTCCAGCGGCAGTTCCATGCGGTCGGTCGRCCCCGGCGCGAACGCCTGCTGGCCCAGGGGCGGGCTCGAGACGGCCCGGTAGGCCGCGGCGAAGCCGCTCGTGGACTCCTGGGGGGTGGGGCGCTCCGCCTTCTCGTACCGCGGCCCCGACGAGGAGGCCATGGCCCCCGCGGGCATGTCCCGGCCCTCGTAGCCGGGCAGCGCGGAGCCGGTGCCCGCCCGGGCCCGGCTCTCCTCCAGGTCCCTGCGACCCAGCCCGTCCCCGGGCCCGATGAACTGGGCGAACTTGTCGGCGACCTTGCGCTTGACCGGGCGCGGAGCGGCGCGCAGGGCGAGGGCTCCGGCCACGCCGACCAGGGACAGGCAGTACAGGACGACGAAGATCGGCTTGGCTTGGCGACCCGCGTAGAGGCCGTGGACCAGTGCGGCGCACCAGGCCGGGTAGGCCAGCATGTGCATGGCGCGCCAGCGGGCCGCGACGGGCGCCGGGGACGCGAAGCGGTTGCGCAGCATGCCCGTGATGCCCACGAAGATCATGAGCATGCCGGCCAGGGTGCCCAGGCCGATCAGGAAGGACCTGCCCGCTACCACCTCTTCGTCGGTGAACAGCAGCCCGAAGGGGATCACCGCGGCGATCCACGAGGTGTGGGACAGCGCCAGCTTCACTCCGATGTGCACCAGCAGGAAGGCGATCGAGGCGACGGCCGTGGTCCGGTGCACGGCCTGCGCCAGGATGCGCCTGCGGGCGTCGAGGAGGATCCGGTCCTGGGCGACCAGGCCCCAGATCACCGAGCAGGTCAGGCATACCAGGGACAGCACGCCCGCGCCGAAGTTGAGGAACTCGGCGAAGGAGTCGTCTGCCGTGGAGTCGTTGGGGTTCACGACCGGCCTCCCCGCGTCCCGGCGACCGGGTGGAGCGAGGGGGTACTGCGATGAGGGTTCATGGGGGCAACTCCGAGCGGTTCGGGAAAGCGGTCCCGCTGCCGCACTCTAAACGGAGCCATACCGATGGGTATCAGGTTTGAGTTATTGCGTTGTTATCAAAGGACAATGTGGTTGTTGTGATGTCCCTTAGTGACTGTTACGCGAAGTAACCTTTGACCCTGGCTCAGCTATTCGGGCACCGAGACGGCCCCTCGGAAGCGCGTCGCGGCGCGCTGGGGGCCTGCGGTACCCTAACGCCATGCGTGCCGTACGCCTTCTGCTTAGCGGGCCGCGCTGATCAGTCCCGGCCACCGGACGAGTCGAGTGGCCGGAATCGGCGCGGCGTCCCCTCCTGTGCGAGGGGATTTTTCGTTTCTCGAACCACACAGCCGCAGGCAGAGACGATCGATGGAGCTTTGAGGATCATGAGCGAGACGAACCCCGCTGCCGCCTCCGAGGTGGCAGCGCCGCACCGCTACACGGCCGCCATGGCTGCCGAGATCGAGGCACGCTGGCAGGACTTCTGGGACGCCGACGGCACCTACGGCGCGCCCAACCCGAAGGGTGACCTGGCGGGCGACCAGGAGACCGTCGCCAAGCCCAAGAAGTTCGTCATGGACATGTTCCCGTACCCGTCGGGTGCGGGCCTGCACGTCGGCCACCCGCTGGGCTACATCGCCACGGACGTGTACGCGCGCTTCCAGCGCATGACCGGACACAACGTCCTGCACACCCTGGGCTTCGACGCCTTCGGCCTGCCCGCCGAGCAGTACGCGGTGCAGACGGGAACGCACCCGCGCGTGTCCACCGAAGCCAACATGGAGAACATGAAGTCCCAGCTGCGCCGGCTGGGCCTGGGCCACGACAACCGCCGGTCGTTCGCCACGATCGACCCGGACTACTACAAGTGGACCCAGTGGATCTTCCTGCAGATCTTCAACTCCTGGTACGACCACGAGGCCGGGAAGGCCCGCCCGATCTCCGAGCTGGTCGCCCAGTTCGAGTCGGGTGAGCGGCCCGTTCCCGGGCACACGCGCGCGTGGAGCGACCTGAGCGCCGCCGAGAAGGCCGACGTCCTGGGCGAGTTCCGGCTGGCTTACGCCTCCGACGCGCCGGTCAACTGGTGCCCCGGCCTGGGCACCGTGCTGGCCAACGAGGAGGTCACCGCCGACGGCCGCTCCGAGCGCGGCAACTTCCCGGTCTTCAAGGCAAAGCTGCGCCAGTGGAACATGCGCATCACCGCCTACGCCGACCGGCTGCTGGAGGACCTGGACGCGCTGGACTGGCCCGAGGCCATCAAGCTGCAGCAGCGCAACTGGATCGGCCGCTCCGAGGGCGCCCGCGTCGACTTCCCGATCGACGGCGAGCGCATCACCGTCTTCACCACCCGCCCGGACACGCTGTTCGGCGCGACCTACATGGTGCTGGCGCCCGAGCACCCGCTGGTCGAGAAGTTCACCCCGGCCGCCTGGCCGGAGGGCACCCACGAGGTGTGGACCGGCGGCCACGCGACCCCCGGGGAGGCCGTCGCCGCCTACCGCGCCCAGGCCGCGTCCAAGTCCGACGTGGAGCGGCAGGCCGAGGCCAAGGACAAGACCGGCGTCTTCATCGGCGCGTACGCGACCAACCCGGTCAACGGCGAGCAGATCCCGGTCTTCATCGCCGACTACGTGCTGATGGGCTACGGCACCGGCGCGATCATGGCGGTCCCGGCACACGACACGCGTGACTTCGAGTTCGCGCGCGCCTTCGAGCTGCCGATCAACTGCGTCGTCGAGCCGGCCGACGGCCGCGGCACCGACACCTCGACGTGGGACGCCGCCTTCGTGTCGTACGACGCCAAGATCGTCAACTCCACGGGGGAGGGCGTCTCCCTGGACGGCCTGGGCGTCGTCGACGCCAAGGCGCGCATCACCGAGTGGCTGGAAAGCAAGGGCATCGGCGAGGGCACCGTCAACTTCCGGCTGCGCGACTGGCTGTTCAGCCGGCAGCGCTACTGGGGCGAGCCCTTCCCGATCGTCTACGACGAGGAGGGCATCGCCCACGCGCTGCCCGAGTCGATGCTGCCCCTGGAACTGCCCGAGGTCGAGGACTACTCGCCGCGCACCTTCGACCCGGACGACGCCGACACCGAGCCCGAGACGCCGCTGTCCCGCAACGAGGACTGGGTCAACGTCACGCTGGACCTGGGTGACGGCCCGAAGAAGTACCGGCGTGAGACCAACACCATGCCCAACTGGGCCGGTTCCTGCTGGTACGAAGTGCGTTACCTGGACCCGCACAACAGCGAGAAGCTGGTCGACCCGGAGATCGAGCAGTACTGGATGGGCCCGCGCGAGGGGCAGCCGCACGGCGGTGTCGACCTGTACGTCGGCGGCGCCGAGCACGCCGTGCTGCACCTGCTGTACGCGCGCTTCTGGTCCAAGGTCCTGTACGACCTGGGGCACGTCTCCTCGGCCGAGCCGTTCCACAAGCTGTTCAACCAGGGCATGATCCAGGCCTACGTGTACCGCGACAGCCGTGGCATCGCGGTGCCGGCCGCCGAGGTCGAGGAGCGCGACGGCGCGTACTACTACCAGGGCGAGAAGGTCTCCCGGCTGCTGGGCAAGATGGGCAAGTCCCTGAAGAACGCGGTCACTCCGGACGAGATCTGCGATGAGTACGGCGCCGACACACTGCGTCTGTACGAGATGGCGATGGGACCGCTGGACGTCTCCCGGCCCTGGGACACGCGCGCGGTGGTGGGCCAGTTCCGGCTGCTCCAGCGGCTGTGGCGCAACATCGTCGACGAGGCGACCGGCGAGGTCACCGTCGTCGACGCCGAGCCGGACGAGGAGACGCTGCGCGCCCTGCACAAGGCGATCGACGGCGTGCGCGGGGACCTGGAGGGCATGCGGTTCAACACCGCCATCGCCAAGGTCACCGAGCTGAACAACCACCTGACCAAGGCGGGCGGCCCGGTGCCGCGCTCCGTGGCCGAGCCGCTGGTGCTGATGGTCGCGCCGCTGGCCCCGCACATCGCCGAGGAGCTGTGGCGCAAGCTGGGGCACGAGGACTCCGTGGTGTACCAGGACTTCCCGGTGGCCGACCCGGCGTACGTGGTCGACGAGACCGTGACCTGCGTCGTGCAGGTCAAGGGCAAGGTGAAGGCGCGGCTGGAGGTCTCGCCGTCGATCTCCGAGGACGAGCTGGAGAAGGCCGCGCTGGCCGACGAGAAGGTCGTCGCCGCGCTGGGCGGGGCCGGGATCCGGAAGGTGATCGTGCGGGCGCCGAAGCTGGTGAACATCGTTCCGGCGTAGCCGCCAGACACCGCGGACCGCTCTCCGGGTGGTCCCCTACGGGCAGGTTCGGGGTTTTTCTGGAACTCCGGGCCTGCCTGTTGCGTTTACCGTTGAAGAGCGCGTGAGATGTGCCGAGAAGCCCTGAGGAGGAGCCGGTGGACGCAGTGATCGCAGTATTCGCTCTGCTCTTCGTGCTCTTTCTCGGGCTCGGTGTGTACGCCACGGTGAAGGTGGTCGGCGCCGCCAAGCGCGGCGTGGACCGCGGCATCACGCAGGCCCGCCGCACGGTCGAGGACCACACCCTGCGGGCCAAGTCCTTCGCCCAGCCGGGCGCCGCGGGCGAGCTCGCCCAACTCCGGCTGAGACTGCGCACCTCCATGCGTGCCACCCAGGACGCGCTGCACGCGGCCGTCGCGGAGGACGAGTCCCTGAAGGAGTCCATCGGCCTCTTCGAACGGCTCAGTGCGCACGGGCACGAGCTGGACGACGAGCTCAAGCGCCTGGAGTCCGAGCCCGACCGCGGCGCGCTCGGCGAGCGGCTGCCCGAGCTGCGCGAGCGCACCGAACGCATCACACAGTCGGCGGACGCCCTGCGCTGGGCGGCCCGCGACCGCGCCCACCGCTTCGCGGAGGACGACCTGGACACACTCAGCGCCCAGATCCACATGGAGGCCGGCGCGCTACGGCACTGGACGACGACGCCGGAGTCCCAGCCCGCCTCCCCTCCGGAGCCGCAGCCCGCCGCGAGGCCGTGGCCCGAGGCACCCGCCGCCGATGCCGCAACGGCCGGGCAGACCTGGCCGGAGACCCCGCAGTCGAGCCCGGCGGGCGAGCCGGCACGGCCCGCCATCACCCCGCCGGGACCGCGCCCCACTTACCCCTGGCAGAAGAAGCCCCGCCCCGAGAGCACCACTTGATCCCGCCACTCGCGTCACAGGGCACGGGGGCCGGGCTGCCACACGGGCACTACGGCAGGTAACCTCCAGCTCATGTCCCGCCATGTCGCGATCGTCACCGATTCAACGGCCTACCTGCCGGCCCGGACGATGGAGCGTCACGGCATCACAGCGGTACCTCTGACCGTCGTCCTCGGCGACCGGGCGCTGGAGGAGGGCACCGAGATCTCGACTCGCGCCCTCGCCCAGGCTTTGCAGAAGCGGCGCTCGGTGACGACCTCGCGGCCCAGCCCCGCCCTCTTCGAGGAGACGTACCGCAAGGTCGCCGAGTCCGGCGCCACCGGCATCGTCTCCCTCCACCTCTCCGCCGAGCTCTCCGGTACGTACGACGCGGCCGTCGTCGCCGCGCGGCAGGCGCCGGTGCCGGTGCGGGTGGTGGACACCGGCATGATCGCGATGGCGCTCGGCTTCTGCGCGCTCGCCGCTGCCCAGACCGCGGAGTCGGGCGGCACGGTGGACGAGGCCGTCACAGCCGCGGAGAAGCGGGCCGCGGGCACGTCCGCCTACTTCTACGTCGACACCCTCGACTACCTGCGCCGCGGCGGCCGTATCGGTGCCGCGCAGGCCCTGCTGGGCTCGGCGCTCGCGGTGAAGCCGCTGCTGCAACTGGCCGACGGCCGTATCCAACCGCTGGAGAAGGTGCGGACCGCGTCGAAGGCCATCGCCCGCCTCGAGGAGATCGCGGCCGAGCGCGCGGGCAGCGCCCAGGTCGACGTGGCCGTCCACCATCTGGCCGCCCCGGACCGGGCGTCGGCCCTCGCCGACCGGTTGCGGGCACGAGTGTCCGGGCTTGCCGATCTGCATGTCAGCGAGGTCGGGGCGGTGATCGGGGCGCACACCGGGCCCGGGTTGCTGGGGGTCGTGGTTTCGCCGCAGTGAACGGTTACAGCGGGCTCTGATCACCCGTGTGGGTGGCCGGGTTATCCACAAGCCGGCCGTTGTCCCCGGGAATTGACCAAGATCATCGCGAGTGTGCCGAGGTGGCCGATCCTCGTCGCATGGCACTTCGATCACCTTCACGCACAGCGACTGCGACCAGCGGGCCGGGCCGTGGACCGGCGTCCGACGGCCGCATCCGTCACCGCCGTCACCGGCCTGCCGCACGCGGCCGGGCACGGCACCGACATGCCGAGGCGGAGGAACTCCGCCGGCGCGCGGAGGTGCTGTTCGGCGAGCATGCCGAACGGGGCGGGGAGCGGCGGGAGTCGGGCCATGGCCCGCCCGAGGAGACGGTCGCCGCAGGACCTACTCGGCACGGGCCGGGAAGGCCGGTGACCGCTGCGGAAGCCGGTGTGGATGCCGCTGCGGAAGCCGGTGTGGATGCCGGTGTGGATGCCGATGTGGATGTCGATGTGGCGTCTGTGCGTGTCCCCGTCGGTGTCGACGGTGGGGCGGGCGCCGGGACAGTCGGCGGGGACGGTCGTCCTGGGGAAGGGGTCTGGCGGGAGCGGGCCGGGCTCGCGGTGCGGGAGCGCATGCCCGTGTGGTTGCAGGCGAGGTGCGGCCTGGAGCGGCGGAGCGTGCTCGCGCTGACGGTGGTGCTCTTCGTCGCCGCGGTGTTCGCCGTTCAGCACTTCTGGGCGGGCCGGACCCAGTCCGTACGGCCGCCCGAGGTGGTGCGAGCGGCGGCACCGTACGGGGAGCCGGAGCCAAGCGGACCGGCAGAGCCGGAACGCGCAGCGGGCGCGCCTGCAGGGGCGGCGAAGGCGACAGGTGCGTCCGGGGTGGCCGAGATCGTCGTGGACGTCGGCGGCAAGGTCCGCGAACCCGGGATCCACCGGCTGCCGGCCGGCTCGCGTGTCGCGGACGCGCTGCGCGCGGCGGGCGGGGTGAAGCCCGGCACGAAGACCGACGGCCTCAACCGCGCCCGGTTCCTCGTGGACGGCGAGCAGGTGATCGTGGGCGGACCGGCTCCGGCCGCGGGGACCGGGACGGGCGGTGCGGCTGCCGGAGGCACGGCCGGTGCGGCGGCGGGCGGCGTGCTGCCGGGGGCTCCCGTCTCCCTCAACACGGCCACCGCCGACCAGCTCGACACGTTGCCGGGTGTCGGCCCGGTGCTGGCGCAGCACATCATCGACTACCGCACGCAGCACGGAGGTTTCCGTTCCGTGGACGAACTGCGCGACGTGAACGGCATCGGCGACCGCCGCTTCGCCGATCTGCGGAATCTCGTACAGCCATGAGCGGGGCGCCCGAGCTGCCGGCGCGGCGGGACGAGGCGGCACCCGAGGCCTTCACCGCCGGGTCGGCCCCTCGCGCCGGGTCGGCCCCTCGCGCCGGGTCCGCCTCTCGCGCCCGGGCGTCCGTGCACGCCTCCTCCGGCAAGCGGCTGGGCAGCGCCCGTCCGCGGCAGGAAGGACCCACGGACCTACGGCTCGTCCCACCCGCCCTCGCGGCCTGGGGCACCGCGGCGCTGGTGCTGGACGCGTCGCCGGCGTGGGTCCTGGGCATCGTGGCCGGCTGTCTGGCCGCCGTCGGCCTGCTGCCACTGACCCGGCGAGCAGGGTGGGCCTCCTGGCCGCGGGCGTCGGCCGCCGCCGTGCTGCTGTGCGTGGCCGCGGCTGCCGCCTCGGCCGGGCTGCACGGGGCGGATCTGCGCCGGGGGCCCGTGCCCGGTCTGGCGCGGGAGTACGCGCCGGTGACCGCCGAGGTCGAGGTCACCTCCGACCCCCGGCTCACCCGGCCGAAGGTCCGGGGCGACCATGTCGCTCCGACCGCCGTGCTGATCGACGCGGATGTACGGCGCGTCCAGGACGCGGGTGGCGCGGCGGTGGTGACGCGGACGCCGGTGCTGATGATCGTCGATGTGGGGTCGGCGGGCCGGGGCGCTGGGGATGGGCGGTCGGCGCCCGTGGGTGGGGG